>NZ_KE340326.1:551215-877808 GCF_000413435.1 Campylobacter ureolyticus ACS-301-V-Sch3b | reverse complement strand
TTTTTATCAGCTATATTTATAGAGTTACTTGCAATTGTAACATTACCATTTTTAATCTCTTTATCTGTAATAGAGATATTTTTACCAACTGATATGTTGTTATCTTTAATGATAGTATTGCCAACAGTTACACTTTCTAAATCAGTTAAATTTTTAGCTAAAGCAATAGTTAAGTTGCCATCTTTATTAAGAACAGCTATGTTTCCTTGGGCTAGTTTGCTATTGTTAGCTTCTGCTCCACCTGTGATAGATAGTGTACTGCCTAACTGTTTATTGATGCTTTTATTATCATCACCTTGGAAATATAAACCTTTGTCTGCAAATGATTTTAAAGATTTTAATTGAGCAACATTGACTGCGTCGGTGTCAGCATATCCTGCTGCGACATTTGTGATTTGGCGAGTAATGTTATTGTCTTTATCACCTACTGATACGGCTCCTCTTGTGCTTGTCCAAGTTGCAGTGCCTTTTTTATCGTTTTCACCAACTCCGAAATATTTACCCTCTATACCAGCTTTAGTATTGGCTACAGAGTCTGAACCCAAAGCTACAGAGTTGTTTATATTTGCTTGTGATCCAGCACCTAATGCAATAGAATTTTGTTCTTTTGCTACTGCATGAGAACCAATTGCAGTTGAGAAATTTCCACTTGCGTTTGATTCATATCCAATAGCACTACTATACTCACCATCTGAATGGCTAAAAGCTCCTGTGGATAAACTATAGTGACCAAAAGCTTCTGAGTTAGCACCTAGAGCTGTTGATTCATATCCTTTTGCCCAACTTTGTTGTCCAACAGCTGTTTGATGTCTGTTTTTTACAAAATAGACATCTTCGTCATAATACTCATAGCCATTGCCATTTGGCTTAGGGCGAACCCTTAATATAGTTTCTTTTTGAAACAAATCTTTTTCATTTTGTGGAAGGTTGTTATACTCTTGAACACTTAACATATAATATTTTTTGGTCAAATTTACTGAATCTCTGTCACCTGCTTGGCTAGCAGAACCTATAGCAACTGAGTTGTGTGAAAAGGCATTTGACCCTGTTCCAACAGCTATTGAGCCATAGCCATAACTTTGCGCTAGAGGTCCTACCGCTATAGAACCCATATTTGATGCGCCTGATTTAGCTCCTAAAGCCATTGATCCACGTTTTTCAGCCGATGCATGATTGCCTATAGCAACCGCATCTATACCTTTTGCTTTAGATATATTACCCAAAGCCACTGATGTATAACCTTCTGAGTGTGCATTATAACCAATGGCAGTTGATAAATTTCCTTCTGCGTTTGAAAATGCTCCTATGGCAACTGTTCTTAGACCTCGTGATCTTGCACCTAGTCCCATAGCTATAGAATTTGTAGAGTTAGCTTCTGCTTTTGGTCCGATAGCTATAGCATCTTTACCTGTAGCACCTTTATTATCAGCATTTCCTGTTTCTTTAGAATTTACAGAGAAATATTTTATATTATTTGCCTGACTTGAATTTTCTATGCTTTTAATCCATTCAGTTAAATTTGTATAGTCTCCACCTTTGCCATCTTTTGAGATATTGATATCATCAAATTTTGGAGTTTTAGCCATAAGTAAATTTATGTTTCCATAATCATCTATAGAAGTAGCTAAATTTTTACCACTTAAATATGTATCCATATTTGCATTGCTTAATACACCGCCATCTGATGGTTTAAAATTTCCACCTACTTTTATAATTCCACCAAGTTTGTGAGAAACATCATTTCCCTTTGTTATATCTGTAGCATTATAATCAGCTTGTGTATGAAAGCCTTGATTGGTCAAAGACTTGATTTGGGCGACATTGACTGCGTCGGTGTCTTTTGTTCCTGCTGCGACATTTGTGATTTGACGAGTAATTTTTTTAGTTTCATCACCTACTGATACAGCCCCTGCTGTACTTCTCCAAATATGGTCTGTTTTGTCACTTGGCCCGTTGGTTGCAAAGTCAAGGCCTATAACTTTACTACCTGTGCTCGCTACTGATTTTCCTCCAAGTGCAACAGAGTTATCTTTTTGTGCACTGGCTTGATAGCCCAAAGCTATAGAATTGTCATTTAAAGCTTTAGCCTCATGTCCTACTGATATGCCATAACTTCCTTGAGTATTTGATTTTGTCCCAAGTGATATTGCATGGTCCTTGGCTGCCATAGATCCATATCCTAAAGCCAAAGAGCTTGAACCTAAGGATTCAGAATTATATCCTATAGCGATATTATTTTGGTTTGAATTTTTAAGCTTATATTTTCCATTATCTTTTTTGTAGTATTGTTTATAAGTATCAGCTAATGAGTTATATCTACTCTCATCAAGCTCTTCTTCAAGACCTGCTTTAGCCTCATATCCTACTGAGACTGATCTTTCTGAGCGTGCCAAAGCTCCATATCCTACGGCAGTGCTATAGTTAGCCATGGCTTTTGCTTTGCTTCCTAGGGCTGTGGAATCATTCCAAAGAGCCTTAGAACCATAACCTAAAGAAACTGCATTAGAACTCATAGATTCTGCACCAATTCCTATAGCAACAGATCTAATAGAAGTTGCTAATGAGTAGGTACCTATAGCTATATTGCCTCGATTACTTTCAATATCAAAAGGTTTTAGTTTATACCCGTTTCCATCTTTTACATAATAATTCTTTTGTAATCTGCCATCTAACTCATCATACTCTGACTGGGTTAGCTTTTCACTTAAGCCAGCTCTTGCAAACTCTCCTATTGATATAGAGCTATATGCAGAGGTATATGTATTTTTATCTCTGCCGTATGTAACTGCGTTACTTCCAATAGCTACTGAATTATTAGCGTAACTTCTAGCCTGATGACCTATAGCGCTTGAATACCTTCCTTTAGAATATGCAGCTTCGCCTATGGCACTGGATTGATTTAAAGATTGTGCCCCAAATCCTATAGCATTGGACTGCCCACTAGCATTAGCCTCTCTTCCTATAGCATTAGAATAGTATCCAGAAGCTTCTGCTCCCCAACCTATAGCAGTGGAACCTTGCTCATCTCCTATGATTTTAGCGTTATTTCCTAATGCAATACTACTTCGCCCCTTTGCTGTTGCCCTATATCCAATACCAACACTATGTTCACCAAGCGCTTTTGCAAAACTTCCAAAAGCAGAAGATTCTAGTCCTGTAGCTTTTGAGTTTTGTCCAACTGCTACTGAGTGGTCTTTTTCTGAAGAATCTGCACCAAATCCTATAGCAATAGAATGCTGTTGTTCTGCCTTTGAGTTGCTACCTAAAGCTATAGCCATGTGTCCAGTCGCTTGTGCATCATTTCCAATAGCAATATTTCCCTCTCCAGGACCAGATACGCTTGGATCTCGCTTAGCCCGAGCACGTACTCCTATAGCAATGCCACCTCCACCTGGTTTTCTATCATCAGCATATGCACCATCTCCAAATGCTATACCTATATCATCAAACCTTGATAATACCAAGATTTCAGACTTATCCACTGAATAATGACCTTTTTTAGTTCTATAATCTGAAGAGTACGGATCTTTTTCAACTTCTATTAGCGTACCGTCAGCACCTACTTTATACAAAGCTCCTGCACACAAAACATTTGCAGCGCAAATACTTATCATCATAATTAAAATTTTTTTTCTCATTAAACAACTCCTTGTTTTTTCTTTATTAAGGATGCTATAATAGCATAAATTTCACTATATTATTCTTAATTTCAAAAAAAAAAAAAATTATAAGCCTTAAATCGCTAAATAGCTAGAGTTTAGAATAAATTTTTTGATTTTTAAGATTTTTATAAATTTAACATTACAAATTTTAGCTATAATGCTTGGAATTTTTTAATTTTTGAGTAAATTTATGAATAGATATATAAATCTTTTTAAAGCTAATAAAACTGTTAGAATTCTTTCAACAATACAGCTAATTTGCTATTTTGGTGCGTGGTTTAGCCATATCGGGGTTTTTACACTTTTAAACAAACTTGGAGCAAGCGATCAAATGGTCGCATTAACAGCAGCTATGGCATTTATCCCAAGTGTAATAATAGCGCCATTTGCTGGAGTTATAATAGACAAATTTAGAGCATTTCCACTTTTTATGACATTTATGATAATAGAGGCTATAACTGTTGCTTTGCTTTTGCTAGTGGATAGCTTGAGTTGGTTTTGGTTTTTACAAGCTTTAGTTTTTATAAGAATGGGGCTAGCTGGTGTTTATTTCCAAGTTGAGATGAGTTTACTACCAAAAATTTTAAAAAATGATGAGTTAAAACTTGCAAATGAAATTCACTCCATAATTTGGGCTGTTTCATACACCTTTGGTATGGCATTTGCAGGGATTTTTATAAATCATTTTGGAGTTTATAACTCGTTTAAATTTGACTTTCTCATCTACTTAGTTGGCATTTTTTTACTTACAAGATTAAATTTAAAAGAAGAGAAAAAAACTCTAACAACAAAAGCATTTTTTATGATAAAAGAGGGATTTATCTATCTTAAATCCAATCCACTTTTAATAAATCTAATTTTAATTCACGGTTTTGTGGCAGTTACTTCATACGATACTTTAATAAATATTTTAGCAAAATATCAATATAAAGAGATTTTAAGCTTTGCTCTTATTTTGGGCTTTATAAATACAGTTAGAGCCTTAGGACTTATAATAGGACCTATAGTTTTAAGTAAATTTGCAAATAATAGAACTATTTTTTTAATTTTTATCGCTCAAGGTTTGGGGCTGTTTTCATGGGCGATTTTGCAGTTTAACTTTTATCTAAGTTTTATCGGACTTTTTTTAACTGGACTTAGTACCTCAACTCTTTGGTCTTATACTTATACTCTTATACAAACACATTGTGATAAAAGGTATTATGGTAGAGTTATAGCTTATGTTGATATGGTGTTTTTAGGAATTGCCGCAACTACTTCGATACTTACTGGATATTTATACAAACTTGGACTAAATGCGTTTTGTATAACTATACTTTTTGGGCTTAACTTTATCATGGCAGCGTTTTATTATAAAAGAGTTTATAAGAGAATTTAAGAGTTTATTGGTTTAAGTCATAACACTTATTTTTTATAGAATCTTTTCTTTTTGATACTTTTATTAATTCAAGCACTAGGGCTTCTTTAATTTTTTTACCAATTATTCGGTAGTCTTGCCCTACTTTCCAGCGATATATGTTTTCAAAATTTTCTAATTTTTTGCAATTTTTTAATGAAAAAGGGTCGTTTGAATTTCTTAAATTTTCAATAGCAAATAAAATTCTAATTGCATTTTGTCTATCGCCTTTTTGGATAGATTTTATCATCTTATCGACTTTGTTTGGGATTATAATTTCATACATTTTAGCTACCAAACATCTCTTTATCCACCTCAGCTTTAATTTTTTCTATTTCATCTTGTGGCATTTTTAGAATTTGAGCTCTTATGGATTTTAAACTTGGAGCATTATCAACACTGTAAAATTCTGGCTCTTGCAACCTAGTTTTTAACTCTTTTATTAAAAAAGAGATTAAATTTGACTGCTCCCTTGCCTCTTTTAAAAATTTATCCCTTTTTTCTTCTGCATTATTTAAAGCATTGACTAATTTATTATAGTCATAATTTTTATAAATTTCATATTGCATTACTTATCCTTTTTGACAATTTTAATTTATATTTTTACTTTGTATTTTACCAAATTTTTATAAAAGTTTATATTTTTTAAAATTGTCAGTTTTTCCAAAGATTGTGTTTGTAAATTCCTAAAATATAAATATCATCATTTTTTACCCTAAAAACAACAACAAAGCCTTTAAATATCAAGTCTTTTACATTTTCATCATCTGTGGTTAATGACTTTCTATAAATTTGTGGATAGTTTGGGATTTGATCAATTTTAGATAATAAATCATCTCTAAATTTTAAAGCTCTTGTTTTACTATCTTTTTTAATAAAACCTAAAATATTGCCTAACTCTTTTTTAAAGCGATTAGTTAAAATTATCATTATTTAGCTATTTATGATTTTATCTGTGTAGGTTCTTATTTCTTCCATTGTGTGAAGTTCCATAGTGCCATTTTCAATTTGTTCTATGGTGTCCTTAACTTCGGCTTTTATCTCATCAAATGTTAAATTTGACAAATCATCATCTTTTTCAATAATAAATTTTGCATTTTTATCTTTAATAAATTCTAAAATTTCATCAATGACACTTTTTTCAGCTTGTAAAGTTATAGTTTGCATTGTAAAACTCCTTATTAAATTTATAAAAGTTTAGCTAAAAAGTGTTAAATTTATCTTAAAATTTTACTTGGTATTTTTGCTACAAATTCCCCTCTTTTTTCCTTAGGTACAACTTCTTGAAATGCAGCAAATACAAATAAAAACGCTAGTATTAAAACATAGACTAAAACAAAACCCAAAGATCCAAAAATTTCTATAAAAACTCCTGTGATTAACGGTCCTAGAAGTGAGCCAATAGAATAGCTTAGTAAAAGCTCAGCTCCAACCTTTGCACTTTCGTTTTTATTGTTTAACATATCATTTGCTCTTGCAAGTGATAATGCATAAAGTGAAAATGTTCCAAAAGTTAGAAAAAATACGCAAATTTTTAAAATAGTTAAATTTTCTAAATTAAACCACATAAAAATAGAAGCAACTAAAGCGATAAAAACACCAAGCATAATAGAGTATTTTCTACCAAATTTATCACTAAAATTTCCAAAAAAGAGCTCTGATAACAATCCCCCTATCATTGCTATAAAAATAAAAGTAGAAATATCTAAAACGCTTCCCCCTATTTTTAAAACAAACACACTTGACATTGCAAAAAAAGTACTTAAGCAAATTCCAGCTGTAAAGCTTCCACTAAGTGCTAGTGGGACAAGATTAAAAACATTTGGGATTGATAGTTTTCTTTTTTCAGGAAGTGGTGGTTCTTTGATTTTTACAGTATTCATTGGAATTGCACCAAGTAAGATGAAAAATATAGAAATTGCAAAAATTTTAGCATTGCTTAAATTTAGAGCAAGTATTATAACCCCAACACCAAATCCACCATAATAAAGCATTTCATAAAATGCTAAAACTCGTGATCTTATCTCATTTTTAGACTTTGTGTTTATCCAGCTTTCTACAACCATAACGATACTATAATAAGAAAATCCAAGCAAAAATCGTAAAAATGCCCAATAAATTATGCTATTTCCAAGTCCATGAAGCGTAGCTGAAATGGCAAATAAAGCTGTAAATATAGCATAACTTCTAACATATCCATAGCTACTTATAAAACTATAAGCAAATATCGCACTCATAATGCCACCAAGAAAAAAGCACGATGTGATAATGCCGATAAAAACATCGCTTACGCCCATTTCTTTTAGCATAACACCAGCTGATGTTAAAACTAAGCCATTTCCTATAAATATAAGCCAAACTCCTATAAAAAGAGCAGATAAGACCTTAATAGTTCTTTTTGGACTTGGCATTTTCTTACTTATTTGCATATAAAATTCCATAAATTATAGCGCCAATTGGATATGGAAAAACACCTGCCATAAATCCATAAACATTTAAAAGTTCGGTTTTTACTAAAATATAAAAACTAAGACCTAAAGCAAAATAACCAATAATTTTAAAAGGCGATAAAAAAGTCAAGGCAGAAGATTTTTTACTTATTTTTATATCCTCATCATTTTCTTCTAAATAGTCAAATTTACCACTTCTTAGCTCTTTATCTATCATATTTTTATAGCTTTTAAATGAAAAATTTGCTATAAACATAGTTATTATAAATGAAATTTGAGAACTAATAAGCCATTTTAAGCCAAAAACAAAGCTTAAAATAGCTAAAATAAAGTCTAAAATAAGATAAATTTTTAATAACTTAATAAATTCTTTTGTCAAAACACACCTTTAAATTTGCTTTTAAAAACTACTATTTAAGCAAAATTTATGCTTCATTCCACTTTTTATCTTCTTTGTCAATCGCATCAAACTCATCATAGTCTTTATGAGGATTTTCCTTATCAAGAGCCTCTTTATACTGCTTATATTTTGGATCATTTACAAGATCATTAATATCTTTTTGCTGGGCTTTTACAGCTTTATAAATATTTAAAAAAGCTGCCAATATCCCAACAACTAAAAATATCCAAAACAAAGCTTTTATGCCAGTTAGATGATAAAGTCCTTTTCCTATAAAAAACCCTATAAGTACAGCTACGACTATAGAAATAGCCAGACTTAAACCATTTGCATCTTTTACTGCATCATTTAAATTTTCAGTTATTTTCATAAAATCACCATTTATTTTTTCAAATTTGACATTACTTTTTTAGCTGCATTTAAAGCAAAGTCAATATCTTCTTCGCTCATTGCATCACATATAAATCCGGTTTCAAACTGAGATGGCGCTAAAAATACACCTTCATTTATCATACCGGTATGGAATTTAGAAAATAGTTTTAAATCAGATGTTAAAGCATCAGCATAATTTTCAACCTCTTTATCTGTAAAAAAGTAACCAAACATACTTCCTCTAACACATGTTTGGATGCTAATGCCGTTTTCTTTGGCTATTTTTTTAAGTCCATCTGTAAATTTAATAGCTAATTTTTCAAGTTTTTCATATAAATTTGAAGTATTTGAAATTTTAGTTAAGCTTGCAATTCCAGCTGCCATAGCAACAGGATTTCCACTTAAAGTTCCTGCTTGATAAACATCACCCAAAGGACTTATTAAACTCATAATTTCTTTTTTTGCGGCAAATGCAGCTGCGTTAATACCACCGCCAATTACTTTACCAAAAGTAACAATATCAGCCTTTATTCCATAAATTCCAAAACTACCAGTTTTACTTGCACGGTATCCACTCATTACCTCATCTAAGATTAAAACTATATTTCTTTCATCACAAATTTTACGAAGAGCTTTTAAAAAATCAGGCTTACTTGGAACAAGTCCCATATTTCCAGCAATTGGTTCAATTATAATTGTTCCAATATTATCGTTTTTATTTAATATCTCTTTTACGCTTTCTATGTTATTATAAATTGCTACGAAGGTATTTTCTGCCACACTTTTAGGAACTCCTGCACTGCTTGTTGCCCCAAAAGTAGCTGCACCACTTCCAGCTTTTACTAATAAACTATCGCTATGTCCGTGATAGTTTCCTTCAAATTTGATAATTCCATCTTTTTTGCTATATCCTCTTGCAAGACGAATAGCGCTCATAGTTGCTTCTGTTCCACTGCTTACAAATCTTATCATATCAAGATAAGGAAAATCTTTAAGAATTAAATTTGCAAGTTTTGTCTCTAAAGGACTTGATGCCCCAAAGCTAAGTCCATTTTTAGCAGTTTGTATAACTGCTTTTTCTATTGTCTCATCACAATGTCCAAAAATCAAAGGCCCCCAACTTTGCACAAAATCAAGATATTTTTTTCCCTCAATATCTTCAATATAAGCACCTTTTGCACTTTTTACAAAAAATGGATGGCTTCCAACATTGCCAAACGCTCTAACAGGTGAATCAACACCTCCTGGAATTACTTTTTTTGCCTCTTTAAAAGCTTGTAAATTTGTCATCATCTCTCCTTATTTTTGGTTTATTATATCTTTATTTTATTATTTTTTAGATTGTTTTAAATACTTATAAATCACAATTATCTCATCTTTTGTTAAAAAATAAGATGGCATTACACTTCTTTTTTTACTTGTTATCCCATCGGCTAGCTCTTGTGGGTTTAAATTATTAATCCTTGGCGCAATTAGCTTTTTATCGATCTTTTCTTCACTTGTTTTATTAAATTCTTTATAACTTGCTATAACCATGCCTTCGCCTTTTAATCCATGACATTTGTGACATCCAATTCCGCGTGGATTTTTATAAAGCATCTTTCCATACTCCATATCAGTTATAAAGCTTTCTGCATGTATAAAATTTATAATAAAAAGTAAAATAATAAGTTTTTTCAATATCCGCCTTTGGCAAATTTAAAATTTCTAATATGATACAATTTATAGCTTTAAATTTAGCTTTTTTATAACTAAATTTGGGTATTATGTTATTTTAAATTTAAATATAAAAGGTTTAAAATGACTTTAATAGATGGAAAAAATATAAGTAAAAAAGTTAAAGAAGAGGTTAAAAACGAAACTTCAAATTTAAAAGAAAAAGGCATTATCCCAACTCTTGCTGTTGTTTTAGTGGGTGAGGATAAAGCTAGTCAAACTTATGTAAGATCAAAAGAAAAAGCATGTGAGCTTTGTGGTATAAAATCTCTTGCTTTTAAGCTTAGCCAAAACACAACTCAAGATGAGCTTTTAAAGCTTATAAAAAAACTAAACTCAGATAAAGAAGTTGATGGTATCTTAGTTCAACTTCCACTCCCAAAACACATAAATACAAATGATATATTAAAAGAGATTGATCCAGATAAGGATGTCGATGGATTTCACGCGATAAATGTTGGCAAATTAGTAAGTGGGTTGGATAGTTTTGTGCCTTGTACTCCACTTGGAGTTATGAGACTTTTTAAAGAGTATGATATTGATCTAAATGGTAAAAATGCAGTAGTTATTGGAAGAAGCAATATAGTTGGAAAACCTATGGCAAATTTGCTTTTAAACGCTAATGCTACTGTTACTATAACTCATAGCAAAACTAAAAATTTAGAGCATTTTACTAAAAATGCCGATATTATCGTTGCAGCTATTGGAAAGCCAAAATTTTTAAAAGCTGATATGGTAAAAGATGGTGCTATAATAATTGATGTAGGCATAAATAGACTTGATGATGGCTCTTTGGTAGGAGATGTTGATTTTGAAGAAGTAAAAGAAAAATGCTCGTTTATAACACCAGTGCCAGGCGGGGTAGGACCTATGACAATAGCCATGCTTTTAAATAACACTTTAATTTCAGCTAAAAAAAGAAAAAGTAAGAAAAACTAGAAAGATTAAAATGAAAAAAACTTTAAGTAGAATTTATAATTTTTCAGGAAGCTGGACTGGAACTATTGTAATAGTTTTATTTGTTATATTTTTCTTTGCTCAAGCTTTCGTAATCCCTAGTGGCTCTATGAAAAACTCTCTTTTAATTGGTGATTTTTTATTTGTTAAGAAATTTAGTTATGGCATACCAACTCCTCACATTCCATGGATTGAAGTGCCTGTTTTACCAGATCTAAACAAAGATGGGCACTTTATAAAAGGTAAAAAACCACAAAGAGGCGATATTATTGTATTTCGCTATCCGTTAAATAAAAAAATACATTTTGTAAAAAGAAACTTTGCAGTTGGCGGGGATGAAGTTATTTTTACTATAAAAAATTTATATCTAAGACCACATGAGGGCGATAATTTTATAGATAAAAATTATGATAAAAATGATATTGTTATTTTAAATGGTAAAAAATTTATAAAAGAGCCTTATAAAAATAAAGGCATTCACTACGATGAAAAAGTAAATTTGCTAAGCCTTACTTTAAAACACCTTGCAAATGGTAGTTTTGCTATGCAGCCAGCCATAGTTGATGAACTTGGAAAACTTGATGATGGACTTAATTTTAATGCATATTATATAAAGGTACCTGAAAATGAGTTTTTTATGATAGGAGATAACAGAGATCATTCAGATGATAGTCGTTTTTGGGGAACGGTGCCATATAAATTTATAGTTGGAAAGCCTTGGTTTGTATATTTTAGTTGGGATAAAGATAAAAAAATTCGCTGGGAAAGGATAGGAAGATCAGTAAATACTCTTGAAAACAAAGAAGAGTTTATCTACGATCAACCATAAAAGGAAAATTTTATGAATATAAGTGAAATTTTTATAGCAGGAGATCACTCAAGCTTGGAGCTAAAAAGTAGCTGCAAGGAGTTTTTAGAAAGCCTTGGATACAAAGTTACAGATCTTGGGACAAATTCAGATGAAAGCGTGGACTATCCAGACTTTGCATATATTTTAACTCAAAAAATAAAAAGTGTTAAAAATAGCTATGGAGTGCTTATTTGCGGAACTGGAATAGGCATAAGTATAGCTGCAAATAGAGATAAATTTATTCGCTGTGCATTGTGTCATGATGAATTTACTGCTAAAATGGCAAGAGAACACAATGATGCAAACGTGCTTGCTTTTGGAGCAAGAGTTCTAGACTCTAAAATGGCTAAAAAATTATGTGAAATATTTTTTAGCACAGAATTTGCAGGTGGTAGGCATGAGCGAAGAGTTAAGAAACTTTCTTAAAGGACTAAAATGCAAAATGTTTTAACTAATGATGAAAAAAAATATCTTTTAAACTCAATTAGAGCTATAAAAGACTTCCCAAAACCAGGTGTTATTTTTAGAGATATTACAACTCTTTTAAATAATAAAGAAGCGTTTAATTTTTTAATGGATCATTTAGAAAATAGATATAAAAGTTATAATTTAGATTTTGTATCTGGTATTGAAAGTCGTGGATTTATCTTTGGAGCAGCACTTTCAGCAAGATTAAGAGTTCCTTTTGTTCCAATTAGAAAACCTCATAAACTTCCATATATTACGCTTTCACAAAAATACAGTCTTGAATACGGCGTTGATGAAGTAGAAATTCACATTGATGCTTTTTTAAATAAAAATGATGCAAAAGTTCTTTTAATAGATGATTTAATAGCAACTGGAGGAACTGCAAAAGCTTCGGTTGAGCTTATTAATCAAACAAAAGCAAAGTGTGTTGAAGCCTGTTTTTTAATAAATTTAAAAAGCGAGTTTAAAGGAAGTGAAATTTTAAAAAATATTACGAAAGTTTATTCTATTTTAGAGATTTAAATGGAAGAATTTTTAAAAGGTTTAATGCTTGAATATCAAGAATACGCATATATTGTTTTATTTGTGTGGTGCTTGATAGAAGGTGAGATTGGTCTTATTTTAGCAGGAGTTATGGCTCATTCAGGATATGTAAGCCTTCCTATTTCCATAGTAGTTGCGGGAGTTGGAGCATTTTGTGGGGATCAATTTTACTTTTTTCTAGGCAGATATAATAAAAAATTTATAACCAACAAACTAAGCTCTCAAAAGCGTAAATTTGCAATTGCGCATTTACTTTTACAAAAGTATGATTGGTGGATTATATTTTTTCAGCGTTATATTTATGGATTTCGTGCAATTATACCAATGAGTATTGGCATAACCAGATATGACCAAAAAAAATTTGCATTTATAAATTTAATAAGTAGTTTTTCATGGGCTTTTTTAACTATAATTTTAGCATGGTACTTTGGTGATGAAATTTGGCATTTTGTAAATTTCATAGAAAAACATTGGTATGTAGCACTGCCTATAATAGTGTTATTTTTTGGATTGATATTTTATGGTTTTAAGCAAATGGAAAAAAGATTTTTAAAAAAGAAAAAATAGATAAAAATTAAAAAACAATGAAAGGATGAAAATGAAAATAGAGTTTTTAAACAAACCTTTAGCTGAAATTTCAGCTGATTTTGAGGCAATTTTAGTTGTTAATAAAGATTTAAATCACAAATTTGTAAAAGACAAAGATGAATTTGAATTTTTTAACTATAAAGGGGATAAAGTTTTAGTTTTACCTGAGAAAAAAAGAATTTATGTTGGTATTAAAGAGCTTGATTATGACAAAATTCGCGTTTGCATGAGTCAAATTTATAACTCTTTAAAAACTTATAATATAAAAAGTGTAAAACTTAACTCATATCTTTGCAAATGCACTAAAAAAACTTTTCAAGCTATTGCTGAGGGCTTTATTTTAGGAAGTTATGAGTTTACAAAATACAAAAGTGAAAAAACAGAGTATAAATTAAATCAAATTTATATCTCATCAGAGGAATTTGCAGATAAAGAAGTAGATGAAAAAAAGGCAAATTTAGGACTTAAAAATGGTGATATCATAGCAAGAGCTACAAATTACGCAAAAAATGGTGTAAATGAAATACCTGAAATTTACACACCTGTAAAAATGGCCGATGAAGCACAAATTCTTTCAGCAAGATATGATAGAGTTGATTGCAAGGTTTATGATAAGTCATTTTTAAAAGAGCAAAATATGAACGCATTTTTAGCGGTTAATAGATCAAGTGCGAACGAACCTAGGCTAATTCATCTAACATATACTCCAAAAGTTAAATCTCTAAAAAGAGTTATTTTTGTAGGAAAAGGTTTAACTTATGATAGTGGTGGACTTAGCTTAAAACCAAGTGATTATATGCTTACAATGAAAAGCGATAAAAGTGGAGCGTTAGCTGCTATGGGTATTATAAAAGGAGCTGCTGAACTTGAACTTCCTTTTGAAATTCACGCAATAATTGGTGCAACCGAGAATATGATAGGAGGAAACTCATATAAACCTGATGATGTACTTATCTCAAGAAGTAAAAAAACTATTGAAGTAAGAAATACTGATGCTGAGGGAAGACTAGTTTTGGCTGATTGTCTTAGCTACGCACAAGATTTTAAACCAGATATTTTAATTGATATGGCAACTTTAACAGGGGCTTGCGTTGTAGGACTTGGGGAGTTTACAACAGGACTTTTAGGAAATAATGAAGAGTTTAAAAAAGAGTATAAGGAAATTACAAAAGATAGTGGTGAGCTAATGACGATTTTGGAATTTAATGATTATTTAAGAGAGCTTATTAAAAGCAATATCGCTGATGTTAGCAACACCTCAAGCAGTAGATATGGCGGAACTACAACAGCAGGACTTTTCCTTAATACATTTATAAAAGAAGAATATAAAGATAAATGGATTCATCTTGATATTGCAGGACCAGCTTATTTAGAAAAATCTTGGGGATATAACTCTTTTGGTGCAACAGGAGCAGGTGTAAGAGCAAATTTATACTATTTATTAGAACTTGCAAAGGAAGCTAAATGAGTTTATCAGTTGGTATCGTAGGACTTCCAAATGTTGGCAAATCAACAACTTTTAACGCCTTAACAAAAGCACAAAATGCAGCAGCTCAAAACTACCCATTTTGCACAATAGAGCCAAATAAAGCAATCGTTCCAGTGCCAGATGCAAGACTTGATGCACTTGCTAAGATAGTAAAACCTAATAAAATTCAACACTCAACAATAGAGTTTGTAGATATCGCAGGACTTGTAAAAGGCGCTAGCAAAGGCGAAGGGCTTGGAAATAAATTTCTAGCTAATATTAGAGAAACTGAGCTTATTTTACATATTGTAAGATGCTTTGATGATGAAAACATTACACATGTTGAAGGTAGTATTGATCCGGTTCGTGATATACAAATTATAGAAATGGAGCTTATCTTAGCAGATATCGAACAATTAAATAAAAAAATCGAAAGATTAAGCAAAGAGGTAAAAGCTGGGAAAAAAGGAGCAAAAGAGCTTTTTGATATGGCAAATTTGCTACTTGAACATCTAAATGAGGGAAAAACTGCAAGAAGCTTTAATGATTTTGAAAGCGAGACATTTATGGAGCTTAATAAAGAGCTTAGGCTTTTATCGGCAAAAGATGTAATATATGCAGCAAATGTAGATGAAGAGGCAATCCAAAATGATAATGAGTATGTTAAAACATTAAAAGAATATGCACAAAAAAATAACTCAGAAGTTATGAAACTATGCTCAAAAATAGAAGAAGAGTTAATTGGACTTGATGATTTAGAAGCAAAAGAGATGTTAGAAAGTCTTGGAGCAGAAGAAAGTGGGCTTGATGCGATAATAAGACGCTCTTTTGCAAAACTTAACTTAATAAGTTATTTCACAGCAGGAGTTGTGGAAGTTAGAGCCTGGACGATCACAAATGGCTGGAAAGCTCCAAAAGCTGCAAGTGTGATACATAATGACTTTGAAAAAGGCTTTATAAGGGCTGAAGTTATAAGCTATGATGATTTTATAGAGTGTGGTGGCGAAAATGGAGCTAAAGAAGCCGGTAAAATGCGACTTGAAGGCAAAGATTATATCGTTCAAGATGGCGATGTGATGCACTTTAGGTTTAATGTTTAAGATTTTTAGTTGAAATTTAGAGCTAAATTTTACAACTTAAAATATAGATTTAAAGCCGAATTTATCAAACTTTAAATTCGGCTTTATTATTAAAAAAACAATAAATTTTAAAAATCATACTCAACTGGGCAAATTTCACTTGCTCCAATTGTTATTGACCTTTTTCCCTCTGGTGTGTTATAAAAACAAGTTTTATTTAATCCATCTGTTCTCTCGCCTGATAAAACACCATATAGTGCAAATATCGGCGAAACTAATAAAAATAATAAAACGCTAACTTTTAAAAAACTCTTTTTCATTTTTTTTAATCCTTTTAAAAAATTAAAATAAATTTAAAAACTAAATTTTATCTATTTCCTAAAAATCTATTTTGACTAGCGCAGTGAAGTGAGCCATTTTGTCTTATAAAAACTCTTGCATCAACGCCTATAATCTCTAAATTTGGCAAAGCTTTTTTAAGTGAGTTTAAAACTATCTCATCATTTTTATCTGCATAAGTTGGCACTATCAAAGCATCATTTACAAAGATAAAATTTGCATAAGTTGCAGGAAGTCTAACATCATCATAAAAAATTGGTTTTGGAAGCGGCAATGGTAAAAGTTTAAAGCCTGTTTTTTTTAGCTTATCTTCCATAAGTTTTAATGACTCATACTGCTCATCATTTTTATCCTCGCAAATAGAATATGCTACCATATCACGAGTAATAAATCTAGCTAAAGTATCAACATGACTATCTGTATCATCACCTTTTATAAAGCCATTTTCAAGCCAAATAATTCTATGAATACCAAAAAGAGATCTAAATTTATCTTCAAGCTCACTTTTAGAAAGGTTATTTCTATTATCATTTAAAAGACAGGTTGTGGTTGTTAGCATCGTTCCATAGCCATTAAAATCAATACTTCCGCCCTCTAAAATAAGATCTATGTTTTTAAGCTCACCTTTAAAGTATTTATAAAGCTCTAAATTAACACTATTGTCTTTATTGCTTTGAAATTTTCCACCCCAAGCATTAAACTCAAAATTATAACTTATTATCCTTCCAGCACTTTCAACATCTATTGCGCCATAATCCCTTATCCAAGTATCATTTGTGTCTATCTTATAAAAACTTAAATTTGGAATATCTTTAAAAAAATATTCAAAATCTTCTTTGCTTGGAGATATAAGACATACTTTTTGAAATTTACTTAAAACCTTTACAAGCTCAACATAGCTTTTCATTATATCAAGCAAATATTCATTCCAGTCGGTATTATAATGTGGGAGTGATAAAAATATAGCCTCTTGGGCTTCCCATTCAGCGATAGCTCTCATAATGGCTCTCCATTTGTAAAATTAAAACTAAATTGCTATTTAATTAATATTAACTTATCACTTATAATTTTAAAATATGCTTAAATGCAAATTTATTTACTGCATTTAAAATAAAATTAATAACAAATGTTACAAAAATAAACAAAAAATTAAAATAAATTTATATTTTGAATAATAAAATTATGAAATAATATACAAATTAATAAATCAAATTTAAAATTTTAAAGATAGATGACAAAAGCCACCTATCTTTATTTATTGTGCTTACCAACTAATGGCATTATCAAGGGTATTTAAATTTCTAACTCTATCTTTTGAAGCATTGCCCTCATTGTATAGATATCTACCCACTATATCACCATCTTTTACTTGTCCAGTTCCTCCCCAGTTTGCTATATCTCTACTCTCAACTATTATCTTAAAGATATTAAAATCATTATTGTAGGTTGGATCATCCTCGTTGTAAATAAACCAAGGCATAACATGAACTTCAACAATTTCTTCTTTATCTTCAGGCTCTAGAACTCTTAACCTTAGTCTTTCGTACATATTATTTATATCTTGCATTTGTCTTCTGCCTGTCAATCCTTCTACATTATCATTCACATAACCATTAAGTGGAACAAAGTCACTAGATGTTATACCAGCTAAAGTATTATAGTATTCAAACCTATTAAGGAAAAATCCTGGCCTATCTTTACTGTTTACTTCTTTTGCTGTTATATTACTATCTATGATAGGTAGATTATTTTTGGCAAAGTCGGTAGCTTTTGCGGCATCTACATTTCCAGTATAATAAATCATAGAATAAACATCAACATCTATAGGGTCTTGAGCAGTATCTGTTGCATCATAGTCATATTCTTTCTTTTTAGCATTTATATAGCCATAGTAAAAAGTAACTTTAGAGGCTGTATTTATAGGAACAAATTTGCCATCTTCAAGGGTTGTAAAGTTTCCGTCTTTGCTTTTTTCATTGCCATTATATCTCTTAGTTTTGGAGTCGTTAATTTCTAAAATTTCATTATTAAATTTTTTGAAAACTCTTCCCTTAGCTTTTATTCCTTTTGTTAAAACCTCACTAGAAGATATTTTTTTATCAGTAAGAAGATCTTTTTCTTCAAAAGCGACATTGTTACTTCTTATAAAGTCATCAGCATAAATAAGCTTAGGATCAATAAGGTCATTTGTGCCTGGGAATCTTTTGAAATTAAATTTTAGAGGTAGTTCAAATTTCGCATTATCAAAACCCTCTTTATTTACCATTATAGCAACTTCACCAGGTTTTGTAACGGTTTTTTTACCATTATTACCATCTTGTTCTTCAGCTTTAACTTCACTGTTAATGGATACATTTCCATCTTTTATATTAGACGAATAGACAAGTCCATGTTTTAACTTGCCAAATTTTTTAGTTGCAGCTTCTGGCTTGTAGCATTCAGAGCTTAGGTTGTGAGTATAACAATAACCCTTTTTGCTTTCTGGATTTATTTCTAATGAATTACATCTTTCATCGCTTGCAGTTTTATTGCAATCAAATGCAAAATCTAATCCAAACTCAATATCCCTAGCATAGCAACCTTTGTGATAAAGTGTTGGATAAATTTCTAAAATATTATAATTGCCCTTATCTTTTAAACACTCTTTATCTACACAAACACTCGCTCTTGAAGATGCAGCAGTAACATTTAAATCAAGACTTGCTCCCATATTATCAGGATTTGTGTTAAAAAATGTATATGTATAAATCTCGTTTGTGTTAAAAGGATCTTGCTTTTCTATCTTATCTTTTATACCTAAAACTGAAACCATAACCTTGTCGTGTGTAAACTTAAGCACTAAATCCTCAGGAATTAGATATTTGTTTTTAACATTATCACCGATAGATTTTATACTGCTTAGCTCTTGATCTTTAAAGCCTATATATGCACCGACTTTATTGTTATCTTTTTTATAACTATAGCTTTTTGCCTCTTTATCCAAATATGGTTTATCAAACCTAGTCCATGATGAGTCAGTAAGTCTCATCTTAGCATAGCCGATATTATAGTAATTAAGTTTTCCTAAAGCTCCTAAGTCTATATTGGCATATTTTTTCATATTCTCACCGTTACTTGCTTTTTTAAACTCGCTTAGACTACTTGCCTTAGTTGTATCATTGTAAAAGACTCTTTCAGTTGCGTTTTTATCTTTACCATCTTTATCAAAAGATCTAAAATCAACTCTTAAGTTATTAGAAGAATTAACTGTATTGTCCCATAATGTATTACTTCCAGTAGGTTTGTTATCTCTACTATAGCTTATACTTTTTCCATCAGCATTTCTAACTACATCATTTACTTCATCTAGGTTACAACTATCAGGAACAATTGTTGATAAAACAGCTGATTTAGTAAAATTTGGATTGCTATTGGCTGTTATGTTTGAATCATCAGAAATAAGCAAAGAATCATATCCCAAAACATAGTTTCCATCTTTATCTGATGGGTAGATATTATCTTTAAAGTCTTTATGGAGTTTATCTCCACCAAGATTGTATATTTCATCTTTATTTAGCTCTTTATTAAGCTTAAAATACGCAGGTCTTACAGCAAATGTGTCTCCAGCACAAATATCAAGTCTATATTCTTTTAGATACTTTTCATCTATTTCGCCACCGCCTTCACTTACGCGTTTTTTATGTTTTTCATCGCAAACTTTTTGGCATGCTTCTATTTTACTATCTTTTGAAGCTGCTGGCTCATCATGATACCTGCTAATACACTCTTGCTTACAAGATGTTAAAATTTCAGCTCCTGATGGTAGATAACTTACTATAAATGTATAATCAGGTCTTGCGTAGCCAACAACGATGTTTTTCATATCAATAATCTTATCTTTATCACTGTCGTTTGTAAAATACTCAAATGATGGAAATGCCTTTGCTGATGAAGACTTATATGAACAACCTTTTTTCAAATCTGCACAGTTTCCTTTATTTTTATTGATATACATTATGGTATCCATATTAGTTGCTTCACCTTTAAAAGATTTCTCTTTTATATCAAAGTCTTGATAATGGTTAAAATGAATATTTTTATTCTCTTTTGCCGCTTTACAGTTATCATGTCTATCACCAAGCTCTTTTAATGTAACCAAAGTAGTTTCAAATTTACCATCAAGTCTTCCTACTCTTCTAGTCATCTCATCACTTATGCCACTTTCAAGATTACCTAAGTCGGATTGTTTATTCTCCTTATTATCTTGAGCTGTTTTAAGATCTTCTTTTAAGTCTGCAATTTTTTTATTTAAAGCAGCCACTTGATTGTTTGCATGCTTTATGCTTCCTTCTGTGTTTTCATCACCTTCTAAAGTTTTCTTTCTTGCCTCTAGTTTTGTTTTTTCATTTTCTTCAATATCACCTTTAGCTAAAATATTTTTTATATTTTTTAACTCTTCTTCCAATTCTTTTACTTTACTTTTAGCTGTATTTAACTCACTTTGTTTTTTAGCAATATCTCCATTAATCTTATTAATTTCAGAAGCTAGTTCTTGAATTTCTTTATTTAATTCTTCTCTTTTTTTATTAAACTCATCAACTTTTCCCTTCATAAAGGCTTCATCACTACACTGTTGCTCAGTATAGCCTAGAAGAATACAAATCTTTTTATCGCTTAAAAGTTTGTTAAGATAATCATTTGATCTACCTGTGATATTTACATCATAATTTATCTTTAAGTTAAATGGCTCATTAGCAACTTGCGTATAAAGACCCTCATAATCACCTTTTTTCTTAAAGTCCTCATTTACTACTTTTACCCCATCAAGAGGAACTACTTCAACTATATTTTCCCACTCAGTTTTACCACTAGGAGATGGGCATTTAGCCATAGAAATATTATAATTAAGCTCAACACCTTTTAATGAAAAATCATATGTAAAAGTAGGCTCTTCATAATATCCTCCAACTTTGGTTTTATACTCTACATAAACCTTATCTTTTTTATTTTTATTTAAAGATCCACCTGAGATATTATTACCATTGACATTACCAGCACCATCACCTATGAAAAATGACAGATAATTGCCATCGTATTTATTAAATTGCTTATCTTTAGAGTCAGGGATTAAATTTGTATGTTCCTCATCCTCATAAAGTCCTTTTTGATTATCTAGCATATATTTTAATTTTGAGTCGATAAAGTCATTTGGACCTTTTTCCTCAAGAGAGTTATCTATCCTCATAGTATCATTTGAATAAATTATATTATCTGATAGTTTAGCCTTTACCTTTAATCCACTAGCATCTTCAGCTTCTGAGTTATCAGCTATAGTAAAATAAACTTGATTTTTTACTGTCTCACCCTCTCTTACAACAAAACCAGTGCCTCTTGAGCTCTTTCCAGCACTGTTATAAACTGTATTATAGTAACAAACATCTGGCACATAAAGGTCAGTTGAGAATGCAAAGACACTTGGGTAAGTCTGCTCTGCATATGTTGTCCTGCCTACACTCCTTGCTTGAACTCCGTAGTTAAATTTAAGTCTAGTTTGCTCTTTTTTCATATATATTTGTTTGTTTGTTGAGTTTAACATGGATGTATTTATAGATATTGACTTGTATAAATCATCATCTACTACTTCAACATCATGAGCTCCTGGCTTTACCATGGAGATACCACCACTATATGAATGTCTATTATTAAGGATATTATAGACATTTACCATATTTGAGAAGTCTCCATATTTAGAAATTTTAAATGGAGCCGCCTCATCATCTTTAAATCTTATAGAATAGTTCGCATTTGATACAGCGTAGGTGCTAACTTTTGCATCATACATATCTTGCCTTGGAGTGTAAAAGCCATCAAATACCATATTTAAAAATTTACTGTCTAATTTTTGTAAATCATGAACTAAGGACGCAAAACCATTATGTATAGTTACAACTTTAGGTTTATAAAAGGCATATTCAGGAGATGATTTACTTGGTATACTGCCTTTATCATAAACAACAGTCAATGCCCAAGAGCCAAAGTTTGCGGTTTTTGCACCACTATATATAAATGATCCATTGTTCCAGAAACTAACACCATCACTGTTATTTAAAACACCTCCTACTGTAGCTTTGACATTAGCTCCTGCTATAGGAAATTGCAATATTTTACCTTCTTGATTAATTTTAGTATTTGCTATTGCTTGTTTTAAAAAGTCAGTAACATCAGCTCTGGCTGAATACACAAACCATAAACCACCTTGATTTTGTGCATTATTGTAACTAAATAGATAGTCTATATCTTCATCTTTTGCAAATACCTCTTTTTCAAGACCTCCAGCTATAAAATTCATCTTATTGTAATCTTTTATGTATTTTTCAGATATACTTGCAAGATTTCTATTGTCTCCTTTTGAAGGTGTTATAGTTGAAGATATAGTGTGTAGGTTATACTCTTTACAAACTTTAACTCTTTCACACTCTGCTGGGTTTTTGCTACAAAAATCATTTAAATTTATAGGTTGTGAGCCATAAGTGTATCTACTACAAGTATTTACCTCACTACATGACTCAGGGTTTTTACTACAATAGTCATCTATGTCGATATTGCCACCACTAAAAGTATAATTTCTACAAGTTTTTACCTCTTCACAATCATTAGGATTATTTGTGCAATGACTGTCACCTAAAGTTACTTTAATAGAATGTATTTTTATGGCAGGTCTACCATGAAATGAATCTCTACCATCGCCGTAATAACATTTGTCATAATTAAATTTTCTATTTTCAAAACATTCGCTAAAGTCTACTAACCTGTAAAATGTCCTTATTCCTCCATTAAAGTTTTCATCTATACCATCACACTCTTCTTTGCTATTACCACTTTCTACACAAATTTTTCTAAGTTCTTCAACTGTATAGTAAGGTTGACTCTTCAAAGTAGTTTTTACTCTAGATACACCATCGCCTATTTCCGCTCTATCTATACTATAGCTAAGTGTAGGTGTGTAGTATTCAGTATTTATAATATTGTCACACTGAGAAGCCTGGCTTGGAAATTTCATTTTACACTCTTGAACCATTTTAGGGTTATAGTATGCTTTATTTAAATTTTCCTTTTTAATTTTTGTATAACTCTCATTTGTGCATCTAAATTCAAGTTTAGAATTTTTATTATTATATGATATAGGGGTATAGTATCCACTATCTGTTACTTTAAAGATATCATTACATTTTTTATCATTATTATATTTATCTTTACAGTTTTTTACAACGTCATCATCGATAAGCTTTAAATCAACTTTTCTAATTTTTTGTCTTCCTGGTTCTAGACAAGAAAATTGAAAGTTGTTATTGACATTGGCATTTGGATTATATCTTATATTTTTATAGTAATTATTTAGATTAAAATAATTGCTGTTATTGGTAGGATTTGGATAGTAAATACCATCTTTTATCTTATATCGAACTTCTTCACAAGAAACATCATTTTTAAATTCACTATTAAGACAAACATCAATTAAGTCTTGATGGTCTATCTTTGCTTTATCTTGTTTTCTAACAAGTATGTTATCTTCTACAGCACACGAATAAACAAGCGATTGTTTATTAACCTGACCTGTAAGGTTGTTTTTATGGATACTTCCTATCCATGTAAGGGTTGCATATTTTATATATTCAGGTTTGATGCTATCTGGTAGATACAAAGAAGCTTTTGAACTATTAAAATACTTTGTGTCACCTAATTGATTAATCATTTTAGACCTAGAATTATCTAAATCTCTTTTATTATCAAAATCCATAATTGTATTACCTGTAATGGAGTAGTCACCATATACTAAAGATGAAAATCCATTATTGTCAAGCGGATTACCAGTAAAAGATGAGTAAGAACCAACTTCTGGAGAAAAAGATAAATTAGTTTGATAATAAACTACATAATTAGTGCTATCTTTTGTTCTTATCAAATCACCTCTTGGTGCACCATATCCTGCTGGCGGACAATTGCTTGTGCCATCTGGGCATGGAAGCATACCATACTCATTAACCCCTTGTGCAGTGGCTAAACTTAAAAAAGTAAAAAGTGCCACTATCCATTTAAAAAACACATTTGTTTTCATAATCTTCTCCTTTAGAAGGCTTAAATTTATAAAAACCTTAAATTTAAAGCTTTTATAAATTTAAAAGACTTTTTTATCAATAAAATCTTTAAAAAGGCTGATTTTCTCAGCCTTAAAACTATTAAAATAGTCCAAATTTTCCATCTTTTCTTTTATATAAAACTCTCATTTTAGCATTCATATCATTAAATACTAAAAATTGATCGTTGCTGTTTTTTAGAGTAAAAAGTGCTTCATCAATTTCTAGTGGCTTATGAGTTTCAAGCTCAGCCTCTACTATCTCATCTATATGCTCGCTAAGATCTATATCATGACTTTTATCAAGAACTATCTCTTTTAACTCATCTTTATTTTTATGAGTTTTCCACTTATCGTGCTGTCTTCTTAAAACCTTAGATGCTCTTTCTATGATGCTATCTATAGCAGCGTAAAGATCTTTATCTTTTTGAGATATAACAATAGTCTCTTTTTTTGGTAAATTTATTGACAAATTTACAACAAAGCCTTTTTTACCTTGCTTTTCATCAGCTGAGATAACACATCTTGTTGAAACTATGTTTAGATTATACTTTTCTAAATTTTCAAATGCTTTTTCTAAGTACTCTTTTATAGTATCTGTTAACTCAAACTGTTTTCCAACTATGCTTGTATTCATAATCTTTCTTTCTCCTTAAAATTGCTTTTATATTTTTTATCTTAATTTTATATTTTACGGTCTTTGAACTGTTCTTCTATGAAACCTAACAGGCTCTATGCCATCAGTGTTTTGCACCATAACATCTATTAAGGCGACATTATAGTAATTAGCTGTAATTCCATTAATATCTTTTAAATCCATAAATGTCTTATTAATACTATTTGATGACTTTACATTACGATTATTATCACATCTTGGCATGTCACTATCAAGATAAAATATATTAACTGTTGCCACAAACCCATCACCAAAATCATATTTTTTTTCTGTAATACACTCATTGGTATAATCTGTTCTTTGCATATCCAAAACTGCTAAACTTGTAGCACTCATAGCATATAGCTCGGCTTGTTCTTTTAAATAAACATCGCCTGATTGCTTTACCATCTTTGAAGATAGAGATAGTGACATCATACCCAAGGTTGCTATAAGCATAACAAAAAATATCGCCATTATTAAACTAAAACCTTTTTTCATTAGAACACCACCTTTGTCTTACAAACTACAAATCTATTATCGGTAACGCCGTGATTTTGGGCACCCGCATTTACACAAAGCTTTAAATCCATCCCACTTGCACTAAAACCTCTAAACCTAAATAAAGTAATATTTTCAATTAAAAGAGATTTTTTACCATCACTATATCTTTGCCCCATCCAAGGCCTGTAGTCATAGTATAGGTATAAATTATCTCCACCTGCTGCATTTCTTTCAGGAACTATAGCATAGGCTGAATGAGCTATTTGATATCTATCTGAAATTTGTCCACCCGCATAAGGATTTACAAGTGTAATTCCTGCACCACTGCTAGGCATATTAAAAACCATAATTTTATCTGGATTTTCATTTTCTCTAAATCCATAACCATTTTCTTTGTTGGTTGATATACCTTGAAATATCATAGCTAAATTTTGAGATTTACCCCTTGATACAGAGTTTATAACTTCTGTTGCAGCTGGCAACCTACCACCTATAAGTATACGCTTACTATTTTCATATATGCCCATATCTAAAAACCCACTCCAGCCAATAGAGCTATCCACATTAGCTCCTGCTAAATTTCTACTTTGTGTACTTTGCCCAATCCACTCTAAGATGTCATGATCGTGTTCAAGCCTTGAATCATAGACTAATACAATGTTATTTGTATCTGAACTTTTTCTACCAATTGTTGCTTGTTTAACTCTATCACTTAGTCTTGAGGCTATTTGATCAAGTGCTAGTTGGGTTTTATCCTCTACCTCATCTACTATTTTTGAGGTAAGATAGTTTTTATAAACATTTGTATAAATGTTGGTTCCTATCAAAGATAAGATAGCAAGTATAACTATAACAAGTATAAGTTCAATTAAAGTAAAAGCTTTTTTTATCATCTTACATTCCTTTATAGTCCATAACCATAGGTTTGTTCATACCTATATTTGGAGCATAAAAATACATCGTTGATCTATACTCACCAGTTCCTGGATTACCATCCGTGTCTTCAACTGTTACCTTTACACGCTTTATATTTGTAGGTGTTCCTCCATCTATTGAGTTTCCTGTACCACTAGGTGAGAACTCTAAAGTAGTACCACCAGTAGTAGTGCCACTTACATAATCAACTTCTGTAACAAAAAGCATATCTGAGATAAAATCCTCATTTGAGGCTTCTTCATTTCTGGTTCTAAGAGTACCACGAAAGTCATCTATATCATTTTTATCATCATTAAACCCATAAGAGTTATTACCAGGTGTGTAGGTTCTAGTTCTATCGGCCTCACTTATTCTATTTTGATTAACATACCCATGATTATCTGCAATCAAACTTCCAGGTCTGTTTCCAAGCCCATTTGAGTTATATATAGGGATTCTAATATTCCTATTGGCTCTTAAATAAGATTTGATATCACTGTTGCTGCATGATGTCACACCACGATCATTTTCGCACATAGCTTTTAAAGCTGTGCTATCCCAAGGCATTGAGATAATTCTACCCATTAATGTTTTGGCACTATAGGTAAGCTCTTGTTTTATAGCTAACTCATTTGATTTTTGAGTTTGTGCTACAATGTTTGGAAGTGCGGCTAAGGTTATAGCAACTACAACTATAGCAAGAACAAGCTCTATTAGCGAAAAACCTTTTTTAAAAGATTTTTTCTGGCTATGGGCTATGCTGTCAAAAGACCTACAAAACACCACTTTTTTGACTGTTTTCATATAAACCACCTCTTAAGACTATTCTAACATTTTAGAAAAGCCATACTGAATTTAATGTGATTATATCATAAATAGTTAAAAATCTATCTGAAATATTTAAATTTCATTTTTTATCTTATAACTATTTGTTTTAAATAAATTGAATATTTAAATAAATTTGCAAATTTTAAAGACAAATTTAATTAAATTAACCGATTATAAAGAGTAAAAGTGTAAAATAAATGACTTAAAAATTTAAAACAAGGATTTTAATTATGAAAGTTAAAATTTTAACTCTTTTTTTTACGCTCATTTTTATGGTGGGTTGCAGCACAAAGTCATCTGGACTTTACAATCTAAGACCTGAAATTTGGTATAACCACATAATGGCAGATATAAAAGCAAATGATTTAAAAGAAGCTGATAAACACTACAACCAATTTGCAAGCGAACATGTCGCCTCACCACTTCTTGAACCAACACTTTTGGTTATGGCACTAGCAAATACAGATGAGGGCAGATACACAAGGGCAAATGAGCTTTTAGATGAATATATAAGAAGATATGGAACAAAAGAAAAAATAGAATATGCTAAGTTTTTAAAAATAAAAGCAAATTATGACTCTTTCCAAAGACCAAATAGAAATCAAAATTTGATGCAATATAGCATAATAGAAATTGAAAATTTCCTATCAGAGTATCCAAATACCCAATATAAACCGCTTTTAGAGACTATGCTTATTAAATTTAAGCTTGCAGTTTATCATCTAAATGAAAATATAAAAGATTTGTATGCTCAAAAAGGAAGAGATGTATCAGCTAAAATTTATGAAGAAAAACTTCAAAACTCAGCTTTAAAAGATGCAAATTTATCAGCTCCAAATCTTCCTTGGTATAGAGCATTTTTCGAATAATACTAAAAGGAAATAGATGAAAATTTCACAAAATACTTTGCCTATTATCACAATGAATGGGCAATTTTTATATCCATTCATGATAACGCCTATTTTCATTCATGAAAGTGATGAGCTTGAAACCTTGGAGTTTGCCATAAAAAATGAAACTATGATTTTAGTAGCAAATGAAAAGGAAAATGCCACTTCAAAAAACAAATTTGAAAATATTTATAATGCCGGTGTTGTTGGAAATATAATGAGAAAAGTAGATCTTCCAGATGGAAGAGTTAAAATTTTATTTCAAGGAGCTTATAAAGCTAAAATTGTAAAAGAAATTTCACAAAAACCGCTTTTAGCTGAAATAAAACAAATAGAGATAGAAATTCCAACTGATAATAAAATAGAACCACTTTTAAATATTTTAAAACAAAAAATAAAAACACTAAATTCTATGAATGGCTACTTTTCGCAAGATTTATTAAGAACAATTGAAGAAAGTAGTGATGCTATAAGGGTTCTTGATCTAACTCTAAGTGCTTTAAGGCTTACAAAAGATAAAGCTTATGAATTTTTTATAAAAGAAAATTTAGAAGAGCTTTACTTTGATACGATTGATTATATCATCCAAGAAATAGAGGCAAATAGACTTGAAAAAGAGATAAAGTCAAAAGTTCACTCAAAAATAGAAAAAACAAACAAAGAGTATTTTTTAAAAGAGCAATTAAAGCAAATTCAAAAAGAACTTGGCAATGAAAATGAAAAAGAAGAAGAAGTTTTAGAATATAGAAAAAAACTTGATCTTAAAAAGCCATTTATGAGTGATGAGGCGTATAAAGAGATAAAAAAACAGATTGATAAATTTGCAAGACTTCATCCTGACTCAGCTGATGCATCAATGGCTCAAAGCTACTTAGACTGGGTTTTAGAAATTCCTTTTGAAAATCTAGCAAAGAAAAAAAGCTCTATGAGTGATGTTAAAAAACAACTTGATAGTGATCATTACGCACTCACAAAACCAAAAGACAGAATAGTTGAATATTTTGCTTTGCGTGAGCTTTTGGAACTTCGTGGACTGAAAGATAAAGTAAATAATGGCATAATTTTATGTCTTGCAGGACCTCCTGGAGTTGGTAAAACAAGCCTTGCAAACTCAGTTGCAAAAGCTTTAAAAAGAGAACTTGTTAGAATAGCTCTTGGCGGACTTGAAGATGTAAATGAGCTTCGTGGCCATAGACGAACTTATGTGGGTGCAATGCCTGGAAGAATAGTTCAAGGCTTAATTGATGCAAAACAAATGAATCCTGTTATGGTGCTTGATGAAATAGATAAAATCTCAAGAAATTTTAGAGGTGATCCAACAGCTGTTTTATTAGAAGTGCTCGATCCTGAACAAAACAATAATTTTAGAGATTATTATTTAAATTTTAATATTGATTTAAGCAAGATTATATTTATAGCAACAGCAAATGATATAGGAAGTATCCCTCCTGCACTTAGAGATAGAATGGAGTTTATATTTTTAAGCTCTTACACACCACAAGAAAAATTTCAAATTGCAAAAAAATATCTTATCCCGCAAGAACTTAAAAAGCACGGACTTAAAGCAAGTGATGTAAATATAACTGATGCAGCATTAAAATTACTTATAAGTGATTATACAAGGGAAAGTGGCGTTAGAAATTTAAGAAGAAAAATAGCCGATATTTTAAGAAAAACAGCAGTTAAAATCTTAAATCAAGAAAAAAATGAAAAAGTCCTAGTAAACAATAGAAATCTAGAAGAATTTGTAGATAAAAAAGTCTTTGAAATAGATGCTGTTGATAAAAAAGATCTGATTGGTATAGTAAATGGTCTTGCATGGACGGCAGTTGGGGGAGATGTTTTAAAAATAGAAGCTATTAAAATAAAAGGCAAAGGAAAGCTTAATATAACTGGGCAACTTGGTGATGTTATGAAAGAATCCGCCATAATTGCTTTTAGTGTAGTAAAAGTCTTAATAGATGAAAATAAGCTTGAAATTCCAAAAAAGATATATGAAAAAGCCCATATAAGTGAAAGTGAAAAAAGCGAAAATAGTCAGAATTTAAAAAATAACAACGAACAAATTTATAATCTTTTTGATCTTCACTTACATGTTCCAGAAGGCGCAACCCCAAAAGATGGCCCTAGTGCTGGTATAACAATGGCTGTAGCTATTGCTTCTATTTTATCAAATAAAAAAGTTAAAGCTGATATTGCAATGACAGGTGAAATTACTTTAAGTGGAAAAGTTTTACCTATTGGAGGGCTTAAAGAAAAGCTAATTGCAGCTCATAAAGCTGGTATAAAAAAAGTGTTAATTCCTAGAAAAAACTATGAAAGAGATCTTGATGAGCTTCCAAATGAAGTAAAAGATGCTATTGAAATAATACCGGTTGATATTATAGATGATGTTTTAAAAAATGCGTTAGCTTAAAAGCTAAGGTAAATATTTTATAATCCAATCTCTATTAATATTTTTTAGACTCGTAAATCCCACATCATTTTTTTAGAAATTTAATGTGGGATAATAAAAAATTTATTTTTTAAAAATACCAATTATAGACTTAAGCAAACCATCAAAAATATTTGTTTTTCCCTCTGTAATTTTATCTAAAAACTTTTCATAAGTAGTGTTATTGTCTTTTAAAAACTTAGCTAAATACTCCCCACTTTGTTCCATACCACCAACTCTTTCAAGTTCTACAAGTTTTTTATAGATAGGAATTATCTCTTTTATGGCATTCTTAGGAGCTGCTTTTCTGTAAGCCGTATATGATACAATTTCATTTGATACTGGGTCAACGACGGTTTCAAATTTTGTTAAAACCCAATAGTATCTTCCATCTTTTGCTAAATTTTTAACTAAAGCTTTAAAATCTTTATTTTGTTTTATTGTATCCCACATAAGCTTAAATGCTATCCTTGGCATATCAGGGTGGCGAACTATGTTATGTGGTTGTCCTATAAGCTCTTCTTTGCTATATTGACAAACATCTATAAAATAGTCATTTGCATAAGTTATAACGCCTTTTGGATCTGTTTTTGAAATTATCCACTTATTAGGATCGAGTGGAATTTCCTTATCTTTTGGTATAGGTCTTTTCATAACATCACCTCTTCTTAATAAAATTTAAACATTATACGATAATGTAACTTAAAATTAAATTTATCAAATCTTAAATTTTTTTTAACTGAAATTATGATATAATACAAACAAAAATCTTGTAAAGGAATAAAAGTGAGCAAGAGTGAAACAATCAATGCTTTTAAGAGTGTCGCAAATCATCAAGATTTCATAATGACAAGGATAAGAAATTGCATAAGACATGAAAGAGATAAAGAAATTACCGATATTGTTGGTGAAGAAAATAAATTTGATGAGGTTTTAAGCGATACAAGCTATAAATTCCAAGAACTCTTAGGCTCTATTTTATATAGTGAGGTCATTAAAAATTACTATTTATGGAGAGATACTTGCGTAGCCATATATAAAATTTATATAAGGGATTTAGATGCAAGAAGGCTTAGAGTAAATAAAATAAGCGAAATGGATAGAGAAGTTTTAAAATCAAAATTTGATGATTTAGAAAACATACAAAAGGTTTTAACCCAGTATTGCAATACTGCTGTTGCAAGGCTAAATGCCTTAGGTGAAGATAAATTTTAAGCAAGTTTTATAAAATTAAATTATTTAAAACTTGCCTATATTTAAAAAATTTTTTATAAAAATTAAGATCTATAACTTGCATTTATATCGACATATTTATGACCCAAATCACACCCATAAGCGCAAAATTTACCATCTGCGATACCTAAATCACAACTTATTTTAAAACTTTCTTTTTGCATTATAACATGAGCTTTTTGCTCTCTTTCTTCATCAAGCTCAGGGTGATTAATATCATAAACTAAAACATCATCATATTTTATAACCAAACTTTCTTCGCTGCACTCAACACCACTTGCTCCAATGGTTGAAGCTATTCGTCCCCAGTTTGGGTCTTCTCCAAAAATTGCTGTTTTTACTAAAAGCGAATTTGATAAAGCCTTAGCTGCTTTCATGGCCTCTTTATCATCTTTAGCGCCATTTACTTCAAAAGCTACGACTTTGCTTGAGCCTTCACCATCTTTTACAAGCATTAAAGCTAAATTTAAAGTTATCATATTAAGTGCGGTTTTAAAAGCTTGTTTATCATAGTCTTTTTTGCCACTACTTATAAGCATAACAGTATCATTTGTAGATGTGTCACCATCCACACTAACAGCATTAAAACTATTTTCAATGCTTGATTTTAGAAGTTCATCCATATCATCTTTTGGGATATTAGCATCAGTTAAAATATAACATAGCATAGTAGCCATTGCTGGGTTTATCATACCTGCACCTTTGCAAATAGCAGCTATATTAAAACTTTTGCCATTTTCTAAATCAACTCTAAAACTAAGTTCTTTTTTAAACTTATCGGTTGTCATTATAGATTTTGCAACAGCGTCTGAGTTTCTAGCATAAAAATCAAACTTATCCAAACCTTTTATGATTTTTTCTTTATCAAGTCTTTGGCCAATAACACCAGTAGAGCTCATTATAGGATTGATTAATTTTATTTTTTTGCCAAGTTCTTTAAAAATTTCATCAATATCGTCTATGCCTTTTTCACCAGTCATAGCATTTGCGTTTTTTGAGTTTAAAAGTATAAAATTTGTTTTAAAATTTTTAGGGTATTTTAAAAAATGTCTAAGTGGTGCGGCTTTAAATTTGTTCGTAGTAAAACACGCACTTATTAAAAACTCTTCATCACTTCTTATAAATCCTAAATCATTATTTTTTTTCTTTACGCCTGAATGCACTCCATCAAAATAAAACCCATCAACATTTTCAAGTCCGCCTTTTAGCGAAATCATATCAAACATATTTTAACTCCTGCGGTTTATATCTACCATTTATAAGTTTTCTTGTATAATTTATCCCCTCAGCCGTACCTATAACTAAAAGTGTGGCATTTGTGCCTATTATAGCATCACCGCCAGGCATAGGAGTAAATTTATTATTTTCATCTTTTATTCCAACTATATCAGCACTTGTAATTTCTCTGAGTCTAGTTTCACGAAGTCTTTTAAATCTAACCCAAGAATGACTTGGAACTATAATTTCCTCAATATCAATTAAAGAGTCTTTTTTATATAAAAATCTTTCTAAGATATTTTCCATATCTGGTCTTACACTTATAGCACTAAGACGCTGAGCGGCAAGTTTTGATGGAAGTATAACTGAGTCTGCGCCAAGCTTTTTAAGCTTATCTGCATCTAAATCATTATCAGAAACACTCATAACAAAATATGGCTTTTTAAGTTCAAGCTCTTTTTCATATAATCTTACAGTTGCAATTATTGCAATATTATCAGCTATATTTGAACTAAGTGCAATAACACCTTTTGCACTAGAAAGATGAGATTTTAAAAGTGAAAGTTCGGTATGAGGTTCGCCTTGTATAAAATAAGGATATTTATTATCATGAGCAATCTTACTCAAATCATCACTTGTGTCAATAACAACAAAAGGGATATGATTTTCTCTAAATTGCTTTGCAAGCTCAATTGTATAGATATTGTGATAGCAAATAACAAAGTGATTTTTTAATCTTGCTATTTTATTTACCATATTTCTCTCCCTAATGGCATTTACTAAAAAGCCTTTTTTTAGGCTTTCTATAACAACACCTAAAGAAAATGTAAAAGCTCCAAAACCAGCAAAAATAAATGCTACAGTAAAAATTCTCCCAGCTGGAGAAATCTCGGCAACTTCGGTAAATCCGACAGTTGTAAAGGTCATCCCTGCTTGATAAAATCCATCACTTAAAGAAAAACCGCTAAAAGCCATATATCCTAAAGTTCCAATTAGCATAAGTGAAACAAGAAGAATTAATGGTAATCTAAACGGTTTTAACTGTTCGTAAAATTCAAAGTTAAGATTTACATCAGGTTTTGAAGATCTTGTCCAGTTGAGAAATTTACGAACTCTATCCCAAAAAGACATTTTAACAAACTTTATATATAAAAACTATCTAGATTGTTTTTTCATAGTTCTTAAAGTTGATGCTGCAACTTTAATTCTTCTAGTTGTTCCATCTTCTAAAACAACTCTTATGGTTCTAAGATTTGGTAAAAATCTTTTTTTATTTTTGTTGTTAGCGTGACTTACGCTATGGCCTACCATTGGGCCTTTTCCTGTAATAGCACATCTTTTTGCCATATTTTATCCTTTGAAAACTTAAATTTAAAAGGTTGATTATACCAAAAAATACTCAAATCTTACTTAAATTTATTAAATTTCATATTTTATTAGTTTTTATGATTTAAAAGGGTAAAATTCAAACTTTGGAATTAGTTATAAAAAATTTAAGGAATTTAAATGTATGTAGCACCAAGTATTTTATCAGCTGATTTTGCAAATTTAGAAAGTGAAATAAAAGCAGTTTGTGAAGCTGGAGCTGATCTTATCCACATAGATGTAATGGATGGACATTTTGTACCAAATTTAACAATTGGGCCTGTTGTTGTAAATGCAGCTAAAAAGTCAAGTTCAGTGCCTTTAGATGTTCATCTAATGGTTGAAAACCCAAGCTTTTTTGTAGAGATGTTTTTAGGGATTAAACCTAAATTTCTAGGATTTCATATTGAGGCTGAAAACCACCCTTTAAGATTAATTGATCACATTAGAAATAATGGAATTTCTCCTGCTATTGTTTTAAACCCACACACACCAATAAGCTCACTAAAACATATCATAAATAGTGTTGATATGGTTCTTTTAATGAGTGTAAATCCAGGATTTGGTGGGCAAAAATTTATGCCTATTGTAATAGATAAAACAAAAGAATTAAAAGAGCTTATATATAAAACAAACTCAATTTGCATGATAGAAGTTGATGGTGGTGTAAATGGGCTTAATGTAGCTGAACTTGATGAAGCTGGAGCTGATATAGTAGTAGCTGGAAGTTATATATTTTCATCAAATGATTATGAAACTGCGATTAGATCTTTAAAAGTATGAAAAAAGTTAATAAATTAGAAAATTTTATAGATTTGCTTTCTCAAAAATCAATTAATTATCATGATTTTTTAATAAAATCAAGTGAGATTGATGAGATAAAATTTGACCCAAAAGATTTTAATATGTGGCACGCTTCAGGACTTGAAGTAGTAAAAAAAGATAATGGAAAAGTAACAATTGCTACAAAAGATAAAGAGATTAAAGATGAAATTTTTTGCATTACAGATATTGAGACAAATGGCGGCATAAAAGAGGGACAAATCATAGAAATAGGAGCAGTAAAATTAAAAAATGGTCTAGTTTTAGATAAATTTGAAAGCTTTATAAAAGCTGATTTTATTCCTGAAGAAATTAGTGATTTAACTGGAATTAAAGTTAGTGATTTAGACAATGCTCCAAATTTAGCCACCGTGCTTGAGAGATTTAAACTTTTTTTAGGAACCAGTACTTTTGTAGCTCATAATGTTAAATTTGATTATGATTTTATAAGCAAAAGTTTGGAAAAATTAGACTATGGAGTGCTTTTAAATAGGCGAATTTGCACTATTGAGCTAGCCAGACGAACAATACCATCTGCTAAATACGGACTTGGATCATTAAAAGAGCTTTTAGGTATTCATAACGCTCATCATAGAGCCTTAAATGATGCAATAAGTGCAGCAATAATATTTAAAGTAGCACTTGAAAGACTTCCTTGGACGGTTCAAACAGTAGAGGATTTAATACATTTTTCAAAAACAGCAAAAAGCGTTAAAATAGTAGAAAAGAAAGAGTAAATGTCAGTAGTTTTTGCAAAAATAAATTTGAATAATTTAAAACAAAATTTTTTTAATTTAAAAAAATTTGTTGGAGATGATATAAAGTTTTGTGCTCTTATAAAGGCAAATGCTTATGGGCATGGAAGCGTGGAAATAGCTAAAAGTTACGCTGAGTTTGGTGCTGATTATCTAGCAGTAGCAAGAGTAAATGAAGGTGAAGAGTTAAGAAAAAATGGTATAAATTTGCCTATTTTACTCCTTGGATACAGCGATGAAGTAAAAAAAGCTCTATTAAACAACCTTGAGCTTTGTGTTTTTAACTACGAATATGCAACCACTATAAATGAAATAGCAAAATCCTTAAATTTGAAGGCCAAAATTCATATCAAGCTTGATACAGGAATGGCAAGACTTGGTTTTGTGGTACGCGATGAAAAAAGCATTTTAGAAACAACTTTAACTTGTTTAAAAATTTCAAAACTCTCAAATATAGAAATAGTTGGTGTTTTTACTCATTTTGCTAAATCAGATAGTGCTGATAAGAGCTTTACAAACCTACAACTTAAAAGATTTAATGCTCAAATTTATGATTTTGAAAAAAATGGGCTTAAAATACCATTAAAACATGTCTCAAACTCAGCAGCTATTTTAGATACACAAACTGCAAATTTAAATATGGTAAGAAGTGGAATAGTTGGTTTTGGATTTTATCCATCAGATGAAGTTAAAAAAAGCGTAGATTTAAAGCCTGTTATGAGCCTTTATGCTATGATTTCAAATATTAAGATTTTAAAACCAAATACCCCAATTAGCTATGGTGGAGTTTACACAACAAAAGATTATGAAAAAATTGTAACGATTTGCATCGGTTATGGTGATGGATTTTTAAGAGAGCAAAATAATCCAGAGGTTTTAATTAATAATGTAAAATGCCCAGTAGTTGGGCGAATATGTATGGATCAATGTATGGTAAAAGTGCCTTTTGATATGGAAGTTAAAGTTGGTGAATATGCAACAATTTTTGATGAAGGTGATTTTAACGCTTCAAATTTAGCCAAAAGATGCGATACTATAAGTTATGAAATTTTATCTTTAGTAGCTTCAAGGGTTAAAAGAATTTATTACAAAGATGGCAAAATTATAGATTAAATTTATCTTAAATTCACTTATTTTTATTAGTTAATGATATTTTTTAAAAGTTAAATAATTAAATATTTCACTTTAACTATAAATTATCAAAATTATTGACATATAAAATTTTGAAATGTTATTGTTTATTTGCTAAAATATCTAAAATTTTTAAAAAGGATAAAAATGGCAAATTTACTAATAATTGGAGCTGGTGGAGTTAGCCAAGTTGCAACTTACAAAGCTGCTGCAAATTGTGATGTCTTTAGCAAAATAACTCTTGCAAGTAGAACAAAAAGCAAATGTGATAAAATAGCAAAATTTATAAAAGAGCGCCTTGGAGTAGAGATTCAAACCGCACAAATTGATGCTGATGATACAGACGCAGTTGCTAGTCTCATCAAAAAAACAGGTGCTGAAATTTTACTAAATGTCGCACTTCCATATCAAGATTTAACACTAATGGACGCTTGCGTAAAAGCTAAAATTAACTACATCGATACTGCAAATTACGAGCATCCAGATACTGCTAAGTTTGAGTATAAACTTCAATGGGCCAAAGATGATGAGTTTAAAAAAGCTGGGGTTTTGGGACTTTTAGGAAGTGGCTTTGACCCGGGTGTTACAAATGTATTTTGTGCCTATGCACAGCAATATCTCTTTGATGAAATTCACTATATCGACATACTTGATTGCAACGCTGGAGACCACGGATATGCATTTGCAACTAACTTTAACCCAGAGATAAATTTAAGAGAAGTTTCAGCAAATGGACGATACTGGAAAAAAACTCATAACTCAACTAATGAGCGAAAAACAAACTGGAAAAATGATGAGTGGGTAGAGACAAAACCTATGGAGATTGGCTTTAAATGGAACTATCCAGAAATTGGCGTAAAAGATAGTTATCTTTTATATCATGAAGAGCTTGAAAGTCTTAGCAAAAATATCAAAGGTTTAAAACAAATTAGATTTTTTATGACATTTGGACAGAGCTATTTAACCCATATGAAATGCCTTGAAAATGTTGGAATGCTTCGCATCGACGAGGTCGAGCATAATGGCGTAAAAATAGTTCCTATTCAGTTTTTAAAGACACTTTTACCAGATCCTGCGAGCTTAGGTGCAAGAACAAAGGGCAAGACCAATATCGGATGTGTGATTCGCGGAGTAAAAGATGGCAAAGAAAAACAAATTTACATCTATAATGTTTGCGACCACGAAGAGTGCTATGCCCAAACTGGAGCTCAAGGAGTAAGCTATACAACAGGAGTTCCAGCGATGATTGGTGCAAAAATGATAGCCCTTGGAAAGTGGAGTGGTAAAGGTGTGTTTAATATGGAGGAATTTGACGCAAAACCTTTTATGGATGAGCTTAACAAGCAAGGACTTCCTTGGAAGATAATTGAGATGAAACCAGGTGAAAGCTATAAAGTGGGCGAAATTTAAAAAATTAAAGCAAATTTGAGATTTTTTAAAATTTGCTTATTTTGCCAAAATGCATTTAAGTAAGTTGATAGCACAACTCAAAATTTAACTAAAAATAAATTTTGTACTTTGTCTTGTAAAATCAACTTACTTTTCTATTCATCAAATCAAAATTTTTATTATATTTTTATATCTTTTTGCTAAAATTACAAAATTTAGTAAATTTGAGGAATTTATTTTGAGACTACAAACAACTTTAATAACTCTTGCTTCCATAATTATAATTTTTGCAGGTTTAAAAGCCGCAAACTCGGTAGTAGTGCCGTTTTTATTAGCTACTTTTATAGCAATTGTAACTTCTCCTGTTTTAGACGCCTTAGAAAAAATTAAAATTCCAAGAACTATTTCATTTATATTTGTAGCATTTTTACTGCTTGGATTTTTAGCATTTATCGGAAGTGTTGCAGTTACTACGATGTTTGACTTTTTAGGACAACTTCCTGAGTTTAATAGAAAATTTCAAGTATTGCTAAATGAATGGATGGAAAAACTAAATAGCACAGATTTTAGAGATATGATAGTTTTTGATCCAAATATGTTTAACCTAGAATCTAATAAAATTATCACAACAACAAGCTCACTTGTTAGAAAAACAGGTTCGATGATGTCGATGTGGCTTTTTGTACTTTTACTTGTTGCATTCATGCTTTTTGAAACAAGAGTTATGCAAGAAAAAGTAAAATATCTAAGCCGTAAATATTCAAATGCTGTTGTTTTTGTAAACTCTTTTGTCTATAATCTTAAAAGATATCTTTTTATAAAAACAATAGTTTCAGCAGCAACTGGACTTGTTATAGGTTTTGGGCTTTATTATTTAGGCATTCCATACGCAGTTTTATGGGGAATAGTTGCTTTTATAATGAATTATATACCTACAATTGGTTCTTTTGTAGCTGCTGTACCAGCTGTTTTTGTAGCATTAATAAGTGGAAATTTTTCAGATACTATTTGGGTTGTAGCGCTATATGTAGCAGCAAATATTATTTTTGGAGTAATTTTAGAGCCAAGATTAGTTGGCGAAGAGCTTGGAATCTCAACTATAACTGTGCTTTTTAGCTTACTTTTATGGGGATATGTTTTGGGAATAGGTGGACTTTTTTTAGCAGTTCCACTAACCATGACTATTCAAATCGCACTTAAAATCAATCCTAAAACAGAATTTATAGCTGTAATGTTAAGCAACAAAGCTGAAAAATAACTGTTACTTTATATAGATTTATTTGAGCTTTTTAGACTACTTGTTATCTCTAGTTAAAGAATCTACTTTTTTATTTGGATATAACTCTTTAGGCTCAAAATCCTTTAAATAATCAATATTTGCTTTTAAGTCTTTAAAAATATTTTCTTTTTGTATCTCATCTATAAAACCATAATTTTTTAAAATTTTATAAACCCTACTTCTTATTCCACAAAAATATATTTTCAACTCATTTTTTTTTACAATTATTATAAAAAATTTTTAATCCTCTATATCCAGTAGCATCAATTAAAGGAACATTTTCTAAATTTACAACAATTATTTTTGTTTTAGGTTTGACTATATCTAGTAGCATATTAGAAAATTTCTCTGCAGCACCGAAGAAAAAAGGACCATTTATGTTATAAACAAGAACTCCATTTGGAATTTCTAATATATTGCCATCAGCATGTTTTAAATCTTTTGTAATCATTTCAAAATTTGTTAAATCACTCATTCGCTTCATAAATATAATCAAAGCAAATATCATACCAACTGATATACCAATAATCAAATCAAAAAATACCGTTAATAAAAATGTCGCAATAAAAACAAAATAATCACTTCTTGGCGCTTTTTTGATTTGTTTAAAATACTCCCATTCGCCCATATTGTATGAAATTACTAGCAAAATCGCACCAAGAGATGCCATAGGTATAAGATTTACAAAATTTAGTAAAACCATAACCATAATAAATAAGGCAATCGAGCTTATCATAGCAGAAACAGGGCTTTTTGCACCATTTTTTATATTAGTTGCAGTTCTTGCAATCGCTCCAGTTACAGGAATGCCTCCAATGGCCGCAGAAGCAATATTTGCAAAACCTTGTCCGACAAGTTCTGTGTTTGAATTGTGTCTATCATTTGTCATACCATCTGCAACTACCGCAGATAAAAGTGACTCAATACCAGCTAAAACCGCAATTGTTATGGATGCTGGCAATAAAGACTTAATAAGTTCAAAGCTAATTCCATTAAAATTTACAAAAGTAATTTTTAAATCCAAGCTTCCAAACCTTGAGCCAATGGTTTCAGTAGGAATGGTAAAAAACTGAACCAAAAGCGTTAAAACAATCACAGAAACTAACATACTAGGTATTAATTTGCCAAATTTTGGAATTTTTGGCCATAAAATAATTATAAAAATAGATACTATGGTTATTAAAATTGCGTAGAAATTTAGTGTTTGAATATTTTGTATGTAACACAAAATTTGTTCCATAAATTGAGCTGGAATTTTTTCAACACCTAAGCCTAAAATATCTTTTATCTGACTTGAAAAAATCGTTACGGCAATGCCACTTGTAAATCCTGCTACAACTGGATATGGGATAAATTTTATAATTTCTCCACCTTTTAAAAAACCTATAACTACAAGCATTACGCCAGCCATCATCGTTGCAATGGTTAATCCCAACATGCCGTGTTGCTCTATAATACTATAAACAATCACAATAAATGCGCCAGTTGGTCCTGCTATTTGAAATTTTGTTCCACCTAAAATGGCTACAATAAAACACCCAATAACAGCAGTAATAAGCCCAACTTCAGGCGTTACTCCCGATGCAATTCCAAGAGCTATAGATAATGGCAATGCAACAATAGCCACTATGATACCTGCGGCCATATCATTTAAAAACATCTTAAAATTATAATTTTTTAAGCCTATAAAAAACTCTGGGATAAAATCTTTCATATTATCTACCTGCATAAATTATTAATAAATACAATTCACCTATTTGAATCTTAGTAAGCATTATATCTTTTTATATCATAAAAATTTACTACTGCTTGAAATATGCCACGAATACTGGATTTTTGTTTAAAAAAGCGTGTTTAAAATATTAATATAACCTTAATAAGTATAAAAAGTGGTCTCCTCAGCGAGATTCGAACTCACGGCCTCAAAATTAGGAATTTTGCGCTCTATCCTGCTGAGCTATGAGGAGAAATTTTAATTCAAATCGTTATTTTATCTTATTTGAAATTAAACTATATTGAAATTTGTATAATTTTGAGAGAAAGGCTCAAATTTGAGCCTAAAATTTAATTATCTTCTAAAAATACCCCTAAGACTGTCTCTTATAGCAGTGGATGCTTCGTTTTTAAGAGTATTGGTGGCATCTTTTGTGATATCATCAGCAAAAGAACTTGACCCATCACCAGTTGAGCGAATGGAAACATCATCTACGATACCTTTCTTATTAAAACTAATGGAAACTGTATCACTATAATCATTATTATAATAATTCCAAACATCACTATATCTATTTGATGATTTAGAATTTGGGTGACCTAAAATTTGAATTACTTCGGTTTTTGTGCTTTTGTTAAGCTTAATATTTTCAGCTTTCGTGCCTAAATTTGGTGAAGGTTGTGCAAGATTGCAACCAGCTAAAAAAATTGTTAAAACTAAAACAGAGACTAAATTTTTCATAAATATACCTTTAAATAAAATTTAAAAAGCATTTTATCAAAAAAAAAAAAAAAAAAAAAAAAAAAAAAAACGACTTAAATAAAAATATTAATTATAAATTATAAGTTTATTTTAATATATAAAACCGCATAAATTTGAATTTTGAAAAATAAAAAATAAAATAAATTTTAAAGCAAAAAAAACAGAGGAAAAAAATTTAAAAAATAAAATAAAATTTAATCAATTTCAGCGGAAATTTAAAAAATTTTAAAAGGTAAAAATTTTTAAAAAAATAAAAAGGGGTAAAATTCTACCCCTTAAATTTAGCCGTTTCTTTGTTTAATTATCTCTTCGCTTACATTTTTTGGAACCTCATCGTAGTGATCAAATTCCATTGAGTAAGTTGCACGACCTTGAGTTTGACTTCTTAAATCTGTTGAATAGCCAAACATCTCAGCTAGTGGGCAAAATGCATCAATTATTTTATTTCCACCTCTATCGCCCATATTATTAACTTGACCACGGCGTTTATTAATATCACCTATAACATCACCCATATACTCTTCTGGTGTCTCAATTTCAACTTTCATAACTGGTTCAAGTATAACAGCTCCTGCTTTTCTAGCACCTTCTTTAAAGCCCATTGAAGCAGCTAGTTTAAATGCCATTTCAGAACTATCAACTTCGTGATAACTTCCATCATATACAGTTACCCTAACATCCTCAACTGGATATCCTGCTAAAACTCCACCTTGCATTGCTTCTTGGCAGCCTTTGTCAACAGCTGGAATATATTCTTTTGGAATAGCACCACCTTTAATATCGTTAACAAACTCATATCCAGTGCCTGGCTCGAGCGGTTCAAGTCGTAAATAAACATGACCATATTGACCACGACCACCTGATTGTTTAGCATATTTATATTCTTGCTCAACTGTTTTTCTAATAGTTTCACGATATGCAACTTGTGGTTTACCTATTTCAGCATCAACTTTAAACTCTCTAAGCATTCTATCAACGATAACTTCAAGGTGTAGCTCACCCATGCCGCTAATAATGGTTTGACCGCTTTCTTCATCAGTTTTTACTTGAAAGCTTGGATCTTCTTGAGCTAGTTTTTGAAGCGCAATACCCATTTTTTCTTGATCTGCTTTTGTTTTAGGCTCAACTGCAACACTTATAACTGGATCTGGAAAATCCATTTTTTCAAGTATTACTTGATCTTTTTCTCCAGCTAATGTGTCACCTGTTAGAGTATCTTTTAGTCCCACAACAGCACCAATTTCTCCAGCATAAAGTTCTTTAATTTCTTCTCTTTTGTTTGAGTGCATTCTAAGAATTCTTCCAATTCTTTCTTTTTTGCCTTTTACAGTATTGTAAACATAGCTTCCACTTTCTAGGATGCCTCTATAGGCTCTAACAAAAGTAAGCTGACCAACGAAAGGATCTGTCATAATCTTAAATGCAAGTCCGGCAAACTCACCATCATCTGATGATTCTACAAAAACCTCATCTCCGTTTTCGTACTCGCCTCTAATATCAGCAACCTCATCAGGTGCTGGCAAATAATCAACAATTGCATCAAGAAGTGGTTGAACGCCTTTATTTTTAAAAGCGGTTCCGCACATCATAGGAATTATACTTAAATTTAAACAAGCTTTTTTAATACCCTCTTTAATCTCATCTACGCTTAATTGTTCACCACTGAAGTATTTATCCATTAATGCATCATCAGTTTCAGCAACAGCTTCAATTAATTTATCATGGTATTCTTTTGCTTTATCCATTAGCTCAGCAGGAATTTCTCTTTCAACATAAGTTGTTGGTTTTGTATCATCTTCCCAAACTAAAGCTTTCATATTTACTAAATCAACAACGCCTTTAAAGTCATCTTCTGCACCAATTGGAATTTGAAGTGGTACAGGATTTGCTTTTAATCTATCTTTAATTTGTTGTTCAACATTGTAAAAATTTGCCCCAACTCTGTCCATTTTATTTACAAAAACAATTCTTGGAACATGGTATTTATTTGCTTGTCTCCAAACAGTTTCACTTTGAGGTTGAACACCACCAACTGAACAAAATACCGCAACAGCACCATCTAAAACTCTCATTGATCTTTCAACTTCGATTGTAAAATCAACGTGTCCTGGGGTGTCTATAAGGTTGATTTGGTGATTTTTCCAAAAACATGTTGTAGCAGCTGATGTAATTGTGATGCCTCTTTCTTTTTCTTGAGCCATCCAGTCCATTGTAGCTGTACCCTCGTGAGTTTCGCCAATTTTATGACTAACTCCTGTAAAGAATAAAATTCTCTCACTTGTTGTTGTTTTACCAGCATCGATGTGAGCAGCGATACCGATATTTCTAACCATATGTAAAGGTGTTTTTCTAGCCATAATAACAACTCCTTACCAGCGGTAGTGAGCAAAAGCTTTATTTGCCTCTGCCATTTTATATGTGTCTTCTTTTTTCTTAAATGAAGCACCTTTTGAACTTGCAGCATCCATAAGTTCATAAGCTAATTTTTCTATCATAGTTCTTTCACTTCTTTTTCTTGAAAATGAAATAATCCATCTAATAGCTAAAGCCTGTTGTCTTACCGGTCTAACCTCAACAGGAACTTGGTATGTCGCACCACCTACTCTTCTTGACTTAACTTCTAAAATAGGCTTAACATTTTCAATAGCATCATTAAAAACATCTATACCTTTTACATCTTCGCTTTTGCTGTCGATAAGATCTAAAGCACCATACATTATTCTTGTTGCAGTGCTTTTTTTACCATCATACATAAGTGCATTAATAAATTTAGTGACTACTTTATTGCCATAAATAGGATCAGGCATTACTTCCCTAACGGGAGCTCTTCTTCTTCTCATATTATTTTTCCTTCAAATTTATAAAATTTTACTCAAACTTAGCCAAATCAAGGGCTAGTCTGTTTTTGTTAGCTAAACTATTTTTTAGGGCGTTTAGCACCGTATTTAGATCTTGAAACAGTTCTTTTTGCAACGCCTGCTGTATCCAATGCTCCACGAACGATGTGGTATTTAACACCAGGTAAGTCTTTTACTCTTCCGCCTCTTACTAAAACGATAGAGTGCTCTTGTAGGTTGTGACCTTCACCGCCTATATAACTAATAACTTCAAATCCACTTGTAAGCCTAACTTTGGCAACTTTTCTCAAAGCTGAGTTTGGTTTTTTAGGGGTTGTTGTATAAACCCTAGTACAAACTCCTCTTCTTTGAGGACAATTTTGTAACGCTGGTGATTTTGATTTTTGAATCACTTTTTTGCGTTCTTTTCTGACCAATTGATTAATGGTTGGCACAATAATTCCTTTCATCATTAAATTTATTAAAAAGACCTAATATTATCTAAAAACTGCTTAAAAAATGTTAAAACCTACTAAATATCAAAGATTTAACAGTAGATATTGTAAAATAGATGATTTTTAAATTTCTTCATAATTGCTTTTTTTATAAAATTAAAAACTCATTATATAAGGCTTTTACGGTAGCAACTCCCATATTTATGAGTTTTGCATTTTTATAAGTAACATATTTTTAAAATCCTTTAATCATTTTTTATGCTGAATTTGCCACCGCCGCAAAATAATAAGCATAAAGACGCACCTAAATAAAGATAAACTATCTCAGGTACAAGCCCGCCAAAATTTGTAACAGCAAAAAGCTTATCCATATATGCAACATATAAAATCACACCAGATGTTGCTATTAACATAATAGAGGCAAAGCGAGTATAAATTCCAAATATTATCATAACTGGTGCTAAAATTTCACCAAGATATACAAAATAAGATAAAAATGAAGGTATTTTAGCATTTATAAGAAGTGAAGCAACAGGTTCTATTCCAAATTTTAGTTTAAAAAGTCCATGATATAAAACGCAAATTCCTAAAAATATCCTAAGAATTAATAATCCAAAATTTGGATAATTTAGATATTTAGACATAAATTTCTCCTAAATAAATTTATGTCATTATACAAAATTTATCTAAATTTCAAAAGGTTATCCCTTTTGAAATTTAGTGTTTTAAATCTACTCGTTAGATTTTATCTTAACTTTATCTTTTTTATAAAGTCCTGTTCCAACAGGAATCATTTTTCCTAAAATAACATTTTCTTTTAAATCTTCTAGATAGTCAAATTTACCAGAAATACTTGACTCGGTTAAAACTTTAGTAGTTTCTTGGAAAGATGCAGCTGAAATAAAACTATCACTTCCAATAGCCGCTCTTGTAACACCGAGTAAAATAGGCTCTGCAATAGCTGGTTCGCCACCCATTTTCATAACTTTTTCGTTTTCGGCTCTAAATTTACGCCTGCTTACCAAATCCCCTACAATAAAGCTTGTATTTCCACTATCTAAAATGCTAACTTGTCTTAACATTTGAGAAACGATAATCTCAATATGCTTGTCATTAATAGCAACACCTTGACTTCTATAAACTTGTTGAATTTCACTTATTAAGTATTGATGAAGTGCTTTTTCACCTAAAATTCTAAGCACATCTTGACTGCTTATAAGCCCATCAGTTAGCTTTTCACCAGCATGAACAAACTCACCTTCTCTTACTTGAATTTGAAGAGATTTATCTATCATGTGCTCAACCTCAAGACCATCAGGAGATTCAATAACAATCTTTTCTTTTGAACGAAGTGCCTTTCCAAATTTAACAACACCGTCAATTTCAGCTATAACAGCTGCATTTTTTGGTCTTCTAGCTTCAAAAAGCTCACTAACTCTTGGAAGACCTCCGGTAATATCGCTTGATTTTGCTACAGCTTTTGGAGTTTTTGCCAAAGTATCAGCCAAAGCTACTTTTTGACCATTTGATACATAAATGATAGTTTTTGGCTCTATTTGATAAGTTAGAGTTTTACTATCAGTAACTACACTAATAGTTGGTTTTATACCTTGTGGCAAATACTCATTTACAACTAAACGAGTTTGTCCTGTAAGCTCATCATACTGCTCAGTTGCACTAAATCCTGGCTCAATTCCCTCAAAACTTACAACACCATTATCTTCTGCAATAATTGGAGTTGAATATGGATCCCACTGAGCTATTATAATTTTTTCATTTTTCTTAGGTTTAAATATAACATCACCATTTTTTACTTTGCTATTATCATCAAACTCAACAATAGAAGTTCTAGGGATATAATATCTTGCAGCCTCTCTATCATCATCATCGGCAACTACTACAAAAAGACCTTTTTCTTTTACTTCATAGCCTTTTTTAATATCTCTAATTCTTGTAAGTGAAGCACCATCAAGAATATAAAATTTAAGTGTTCCACTTGAGCTAGTTTTTGTTACTTGGCTAATAGGCTCACCATCATCTATATGAATTTCACTTGCATATGGGATACGACCTGGAACATGCCAACCCTCTTTTACAATCTCAACTATACTTTCTGAAGCTGCTACTTTGTCGCCATTTTTATATGGAAGATAAAACTTACCTTCTATCTTTCCACTAACTCCTGCTAGCTCATTCACTTTTGCAATATTATGCTTTCTAATAGTGTGCTTTTCTTCTTTGCCTTTTGATTTTACTGTTAAAATAACATCTTCGTATGAAGTTTCAATTTCCAAAACTCCATCAAATGAGGCTTTTATCTTTGGTTCAACAATTAAAATAGCCGCATTTCTTCTATTTGCAACTATTTGCTTTCCTTTATTCTCGTAAGTTTTTATATTGTAATATCTTACAAAACCCTCACTTTTTGCTAGAATTTGGTGATCTTGCTGTTCTGTTGAGGCTGTTCCACCAACATGGAATGTTCTAAGTGTTAGCTGAGTTCCTGGCTCGCCAATTGATTGAGCTGCAATAATTCCAACTGCTTCTCCTGGTTTTACCATTTTACCTTCGCCTAAATTTATTCCATAACATTTCGCACAAACACCTTTTTTAGCCTTACAAGTAATTGGTGTTCTAATACTTACTGATTTAATTCCAGCTTCTGATATTTCTTTTGCGATTTGTGCATCTATTAAAGTGCCTTGAGAAAAAAGTATCTCATTTGTAATTGGGTCAATTACATCATCACTTAAAACTCTTCCAATAATTCTATCTTCTAAGCTCTCTATTAAAGCACCATTTGCAGTTATTTCTGTTATTTCGATACCTTCATGAGTTCCACAATCATGCATAGTTACCTTAACATTTTGTCCAACATCAATTAGTTTTCTTGTTAAATATCCAGCGTTTGCAGTTTTTAACGCAGTATCTGCAAGACCTTTTCTAGCTCCGTGAGTTGAGATAAAATACTCAAGCACGTTTAATCCCTCACGGAAATTTGAAGTAATTGGAGTTTCAATAATACTTCCATCAGGTTTTGCCATAAGTCCTCTCATACCTGCAAGCTGACGAATTTGTGCAGCACTACCTCTAGCTCCACTATCTGCCATCATATAAATAGAGTTAAATCCACTTTGGTCATTTTCAATTAAATTCATCATCTCTCTTGCGACTTTGGCATTTGTGTTTGTCCATATATCGATGATTTTATTGTATCTTTCGCTATCTGTTAAAAGACCTACGCCATACTGACTTTGTATTTCTTTAACCTCTTTTTTGGCCTCATCTATATATTTTACTTTTGACTTTGGAGTTATTATATCAGCCATAGAGATACTTACTGCAGCCTTTGTAGCCCAGTCAAATCCTAAATCTTTTAAATCATCTAAGAATTTTGCTGTTACTTCAAGCCCGCCTTTTTCATAAACTTGATCAATCAAATTTGCAATATCTTTTTTCTTTAAAATTTTATTCCACATTTTTTCATCTATAAAATCAGGAATAATTGATTTTAAAATAAGTCTTCCTGCTGTTGTAAATACTGTATTTGACTCGATCATAGTTTTTATTTTTGCATGAACATCTAAATATCCGCTATCAACAGCTATCATAACCTCATCAACGCTTGAATAAATTTTATTTGTTCCTTTTGCATTTTCTTTTTCCAAAGATAGATAATAAAGTCCTAAAACCATATCTTGTGAAGGAACACAAACTGCTTTTCCACTTGCAGGAAGTAAGATATTCATTGAGCTTAGCATTAAAACTTTACACTCTGCAATAGCCTCTTGAGAAAGTGGTACATGAACGGCCATTTGATCCCCGTCAAAGTCAGCGTTAAAAGCAGCACAAACGAGCGGGTGAAGCTTTATCGCTTTTCCATCAACCAATACTGGGTGAAAAGCTTGAATTGACATTTTGTGAAGTGTTGGAGCACGGTTTAGCATGATAGGATAGTTTTTAACAACTTCTTCTAAACATTCCCAAACCTCAACTGCTTTATCATCAAGCATTTTTTTAGCTTGTTTTACAGTTGCAGCATAGCCTTTTTCTTGAAGTCTTGCAATTAAATGTGGCTTAAAAAGCTCTAGTGCCATAGTTTTTGGCAAACCGCATTGATCCATTTTTAAATTTGGCCCAATAACAATAACTGAACGACCTGAAAAATCAACCCTTTTTCCAAGTAGATTTTGACGAAATCTTCCTTGTTTTCCTTTTATAATTTCACTTAAGGATTTTAAAGGTCTTTTGTTTGCTCCTTTTACAGCATTTGCGCGTCTTCCGTTATCAAAAAGAGCATCAACTGCTTCTTGAAGCATTCTTTTTTCATTTCTTATAATTATTTCAGGAGCATCAAGCTCTAAAAGTCTTTTAAGTCTTGTGTTTCTATTTATTACTCTTCTATATAGGTCATTTACATCGCTTACTGCAAATTTACCACCATCTAAACTAACCAAAGGTCTAAGCTCAGCTGGTAAAACTGGAAGAGCTGTTATCATCATCCACTCTGGTTTATTATTAGAAGATAAAAAGCTCTCTACAACTTTTAATCTTTTTATAATATCTTTTTTTCTAGCTTCTGATTTTGTTGACTCCATAGCTTCTTTAAGTTCTGCAACTATGGAAACTAAATCAAGCTCGCTTAAAAGCCTATGTATAACTTCTCCACCCATTGCAGCACTAAAGCCTGTATTGTAAAATCTACTACTTAAAAGTTGATATTGCTCTTCATTTAAAACTTCATATTTCTCAACTTTTTTTGTATTTTCATTATCATAATATGCATCACCTGGATTATCCACTATATAAGCTTCATAATATAAGACTCTTTCAAGATCTTTCATTCTAATGCCTAAAAGAGTACCAATTCTACTTGGAAGTGAGTTTACATACCAAATATGTGCAACCGGAGTAACTAGCTCAATATGACCCATTCTAGTTCTTCTAACTTTAGAGCTTGTTACCTCAACACCGCACTTTTCGCATCTATGTCCCTCAAATCTCATCTTTTTATATTTGCCGCATAGACACTCATAATCCCTTATTGGTCCAAAAATTTTAGCACAAAAAAGCCCATCTCTTTCAGGCTTTAAAGTCCTATAATTTATTGTTTCAGGTTTTTTTACTTCTCCATGACTCCAAGCTCTTATCTCTTCAGGGCTTGCAAGCTGAATTTGAACTGCATCAAAGTCGTGAGGTCTTTTATTTTCAGTTATCTCAATTTTTGCGAAATCACTCATTATCCTCATCCTCTTTTTTAAATATATTTATATCAAGTGCTAATGATTTAAGCTCTTTTGTTAAAACAAAAAATGTTTCAGGAACACCTGCTGATGGAACATTTTCACCTCTAATTAAAGCTTTATAAGCTTCAAGTCTACCATCAATATCATCTGATTTAATTGTTAGCATTTCTCTTAATGTATAAGCCGCACCGTAAGCCTCTAATGCCCAAACTTCCATTTCTCCAAATCTTTGACCACCACTTAGTGCTCTACCACCAACAGGTTGCTGTGTAACAAGAGAATATGGCCCTGTGCTTCTTGCATGAACTTTTTCATCAACAAGGTGATGAAGTTTTAGATAATACATACAACCTACATTTACTCTTTCTTTAAATTTCTCACCAGTTCTTCCATCATAAAGTTCGGTTTTGCCATCTGGGTCAATATTTGCCATTTTAAATAGTTTTTCAAAATCCTCAGGCACAATACCTTCAAAAATAGGTGCAGCAAATTTAATACCATGACTCCAATCTCTTGCATATTTTAAAAGCTCATCATCACTTAACTTTTCTAAAGTTTTTTTGGCATTCATAAGTTTTGAAGTACTTGCGATATCAATCATTTTTGCTCTTAAATTTTTAATCCATTCACCTGTTTTTTCTTCCATCATTTTTTCAATTTGTTCGCCAAGTTTTACACCAACTAAACCTAAGTGGCTTTCCATAATTTGTCCGATATTCATACGGCTTGGAACACCTAATGGGTTTAAAACTATATCAACTCTTTTTCCGCTTGGAAGATATGGCATATCAACTTCTGGAACGATGTTAGAAACAATACCTTTGTTTCCGTGACGACCAGCCATTTTATCACCAACTTTTAGCTTTCTCTTTGTTGCGATATAAACTTTTACAAGTTTTACAACACCACTTGGTAAAATATCATCTTTTTCTAAAATTTCAAGCTTTTCATCATGATTTTCTTTTAGTTTTTTCTTCTCGTTTTGGAAGTGATTTTTTATATCATCATATTCGGTTTGAATTGCTTTTTCATAAGATTTTATAAAACTGTTTAAAGCAAATCTATTGCTTTCTTCAAGATCACTTCTTGGAACGAAATCACCTTTTTTAAATTCCAACTTACCAAGTTTTCCATCTTCTTTTAATGGCTTTTTCTCAAGTAAAGATGAAACCATTAAAGTCTCTTCTCTATCTAGCATTAAAAGTCTATCATGGTGTTCTTTTTCAAGGGTTGTTTTTTCAGCCTCATACGCCTTTATAGCTCTTGAGTCTTTTTCATATCCTTTTTTTGTAAATATCTTAACATCTATAACAACACCTTCAGTTGAGGAGTTTGCATACAATGATTTATTTACAACATGGCCTGCTTTTTCTCCAAAAATTGCTCTTAAAAGTCTTTCTTCAGGAGTTGGCTTAACTTCACCTTTTGGGGTTACTTTACCAACTAAAATCATTCCAGATCTTACCTCAGTACCGATTTTTACGATTCCACTTTCATCAAGATGGATAAGCTCTTCTTCTTTTACATTAGGAATGTCTCTGGTTATTTCTTCAACACCATCTTTTAATTCTCTTGCCTCAATACTTTTTTCATAAACATGAATACTTGTATATTCGTCATTTCTAATCATCTTTTCACTCATAACAACGGCATCTTCGTAGTTGTATCCATGCCAAGGCATAAATGCAACAAGAGCATTTTTACCAAGAGCAAGTTCGCCCTCATGCATACTTGCACCATCTGCTATGATTTGACCAGCTTTTATTTCATCACCTTTATTGATAATTGGGTGCTGAGAAAACATTGTATTTTGGTTTGTTCTTAAGTTTTTTTCCATTGAGTAATGGTCTATAAAAGGACCACTTTCATCTTCGCCTAAAATAAATATGTTTTTACTATCTACTTTTTCAACAATTCCTGCTCTTTTTGCTTTTACAGCTGTCCAAGAATCTCTTGCAATAGTAGCTTCCATACCTGTTCCAACAATTGGAGCAATTGGCTTTAGAAGTGGAACGGCTTGTCGCTGCATGTTTGAACCCATCAAAGCTCTGTTTGCATCATCGTGCTCCAAAAATGGAATAAGTGAAGCTGCAACACCAGCTATCATGCCAGAACATAAGTCAATTAAACCTACTTCTTCTTTTCTAGCTAATATGTTTTCACCATCTTTTCTAGCTTCTAAAAACTCATCAAGTAAATTTCCATCCTCATCAACTCTAGCTGAGGCAGGCGCTATTACAATTCCTTCTTCTTGTGTAGCTGTTAAATAAACTATATCATCAGTTACTTTTGAGTTTACTACTTTTCTATAAGGTGCTTCAACAAAACCTAAGTCATTTACTTTTGCATAAGTAGCAAGTGTGTTTATAAGGCCAATATTTTGTCCCTCAGGTGTCTCAATAGGACAAATTCTACCATAATGAGTTGGGTGAACATCTCTTACTTCAAATCCTGCTCTTTCTTTTACAAGACCACCTTGTCCAAGAGCTGAAAGTCTTCTTTTATGGGTTATTTCACTTAATGGGTTTGTTTGATCCATAAACTGGCTAAGCTGCCCAACTGTAAAAAATTCCATCAATGTAGTTGTTATAATTCTTGCATTTATTAAATCATGCGGCATTAACTCATCTACATTATTGCTAAGTGTTGTAAATTTATCTCTTATAGTTTTTTGCATCTTTACAAGACCTAAATGAGTTTCATTTGCCAAAAGCTCTCCAATAGATCTAATTCTTCTGTTTCCTAAATGATCTCTATCATCTATAAAGCCTTTTCCATTTTTAACACCAATTAGATATTTTGCAGTTTTTATAATATCTTCGCTTGTCATTACAGTTACATACTCAGGAACTTCAATACCAAGCTTATGATTCATTTTCATACGACCAACTTTTGTTAAATCATATCTTTCTGGATTAAAGAAAAGATCATTTACAAACTCTCTTGCTGCTTCTTTTACAACAGGTTCGCCAGGACGCATAACTTTGTAAATTCTAATTGCTGCAAGATCATTTTCATTATCTATTTTTTCAAGCTGTTGAAGTGTTTTTAGAGTATCACCATCTTGTAAAAATGAGTTAATAACACTACTATCAACACCATCAGCAAGGTCGTTTACTATGGTGATTTCTTTTTGCGATTTTAAAATTTTTTCTATCTTTGCTTCATCAAGCAAGGATAAGGTATCGTATAGAATTTCTCCACTTTCATTATTTATAATAGGATCAAAAAGATATCTTTCAAGTAATACATCAATTGGATATTCTACATATTCCAAACCATCATCAATAAGTTTTTTAGCCTTACTTGGAGTAAGTCTTTTTCCAGATTGATGAACAACATTACCTTTTGGATCTTTTATATCATATTCTAACCTTGTTGTGTAGTCTTTTGGATCAAATTTTGTTAAAAATTTACCTTTTTCAACACGAAGTGTTTTTATAGGATAAAAAAGTTTTATAATATCTTGTTTTCCATATCCTAATGCCCTAAATAAAATAGTTATAGGCATTTTTCTTTTATTATTTATACGGACATATAAAATATCTTTTGCATCATATTCAAAATAAAGCCAACTACCTCTATCTGGTATTATTTGTGCTGTATAAATTCTTTTATTTGATACTGTTGGGCTTTCTTCTTCTTTGAAAATAACACCAGGACTTCTATGAAGTTGATTTACAACAACTCTTTCAACTCCATTTATGATAAAAGAAACTCTATCAGTCATTAAAGGAATATCTCTTAAAAATATCTCTTGTTCTTTTATTTCTTTAATTCCTGTTTTTTCCCCAGTTTTTTCATCTTTATCATAAATGACAAGTCTGATTTTCATTTTTGAGCTTACGGAGTAGGTTAATCCTCTTTCTACGCACTCTCTAATTGAATATTTTGGTTTTAAAATTTCATAATCAACATATTCTAAACTAAGTCTGTTTTGTGGATCGTGTATAGGAAAAATTGATCTTATAGCTCTTTCCATACCACTTTCAATACTGTCTTTTTTGTATAAAAAACTATCAAAACTCTTTTTTTGTAATTGTAATAAATTTGGAATATCAATCTCTTTTTTGGCTTTTGAAAAATCAATTCTAAGACGATTTCCAGAATATAGGCTATTTAGCATTTGACCACCTCATGGCAAAATTTGAAAGAAAAATTGGTGCTAAAGTTAGCACGAAATGTTTTGAAGGAAGGCTTACCCTCCTTCATTTTTGTTTTATTTAAGCTCGACTTTAGCTCCAGCTTCTTCAAGTTGTTTTTTAGCTGCTTCAGCATCTTCTTTACTGATTCCTTCTTTAAGAGTTGAAGGTGTTTTTTCAGTAGCATCTTTTGCTTCTTTAAGTCCTAATCCTGTTAAAGCTCTTACAACTTTAATAACATTAATTTTTTTATCACCTGCATCAAGTAATACAACATCAAATTCTGTTTTTTCATCTGCACCATCACCGCCTGCTGCACCACCTGCTGCACCTGCAACCATTACTGGTGCTGCACTAACACCGAATTTCTCTTCAAATTCTTTAACTAATTCACTTAACTCTAAAACTGTTAAATTAGAAATATATTCTAATACATCTTCTTTTGTAATTGCCATTTATTATCTCCTAAAATTTTTATTATTTATGCTGATTGTTCTTTTTTTTCTTTAAGCGCATTTAAGCCGATTGTAAAATTTTGAACCGGCGCATTCCAAACTTGTAAAAGCATTGCAATAAGCTCTTCGCGACCTGGTAATTTGGAAAGTGCTTCAACTTTACTAACATCACAAACTTCGCCATCAATATGAGCAGATTTTATGATAAAATTTTTATTTTTTTCTGCATATTTGAAAGCTACTTTTGAAACATTTAGCTGATCGCCCCAAAGAAAAATATTGGTATCTTTTAACTCTAATCCTGTTTTTTCTACACTATTTAAAGCAATTCCGGCTAATGTGTTTTTTATAACTTGAACTTTTACATCAGATTCTTTGGCTGCTTTTCTTAACTCTTCAAGTGAAGAAACACCAATTCCTCTATAATCAGCTACAACAACACCATCAGCTTCTTTAAAGCTTTCAGTTAGTTTTGAAACAAGAGCTACCTTATCTTCTCTATTCAACTTTTCTCCTTTCCGATCAGTGATTTCAAGCAGAGAGAATTACTTCAATTAAGCCTAAAGGCCTCTGGCTATCTCCAATCTAAAATATATTATTTATTTTATTTTAAATCAATTATTTCTTGCGAATCAAGATTAACTGATGGACTCATTGTAAGCGATAAGGCTGCATTTTTAACATATCTACCTTTTGCAGTGGCAGGTTTATGTTTATTTATCTCTTTAATAAAAGTAGTTAAATTTGCCATAATCTCTTCTTTTGAAAAACTTACTTTGCCAATGCCAGCATGAATATTTCCTTGCTTATCAACTCTAAAGTTAACTTGTCCGCCTTTTGCATTTTTAACAGCTTGTTCTACATCCATTGTAACAGTACCTGTTTTTGGGTTTGGCATAAGACCTTTAGGTCCTAAAATTCTACCAACTTTACCAACTAAACCCATTAAATTTGGTGTAGCTATTAAAACATCAAAATTAATATTACCTTTTTGAATTTCTTCAACCAAATCATCATCGCCAACTATATCAGCGCCTGCATTTTTAGCCTCATCAGCTTTAATATCTTTTGCAATAACTGCTACTCTTACCACTTTACCTGTACCTGATGGAAGAACAACTGAACCTCTTACCATTTGGTCTGCGTACTTTGGATCAACATTTAGTTTTAGTGCTATTTCCACTGTTTCATCAAATTTAGCAGATGAAAGTGTTTTTACAGTAGCTACCGCTTCTTCAAGCGAGTAATTTTTTTCAGAATCAACTTTTTTTAATAATTCCGTAAATCTTTTTGAATTTTTTTTCATAAATTTCTCCGCATTAATTTTGCTTCCACCTTTTTATCCTTGGTGGTAAAAGGATTTTAATCAACTACGGTTATACCCATAGATTTTGCAGAACCAGCTATAATTCTAGCGGCTTGCTCTTTATCTGTTGTATTTAAATCAGCAATTTTTTTCTCAACTATCTCTAAAACTTGTGCTTTTGTTAAAGTAGCAACTTTATTTTTTAGAGGATTATCTGAGCCTTTGCTAATTCCAGCAGCTTTTTTTATTAAATCTGTTGCTGGTGGTTGTTTTGTTACAAATGTAAAACTTTTATCAGCATAAACAGTTATAATAACAGGGATATTAAAACCTGCCATATCTTTTGTTTTTTCATTAAAAGCCTTACAAAACTCCATAATATTTACGCCTTGCTGACCAAGTGCTGGACCTACCGGAGGACTTGGATTTGCCTTTGCAGCAGCAATTTGTAGTTTAATCTGACCTGTTACTTTCTTAGCCATTAGATTATCTCCTTAATCTTAAACAATTTTCTCAACTTGTGAATATAATATTTCAACTGGGGTACTTCTACCAAATATAGAAACATTTAGTTTTAAAGTTCCATGTATCATATCATACTCTTCTACAGTTCCAATAAAATTTGCAAAAGGACCTTCTTTTATTCTCACGCTTTCACCCTCATCAAAAGAAATTTTTGGTTTTGGTGCAGCTCTTTTATTGACTTTATCCAAAATCATTTCAACGTCTTTATCACTTAAGGCTGAAGGTTTTTTACTCTCGCCAATAAAACGACTAACTTTTGGCAAACTTTGAATTTTGTGCCAAAGTGCAGTATCTAAATCAAGTTTAGCAAAACAATATCCAGGATAAAGGCTTTTTTCCTTTATTGTCTGTTTGCCATTTTTAATATCTATTAAATCTTCAGTAGGAACAACAACTTGTTCTACTTTATCTTGCAATCCTTGATTTTCTACCAAAGTCTCAATTGCATTCTTTACACTCATTTCAGAGCCAGCATAAGTCTGTATAGCATACCATCTGTGTGCCATCATCACACCTCACACTATCTTTGAAATGGTAAAAGACATAATTAAATCAACCAAAGCTAAAAATACAGATACAGCAAAAACTACGATAATAACCATAACAAAAGCATTTCTAATTTGTTCTTTTGTAGGGAATATTACCTTATCTAGTTCTATTTTTGATTGATATATATAACTTTTAATTTTTTCCATCATTAAACCTTTTGGTGGCAGGGCAAGAGGGATTCGAACCCCCAACCTGCGGATTTGGAATCCGACGCTCTACCGTTGGAGCTATTGCCCTAACTAATCTTAACTTTTTAGTTTAACCTCTTTATGAACTGTGTGTTTTTTAAGTCTTGGGCAATACTTTTTAAGCTCCAGTTTCTCAGTAGTAGTTTTACTATTTTTATATGTAGTGTAGTTTATATCTCCACTCTCACTACATTTTAAACCAACTTTTATTCTCATATGGGACTTCCTTAAATAAAAAATAAGAGTGAGACAAGCTCACTCTTTTTTGTAAAAAATTACTCTATAATTTTTGCAACAACACCAGAACCAACAGTTCTACCACCCTCACGGATAGCAAATCTTGTTCCTTGCTCTAGTGCAACTGGGTGAATAAGTTCAACTGTTATTTTAACGTTATCACCTGGCATAACCATTTCTTTGCCTTCACCAAGAGTAATTGAACCTGTAACGTCTGTTGTTCTAACATAGAATTGTGGTCTATAGTTATTAAAGAATGGTGTATGTCTTCCACCCTCTTCTTTAGTTAAGATATAAACCTCAGCTTCAAATTTACTATGAGGAGTAATTGAGCCTGGTTTACATAAAACCATACCTCTTTCAACATCATCTTTACCTGTTCCTCTAAGTAATATACCAACATTATCGCCAGCTTCACCTTGATCCATCTCTTTTCTAAACATTTCAACGCCTGTTACAGTAGTTGTTTGAGTTGGTTTAATACCTACTATTTCAATAGTATCACCTACTTTTACAACACCTTTTTCAACTCTACCTGTAACAACTGTTCCACGACCTGAAATTGAAAATACATCTTCAATAGGCATTAAGAATGGTTTATCAGTATCTCTTTGTGGAGTTGGGATATAGCTATCAACTGCATCCATAAGCTCCATTATTTTAGCTGACCACTCACCATCAACACCAGCTTTTGCTTCTTCTAGAGCTTTTAAAGCTGAACCTACAATGATAGGTGTATCATCACCAGGGAAACCATACTCGTTTAATAGCTCTCTAACTTCCATCTCAACTAGTTCGATAAGCTCAGCATCATCAACCATATCAGCTTTATTTAAGAAAACTACTATGTAAGGAACACCAACTTGTCTTGAAAGTAAGATATGCTCTCTAGTTTGTGGCATAGGACCATCAGCTGCGTTAACAACTAATATAGCACCATCCATTTGTGCAGCACCAGTAATCATGTTTTTAACATAGTCAGCGTGTCCAGGACAGTCAACGTGAGCATAGTGTCTATTTGTAGTTTCATACTCTATGTGTGAAGTTGCAATTGTAATACCACGATCTTTTTCTTCAGGAGCATTGTCTATGTTATCATAGTCTTTTAGCTCAGCTAGACCTTTTCTTGAAAGAACTGCAGAAATAGCAGCAGTTAAGGTAGTTTTACCATGGTCAACGTGACCAATAGTACCAATATTAACGTGTGGCTTGTTACGCGTAAATTTTTCTTTAGCCATTTTATCCTCCATTAATTAATGTTTTTTTATACTTTTAAAAAATTTGTGTTTATTTGTTATTCTATAATTTTGATGGAGCTCATAGTGGGACTTGAACCCACGACCTCTTCCTTACCAAGGAAGTGCTCTACCTCTGAGCCATATGAGCACAAACTCATGGCAAAAGTAGAATTAAACAAATTTAACATACACAAACAACTATTTGGAAACTTAAAGCTAGCAACTGTAATAAAAAATAATACATACAGCTCCCAGTTTTAAAATCCTAAATTTTGGAGCGGGAAACGAGGCTCGAACTCGCGACCCTCAGCTTGGAAGGCTGATGCTCTAGCCAACTGAGCTACTCCCGCAAACAATGGTGGTGAGACGTGGATTCGAACCACGGAAGGCGAAGCCAGCAGATTTACAGTCTGCCCTCGTTGGCCACTTGAGTATCTCACCCCTCTACATATCTGGTCAAACACTGTTTTTTAAAAAATGGAGCTGGTGAACGGACTTGAACCGCCGACCTACTGCTTACAAGGCAGTAGCTCTACCAACTGAGCTACACCAGCACCAAATACAATTTTTTAAATTGTAAAGGTGTATTGTATCTTATTTTTTTTTCTATGTCAAGGAAATTTATAAAAATATAACTAAAAAAATAATTTAAAACCCCTTTGTCTATAAAAGGGGTTACTTTATTAACTTATTAATACAGACCAGATGTTTTTCCTGTTAAATCTACCATTATATTTTTTGCTTGAGTGTAATGCTCAAGAATCATTTTATGTGTTTCTCTACCAATTCCTGAGTTTTTATATCCACCAAATGGTGCACCTGCTGGAATTTGATTATAACAATTTATCCAAACTCTTCCAGTTTCCATATTTCTTGCTGTTCTTAACGCTTTTGTAATATCTTTTGTAAAGACGCCGCCGCCTAAACCATACTCACTGTCATTTACCATTTTTATAAGTTCATCTTCGTTTTTAAACTTAATAACAACGCCTACTGGTCCAAAAATTTCTTCTTGTGCAACTCTCATATCATTTCTAGCATTTACTATCAAAGTTGGCTCTACAAAAGCATCTCCAGCAGCTGATCTTTTACCACCAACTGCAATTTTTGCACCTTCACTTAAAGCAATATCCATATAACTTAAAATTTTATCGGCTTGTTTTTTATTAATTTGTGCACCCATTTGAGTATTTGGATCAAGCGGGTCACCCATTTTTATATTTTTAAATTTCTCTACTGCTTTTTCAATAAACTCATCATAAATACTTTCTTCAACAAAAATTCTACTTCCAGCACAACAAACTTGACCTTGATTAAACAAAATGCCCATTTGAACGCCATCAAGAGCTTTTTCAATATCTGCATCAGCATATATTATGTTTGCACTTTTTCCACCTAATTCAAGAGTTGAAGGGATTATCCTTTTTGCAGCAGCTATTCCGATATCTCTACCAACTTCAGTTGAACCTGTAAAAGCCAATTTATCAAGATCTGGATGATTTTTTAACCACTCACCTGATTTACTACCTTTTCCAGTAATCACATTTACAATACCTTTTGGTAAAACATCTTTAATAAGTCTCATAAGCTCTAAAACACTTAAGCTTGTTTCGCTTGACGGTTTAAAAACAGTTGTATCACCGGCTGCGATAACTGGTGCTAATTTCCATGCTGCCATTAAAAATGGAAAATTCCAAGGAACAATTTGTCCTACAACACCAATTGGCTCTCTTAAAACCATACTTAAAATTTGTTCGTTTAGAACATTTGCACTACCTTCTTGTGCTAAAATAACACCAGCAAAATATCTAAAATGATCAGCAGCATAAGGAATATCAACATTTAAAGTTTCTCTAATTGGCTTTCCGTTATCCATAGATTCAACTTTTGCTAAAAATTCTTTATTTTCATCTATAATGTCTGCGATTTTGTTTAATATTTCTGAGCGTTCATTAACAGTCGATCGTCTAAACTTTTCAAAAGCTTTTCTCGCTGCTTTTACAGCCAAATCAACATCTTCTTTTGTAGCATCGGTAATGTCTGCAAGTTTTTTACCATTTGCTGGATTGAAAACCTCAAGTGTTTCATTGGCACTTGATTTTACAAACTCACCACCAATAAATAAATTATATTTTTCTTGTAAATTTACCATAATTTCTCCTTTAAATAATATGGAGAAATTATAAGGTACTTAATTAAACACTTTACTTACTTTTTGATAATATTTATTAAAAAGTAAGAGCTTTGGCAATTAATTCAACTGGATTAACACACCTTATATCTGATGATATTAAATTTAAAGAGTTGTTTAGTTGCATTCTACAGGCACTACACTCAGCACTTACAAAATCTGCCTTTGTTTTTTGTATCATCGGGGCTTTTTTAAGGCCTGCAGTTTTACTTAAGTGATAATTATTTGTCTGCATTGTAACCCCACCAAATCCACAGCACATATCAGGATTTTCCATCTCTAAAAGAGTAAAATTATTAGATAAAAGTTCACGTGGTTCTTTGAAAACACCTTGCATTTTTTTAGCATGGCATGGATCGTGATAGGTAATTTTTAAATTTAGTTTTTCTTTTTTTGCTAAAATTTCTTTTAAATTTGTGTGTTTGTAAAAATACTCACTTGCTAAAAATATCTTATCTTGCAATTTTATAGCTCTTTCTTGCCAGCTTGGCTCATCATAAAACAAATGAGCGTAATCAACCTTTATCATACCAGAACAGGTGGCTTCAGGTATTATAATGGCATCAACTTTTTTAAGCATTTCTTCAAAATAAACTATGTTTTTCTTAGCAAGTTTTTTTGTAGTTTTATTATCTCCAGTAAAATACATGGCCGCACCACAACAAACTTGCTTTTTCATTAAATCTAAATTTATTTTTAGACTTTGGCAAATTTTTAAAATACTTTCTCCAATATTTGTATAAGCATAATTTCCCATACAGCCGATAAAAAGTCCAATTGTTTTTTCTCCGCCATTATCTATAAACTCTTCATGTGAGTTTAAAAAGCTTTTTTTAGATGCAGTTGGAAGCAATCTTTCTTTTTTTACAAGAGGCATTTTAAATCGTGGCTTCATAGAATTTGAAAAATTTTCTTTTTTTATTTTAAAGCCACAGCTTTGAAAAACATATCCCATTCTTGCACAAATATCTAAAACTTTTCTATGACTTAAAAACCAAAAAGCCATCTTTTTATACCACGCAATACCATACTTTTTAGCGATATCAACTCTCACGTTTTCAATCGCAGCATCTGTTTTTATGCTTTTTGGACATGCATCAACACAATTTGTGCACAAAAAACAACTCTCAAATATAGTTTTTAAATTTTTATCAAGAGCTAAATTCCCATCCTTATAAGCTCCTAAAAGATCCAAAAATCCTCTTGGAGATGTTGTTTCATCGCGGTTTATATTATAAATCGTACAAACTTGTATACATTTACCACACTTTATACATTCATTTGAAATTTCTTTTATCATACTGTTTTTGAAAACCTCTTATTTGCTATATTTTTCATATATTCATCAAAGCACATTGCGATATTTCTTATAAGTAAAGTGCCTGTTGGATTTACTTTTATAGCCTCATCGCTAACCTCAACAAATTCGCTTAATTCTTTTAACTCTTCTAAACTTTCTTTAAAGTGCTCTTTAAAATTTATACTAAATTTAGTTTCAATTTTTTTGATATCAAGGTAGAAATTACTCATTAAACTCATTATAACTTCTTTCCTTAAAATATCTTCTTCATTTAGTAAAACTCCTTTACAATATGGTAGTTTTCCATTATCAATTGCTTCTTCATACTCTTTTAAATCTTTAGAGTTTTGTCCATAGTGCCTAACGCCCTCGCCAATGCTTGTAAGTCCTATGCCTATTAAATCCGCACCGCCTTTGGTTGTATATCCTTGAAAATTTCTATGCAAACTACCATCTTCTAAGGCTTTAAAAAGCTCATCTTCTGGCTTTGCGTAGTGATCCATGCCAATCATTTTATAGCCATTTGATGTTAAATAATCGTGTGTAAATTTTAAAATTTCAAGCTTAACACTAGGATGAGGAAGAGTTGTTTCATCAAATTTTCTCATAGATTTTTTAATCCATGGAACATGTGCATAATTAAAAATTGCATATCTATCAGGATTTAACTCAAGTGATAATCTTAGAGTTTCTTTAAAGGTTTCTAAATTTTGATAAGGAAGTCCATAAATTAGATCAATATTAACCGAAGTTATTCCTTTTTTTCTAACCATATCAATGGCATTTTTAGTTAGTTCAAAAGACTGGATTCTGTGAATTTCTTTTTGAACTTTTTCATTAAAATCTTGAACTCCAAAACTTATCCTATTAAAGCCATGTTTTATCAAAACATCACTTTGTTCTTCTGTTAAAAATCTAGGATCAATCTCGCAGCTAATCTCTGCATCATCGCTAAAATTTTTAAAATATTTTTTTATAGATATTATTAATCTATCAAGGCTTTGTGCATCATAAAATGTAGGTGTTCCACCACCAAAGTGCATTTGAGCTACAACTCTTGAAGTATCTACAACTTTACTTAAAAGTAAAAGCTCTTTTTCAACATAATCAAGATATCTTGTCATTTTGTCTTTTTTACTTGTATAAATTACATTGCATCCACAAAAATAACAGGCAGAACGACAAAATGGAAGATGAAAATACAAAGAAAGTGGTCTATTTCTATCTTGCTTTTTTAACTCGTTTAAATACTCATCATAGGTAAATTTTTCACTAAATTCCAAAGCAGTTGGATAGCTTGTGTATCTTGGTCCTGGTTTTGAATATTTTGCATACGCATCAAAATCAATTTTATTTAAAGTTTTCAACATTTCCCCTTATCATATTATCAATATCAACAAATAAATTTGGATATTTAAGCTTTACATTATCAACTATTTTATCAAGATCTAAATTTGAAACCTGAAGTTCAGGTTCTAATAAAGCAAGTTTTTTAATTTCTTCCATACAAACACTCCAAACGTCTCCAAAATCAATCGGCAAAGTCCTTGCTATGCTTTTTTCAAGCTTTAAATCAAAATTCTCCCTTGCAACATTTTTGTAGCTGTTTATAAGTGATGTTAGACTTTTGAGCGATAAAACTGAATAAATATTTTTTTCTTCATCTATACCAAACCATGGATATCTATTTTTCCATGAGCCTTTTTTTAGCATAATAGTCTTTTTATCGCTATTTTCGGTGTTTAAAATTTCAAAAATTGTTTGATCTTTTCCAAAATCTTGCTCTATTTTTTCTATTTCTTTATCCATTTTCACCTCTTATGAGTTTTTACACGCCTTATTAAGCCAAACCATAATACCTTTTTGTACATGAAGCCTGTTCTCAGCTTCCAAAAAAATCTCTTTACTATGTTTTTCAAAGACCTTATCGCTTATCTCATATCCTCTATAAGCTGGCAAGCAATGAAGTAAAATCGCATCTTTTTTAGCTAAACTCATCAAATCTTCATCTATTAAAAAACCTTTAAAATCTCTTACTTTTTGATCCTTGCTAACTTCATCACCCATTGAAAACCAAGTATCAGTAGCTACAACATCTACATCTTTTATTGCAATTTTTGGATCATTTGTTACTATTATTTTTGCACCACTTATTTTTGCATTGTTCATTGCTATTTTTAAAACTTCATCATTTATTTTATAATTTTTTGGAATTGCAACGCTTAAATTTAAACCCATAATGCTTGCTAAGTTTAGCCACGAGTTGCACATATTATTACTATCTCCAATATATGCTATGTTTTTACCAGCATTAAGTTCTATCATAGTTAGATAATCAGCCATTAATTGAACTGGATGAAAAAGATCACTTAGTCCATTAATAACTGGAATTTTGGCAAATTTAGCAAATTCTTTTAAATCAGCATGTTTATATACTCTAAGCATAGCCATATTACACATAGATGATATTACTCTTGCTGTATCTTTTATCGGCTCACCTCGTCCTAACTGAGTCGTTTTACTATCTAAAAAAAGTGCATGTCCACCAAGTTGATACATTCCAACTTCAAAGCTTATCCTTGTTCTGGTTGAGTTTTTTTCAAAAACCATTGCTAGAGTTTGGTTTTTTAAATAAGGCGTGAAAATACCTTTTTTTACTTCATTTTTTATATTTTTTGCAATTTCTAAAATTTCTAAAATTTGCTCTTTGCTAAAATCATTTAGCGTTAAAAAATCTTTCATAACATCTTCTATTTATTTAAAATTTTAGCTAGCTCTTTAGCGTGATAAGTTATAATTAAATCAGCCCCTGCTCTTTTTATAGAAATCATCGTTTCAAGCATTACTTTTTTATAATCAATCACCCCTGCTTTTTCTCCAGCTTTTAATAAGGCATATTCACCACTTACATTATAAGCGCAAACTGGAAGCAATGTTCTATCTTTTAAATCTCTTATTATATCTAAATATGCTAGTGCTGGTTTTACCATCAAAATATCAGCTCCCTCTTCTTCATCCTCCAAGCTTTCGTTTATAGCCTCAAGCCTATTTGCTGGATCCATTTGATAAGTTTTTCTATCTCCAAAACTAGGGCTACTTTCTGCTACATCTCTAAACGGTCCATAATAAGCACTTGCAAATTTGGTTGAATACGCCATAATAGGCAAGCTCTCATAGCCATTCTCATCAAGGCCATTTCTTAATGCCTCAATAATACCATCCATCATACCACTTGGAGCTATCATATCAGCGCCGTTTTTAGCATGGATTAAAGCTTGCTTAACTGAAATTTCAAGTGTTGCGTCATTATCTACTGTGTCTCCACACAAAATTCCACAATGCCCGTGATCAGTATACTCACAAAAGCAAAGATCAGTTATAACATATAAATTTGGAAACTTTTCTTTTATAGCTCTTAAAGTTCTTGCAATAATTCCATCATCGCTTAATGCATCACTTCCAACACTATCTTTTACATCAGGAATTCCAAACAATAAAATAGATTTTATACCTAAATTTACAACTTCTTCGCACTCTTTTAAAAGCTCGTCAATACTCATTTGAAAAACGCCTGGCATAGAGGAAGTTTCTTTTTTTACTCCACTTCCTGGAACGACAAAAAGTGGATAAATCAAATCATCAACACTCAAACGTGTCTCTCTTACCAAATCTCTAATTGCTACATTTCTTCTTAATCTTCTAAATCTTCTAAACATCTATAATCCTTTTATATCTATCAAATATCAAAATAAGTTTATATTTTATCATATAGCTAGTAAATAATCTATTAAAAATTTAATTTTAATATTTTAATTTCATTATAAAAGACCTGTCAAATTTAGATATAATGCAAGCTTAAATTTCAAATGATTGGATAAAAATGGATATAAAAATCTCAAATTTAGCAAATTTACCAACTAAATTTGGCGAGTTCAAAGTGCAAACTTTTAAAGAAAACGAAAAAGAACATTTAGTTATTTTAAAAGAGCCATTAAACGAAATTGTAAATGTAAGAATACACTCAGAGTGTTTAACAGGAGATGCTCTTGGAAGTCTTAAATGTGATTGTGGAGAACAACTTCAAAAAAGTTTAGAATACATCTCAAAAAATGGCGGAATGGTAATTTACTTAAGACAAGAAGGACGAAATATAGGTCTTTTTAACAAAATAAATGCCTATGCCTTGCAAGATAAAGGCCTTGATACAGTTGAGGCAAATCATCAACTTGGCTTTAGAGCAGATGAAAGAACTTATGAGATTGTGGATTTTATCCTAAAATACTACAAAATAGATAAAATAAATATGTTAACGAATAATCCAGATAAATTAAAAGGACTTCATTTTATAAAAGTAGAAAAAAGAATTCCTCTAATAATTAAACCAAATAGCTATAATGAGGGATATTTAAAAGTTAAAAAAAATCAAATGGGGCATCTTTTATGAATGATTTTGATGAAATTATTCATAGTCCAGATTTTAAGCAAAAAACTAAAAAATTTGGTGAAATTCTATCTAAATTTAATAAAATCCATAGCCTTACAAAGTATGAAAATTTAGATTTTGTAATGCAAGATAGCCTAAATGGGCTTAAATTTATAACAAACTCACCAAAAATAGCAATTGATGTTGGAAGCGGTGCTGGATTTCCTGCTATTTTTTTAGCTCTTGTTTTAAAAGATTGTAAATGGCATTTATTTGAACCAAATATTAAAAAATCATCTTTTTTAACATATGCAAAAATAAATTTAGGACTTGAAAATGTTATAATACACTCGAAAAAAATAGAAGATGAGGCTAAATTTGAGGCTGATTTAATAACATCAAGAGCTTTAATGAGAGCTGATTTGCTTTTAGAAATTTGCAAAGGTTTTTATAACAAAGAAACTTTGTTTTTGCTATACAAAGGCTCAAATGCAGAAAATGAGATAAAAAATTTAAAAGATTATAAACTTAACAGATATCAAAATAGAGTATTTCTAACTTTTAAAGGAGAGAAAAATGGCTAAATTATTAATGCTTGGAATTATCATAGCAATAGTTTATTTTTTTATATTACCAAGATTTCAAAGACCAAAAAACAGTGATAAAAAAATACAAAATTTTGTAGAATGTAAAAAATGTGGCACTTTTATCGACATAAAAGAAAGTGTTATAAAAAATGGAGATTATATCTGCAAAGAGTGCATAAACAAGGAATAAAATATGCAAATAATAGGGCATAAACTAATAGAATATGAGAATTTTAATTTAATTCAAACAGTTGAAAATATCTTAAATTTTGATAATTTAATTTTTGAATATAATGAAAATTTTATAAAAAATGCTAGAAATAGTGGTAAAACTTTTAGTGTCATTGTTAGAAATCTAAATGAAGCTATTTTGGCAAATGCATTAAATGCTAAATTTATAATTATAGAAAAAAATAATATTTCAATAGCAAAAGAAGTTGTAAAATTAGCTGAGTTTTATCTTTTTGATAGCAAAATAGCCGTAATTATTGAAAATTATGAAAAAGACCTGCTAAATGCTATAAACTTAAGAGTCGATGCTGTAATTTACAAAAATATTATAAATTATATTATTTAGAAGTTTTGAGCTCTTTATAGCCAAAATTTATAACCTTCTCTTCGCTATTTTTAAGTATAAAATTTTTTTCTATTTTACCGTTTGAGTCAGCACTTGCATTTAGATCGCCCAAAATTTCAACCTCTACATTTACTGGAATTTTTGTTACAAAAGTTATATTTTGATCTATTGATGAGCTATTTTTTATATTAAATTTTGCTTCATTGTTATTTAGATCTATTTTTGAGACCTCTATCAAATTATTAAGTCCAAAAAAGTAAGTTGAAATTTTGTTTTTTGATATCTTACTTTCATAGGAATTTTGCACAAAAACATCATTTAAAAAAAACTGAGTCAAAGCCTCATTTATATCATTTTTAGGACTAAAACTAGCAGCAATATAAGCTTTTGAGCCACTATATGCATCAATATAGTTTGTTAAATTTGCATCCAATACTTGGCTATTTAAAATAATAATATTTTCTTTTAGTGCTTTTAAGTGCTGTTTTGAAATTTCAAAAAAATTAATTTTATTTTGATTTTGGCTAACTTCTAAATTTGAAGCTTTTAAAGAGTCATTTTTAGCTATACTCATCGTAGCTGGCGCATCGAAGACTTTTGTTTTTTCCTCGTTATATATAAAAGTAGGTGTAAATTTTCCAGGAGTTTTGCTTGATTTTACGCTGTATGGATAGATTTTTATAAAAACATCATCTAGGTTTTCTTTTAAATTTGAAATTATTAAACTTTGTTTTATGGAAATTTTACCATCTTTAAAATTTACACTATTTAAAGTTTTAAATAAGGCATCATCTAATGGATAACTTATAGTTGCTTTTGGGTTTTTACAACTTTGTTTTATTGTAACTTTTTTAGTATAAAAAGCTGGTTCGTTAGACAAACTATCAATTTCTTTTAAAATTTCAGCTTGAGATGTAAGGTTTTCATTTAAAATGCCACTTAAATTTTTTATATCATTTATATTGTTTAAATTTGAGTTTTTTATAATTTCATAACTATCTTTTAGTGCTTTTAGCCTATTTTGCAAACTCTGTTTTTTTAAAGAAATTTCATCTTCTATTTTGTTTCCAAAACTTATCTCTTCTATATTGCAATTAGAGTTTATGCTAAGATCTTTTTGATCAAGCTCAAAAGGAACTATAAAACTATTTTCTTTAATATTTTTTGTAAGTATGGCTTTATCGCTATAAATTTCAAGAGTGTTTGCAAAAATAGGAAAAATACCTAAAAATAAAATTAAAACAATTTTCATATTTTTATTTCATAAGCCTTATAAAAATAAGGCAAAAGCTTTCTTATAGAGTAATCATAGGAGTAAAATTTTGCATAAATTTCTTTTAATTCTTTATTGTCTCCAAAATCTAAAACATCTGTATTTGGTATCTTTGAAGCTTTAGAATCGAGATGGTTAAAAAACTCATCTCTTGAGCTAAATAACTCCCTTAGTTTTTTAACAACTTCTTTTTTTTCTTCTTTTTGCAAAATTTATTCCTTTGTCATTATATTTTTAGCTTCAATTCCCATCAAAGACAAGCCAGTTTTTATACAAAGTGCCACAACAGCAAAAACTTTTAAAAGAGCATCTTCATTCTCACTACCTAAAACTCTGTTTTCATTATAAAATTTATGAAAATTTGAAGCTATATTTTTAAGATAATCAGGAATTTTTTGCAAATTTCTACTTAAAAATGCGTCTTCTAAAACTTCATTTAAAGTAAGTGCTTCAAATAATAAATTTAAAGCTTCGTCATTTAAATTTAAAATACTAGCTTCTTTTATATCGTCTATTTTTTTTTCACTTTTTGCAAAAATTTGATGAATTCTTGCATGGGCATAATTTATATAAAATATAGGATTTGAACTATCTTCTTTGCTAAGTTCTGAAACATCAAACTCTAAAGCCGTGTCACACTTTTTAGTTATAAATATAAATCTTAAAGCATCACTTCCAATTTCTTCCAAAACATCGCTCATAAGTATGAAATTTCCAGCTCTCTTACTCATCTTGAAAGTTTGGCCATCTTTTAAAAGACTAACCATTTGTGCTAAGATAACTTCAAGCTTATTTTCATCAAATCCAAGATAATGAATGCTTGACTTTACTCTTTTTATATAGCCGTGATGATCAGCTCCCCAAATATTTATGTAGTGATCATATCCTCTTTTAAATTTATTGTAGTGATAGACGATATCGCCTGCTAAATAGGTAGGCCTTTTATCTTCTCTTATAATAACTCTATCTTTTTCATCGCCAAGTGCACTAGAATTTATCCAAATTTTACCGTCTTTTTCATATACTCCGCCATTTTTTTTAAGGCAATCTAAAGTATCGAAAAGCTCATTTTCAAAACTTTTTTCACTAACCCAATTTTGAATTTTAATATTAGCCTTTAAAAGATTATCTTTAATTAGCAAAAGCATTTTATCTTTTCCCCAAAGGCTTAATTTTTCTACATTTTGCTTATTTTTAAAAATATCTTTTCCAAACTCTTTTAAAGCCTCATCTGATAAATTTTCTACATAATCGCCTTTGTAGCAATTTTCTTCAAAATCTAAATTTGCGTTTAAAAATTTATTTGCACCTGTTATAAAGATAGAAAGCCCAAGCATGTTTATCTGATTTCCAGCATCATTTATATAATACTCGGTTGTGATATCATATCCTAAATATCTTCCAACTCTTGCTAATGTATCTCCGTAAACAGCCCCTCTTACATGTCCTATATGAAGAGGACCTGTTGGATTTGCACTAACATATTCAAGTAAAATTTTTTCTTTTTTATCTTTGCTTTTTGCAAAATTTTTACCTGAATTTAAAGCATTTGTAGCAAGCTTATCTAAAAACTCAGGTTTTAAGTGAAAATTTAAATATCCATTTAGGGGACTAGCTGTAAAAATGTCACTGTTTTTAAACTCTAATGCAAGCTCATCGGCTATTAATTTTGGCGATTTACGAAGCTCTTTTGCTAAAGAAAAAGCTAAAGGTGTAGCATAATGAGCTAAGTTTTTATCTTTTGGCTTTTCTAAAACAAAATCTTTTTTTAAAATTTCTTTTATTTTGTCGAAAACTATATCTTTCAAACTATTAAGCCTTTGTTTCTTCTTTTATCTCATCAGTTTTTTTGGCTTCATCTTTTTGAGCTTCAACTTTTTCAGTTTTTTCTTCACTCTCCATCTCTTTTTTAAAGACCTTTATTCCTTGTCCAACGCCTTTTGCAAGTTCTGGAATTTTCTTTGCACCAAAAAGTAAAATTATAATTATCAAAACAATTAATAATTGTTGCATACTAACCATACTATTCTCCTTAAAAATTAATTTTCATATATCCAATTATCAATAATATCACTAAGATCTAAATTTTTAGTATTATATCTAATGGCGTTAAATATTGATTTTAAAGCCTTATAGGACTCATTGAAATCATCATTTATTATAAGATAATCATATTCGTTTAAATGCCCCATTTCAGTTGCTGCATTTATAACTCTTCGCTCTATATCTTCTTTTGAATCAGTTCCTCTTTTAATAAGTCTATTTTTTAACTCGCCCTTATTTTTAGTTGTTATAAAAATAGAAACTATTTCATCTTTTAAGCGCTCTTTTGCGAGTTTAAAACCTTGAACATCTATATCAAAAATAACAAATTTACCACTATCTAAAGCTTTTTGAACTGGCACCAAAGATGTTCCATAATAGTTTTTATGAACAAGAGCCCATTCTAGAAAATCACCATTTTCAATGCCTTTTTTGAAGTCATCTTTGCTTACATAGTGATAACTCACTCCATCTTTTTCGCCCTCTCTAATGCTTCTTGTAGTGCTTGAAATAGAGAAGTAGATATCTTTCTCATCTTCTAAAAGTCTATTTATAAGTGAGCTTTTTCCACTCCCACTTGGTCCTGATATTATTATCGCTTTTTTCACTATTAATCTTCTTTGAAAGAAATTTTTATTTTAATTTTCATATCTTTAAAAATCTCTTTAAATTTACCATTTTTCAAAGCCTCTTTAAGCTCTTTTTCCATCTCTTTTTTAGCAATTTTTTTAAGATCCTCATCTGAGGTTTCATTTTCTTTTTTGCTTAATAAGTCATTTAAGCTAATAAAGTCTTGTTTTTTACAAGCATTATCTTTTGCCTCACAAGATTTATCATCTTTATTTTCACACTCATTAGATTTTATTTTAAACTCATCATCAAGGTCATAATCATTTAATTCATCATCTTCTAATTCATCATCTTCAAAATTTTGGCTATTTTTATCATCACATCTATCATCAAGCTCTTCAATATCAAGAGCTGTTAGTGGAGGATTGTGTGGTTTTACCTCATCATATTCATCAAAAAAAGATAGCTCATCAGTAGTTTTTGACTCTTCGTTTTTTGTGACTTCTTCTATTTTTTTTGATTCTTCATCTTTATTAGAAATTTCATCTTCTAAATTTTTTTGATCATACATAACCAATGGGATAGTTTTAAAATCTTTACTAGTTTCTATTTTTTCTACTTCATCTTGCTTTGATTTTTGATCTTTATCGTGATTTTCTTTTGTAACATCTAAATTTTCATCCAACAACTCAGTATCTATAGAAATAGGCTTAATATCAGCATCATTTAGCTCTTTTTTTTCATCCTCATTGCAAGTAAGCTCATCATCAAAACCAGCATCAAGCTTGCCGATTAACTCATCTAAAGGCACATCATCATCTAAATTTTCAAGTAAATCATCTAATTCATCTTCATCTAAAGAATCTTCTTCTTTTAGAGTTTTGTCATTGGTTTTTGAATCATCCATCTTATCAATTTCATTTATTAAAGAGCCAATTTTTTCAAGCTCATCTTTTTTATCTTCATCTCTTAAAGAAATAATTTGCTTGCTTAAATTTTCTTCACTTACTAATGGACTTATTTTCTCATTTAGATTTTCTTTGGTATTTGATGAAAATTTTTCTTCACTAAAATCTGTCTTAGTTTCATAATCTTTTAAAAATTTAATTAATTCAGTAGGTAAAAAAGGCTTTATGATAAAATTTACATTTCCTACCTCATCTTTAAAATTTCTTGGAATTAAAAAAAGAGTTTCTTTATCATCAGTTACATCTTCCAATCTCTCACAATCCTTTATCACCAAATCAAACTCACCATCATCCTTGGTATAAGGTCTATCAAAACCAGCTCTCTCACAACAAATTTCAACTATTGATAAAACTGCTGGATTTTCGCTTTTTAGTAAAATTTTCATTTGGCATTTCCTTCTTATAATATATTTTATGATATTTTATGATAAATTTGATTATTAATTGCTTAGTTTTAAAAAGTTTTTTATTTTTTAACTGATTTTTTTTAAAATTTTATTTTCAAGTCTATAAACTTCATCGCAATTTGAAGCGATTTTTTCATCATGAGTTACTAAAATAAGACCGGAATTTGTATTTTTTATATAATTAAATAAAGTGCTCATAACATCACTTGCGGTATCTTTGTCCAAATTTCCAGTTGGCTCATCGGCAAAAATAATACTTGGTTTTTTACTAAGTACTCTTGCGATACTAACGCGTTGCTGTTGTCCACCGCTTAATTCTCCAACTTTTTGATTTAAAACATTTTCAATTTTAAGCTTTTTAAAAAGCTCGTTATCCATTTTTTGTTTTGTAAGAAGTGTGGAAAGTTCAATATTTTCATAAGCACTAAAACCTTTAAATAGGTAATGTGACTGAAAAATTATACCAAAATCGTGTCGTCTAATTTTTAATTTTTCATCTGTATTTTGCGAATAAAGTGAGATGTTCTTATAAAATACCTCGCCCTCATCAGGCTTTAAAAGTGTAGATAAGATGTGTAAAAGTGTAGATTTTCCACATCCACTAACCCCCAAAATAGCTAAACTCTGCTTACTTAAAAGAGTTAGATTCAAATTTTCAAAAAGAGTGTAGTCAAAACTATGTTTTAATCCCACACTCTTTAAAAGTTCCATATTTAGCCTATAGTTGTGCTGCTACTTCCGCTGCAAAGTCATCAACTTTTTTTTCTAAGCCCTCGCCTACTTCAATTCTTACGTATGAAGTAATCTCTATCTTATCGCCAAGCTCTTTACTTTTTTCTTCTATAACTTGCTCAACTGTTTTTTTGTCATCCATTACATAAAATTGACCTAAAAGAGTACATCTTTGATCAATTACAGTGTTATCTGCAAAAAATCTATCAAGTTTACCAGGAATTATTTTATCCCAAATTTTTTCAGGTTTTCCCTCTTTTTTAAGCTCTTCTTTTATCTCATTTTCTGCTTTTTTTATGGCTTTTTCATCTATTTGAAGTCTGCTGCCATACTCAGGAATGTGATGAAGTGTTTTGCCAAGTCTAACAAGTTCTTCGTTTTCCTTTTCAAACTCACCTTTTAAAGCAATAAGTTCTTCTTCAACAAACTTTGGATCAAGCTCTTTATAGCTTATTACTTTTGGTTTCATTGCTGCAGCGTGCATTGCTAAATTTCTTAAAAACTCAACTACTTTTTCTTTGTCAGCATTGCCGCATTTTGCAGCAATTGCTACAGCTATTTTACCATTTGAATGAACATAGCCATTTATAGCTTCACCTTTTATAGTAGCAAATCTTCTAACTACTAAATTTTCACCTATTGTTGCAATTTGTGATTTTAGATATTCTTCAAAATTTTCACCATTTATAGTTGCTTTATTTAGCTCGTCTAAATCCTTAATATCATTATTTTGGATTAATTTTAAAGTATCATTTACCAAAGTAATAAATTTATCATTTTTAGCAACAAAGTCTGTTTCTGAATTTACTTCAATTAAACTTGCTTTTGTGAAATTATCATTTATAATAAGACCTGCAAGACCCTCACTAGCTAGTCTATCAGCTTTTTTTGCTGCTTTTGCAAGACCTTTTTCTCTTAAAATAGCAACAGCTTTTTCAATGTCGCCATTAGTTTCAACAAGGACCTTTTTGCAGTCCATCATACCAGCTCCAGTTGCCTCACGGAGCTCTTTTACCATAGCTGCAGTTATTGCCATTATTCTTTATCCTCCATTTCATCTACATCAATTTCATCCAAATTCATAGCCTCATCTAAAACTTCATCTTTTTCTTCTTGTGTTGCAGGAACTTTTTCTTCACCATCTTCATCTCTTAAAGCTTTGCCCTCATTGATTGCCTCTGCCATTTCACTGCAAAATAGCTGAATTGATCTAATCGCATCATCGTTTCCAGGAATTGGGTAAGTTACAAGGTCTGGATCACAGTTTGTATCAAGCGGAGCAACAATAGGAATACCTAATCTATTAGCCTCTTGAACGGCAATTTTTTCTTTTGCAACATCAATTATAAACATCATATCAGGAAGTTTTTCCATGTTTCTAATACCACCAAGATAAGCAATTAATTTATCTTTTTGTCTTTTAAGCATTAAAGCTTCTTTTTTTGTTAGTAAATCAACTGAACCATCTTCTTCCATTTGCTCAATTACTTCAAGCTTTCTAATTGATTTTCTAATAGTTCCAAAATTTGTTAGCATACCGCCTAACCAGCGATGATTTACATACGGCATTCCACATTTTTCAGCATATTCTTTTAGAGTTTGACCGGCTTGCTTTTTAGTACCTACAAATAAAACAGTTTTTCCCTCAGCTGCTGCATCTCTTACAATGTTATAAGTATGTCTAAAATATCTTATAGTTTTTTGTAAATCTATAATATAAATGCCTTTTCTCTCTCCAAAGATAAATTTTTTCATCTTTGGGTTCCATCTTCTTGTTTGGTGACCGAAATGTACACCACACTCTAGTAAATCTCTCATTGTAATCATGAGTTTCTCCTTAAAAATATTTAGTTTTTTTCCTCCACGCACCTTAGCAAATTTGCAACTAAATAAGGATTTGCGTGTGTGAAATAAAGGCTTAATTTTATCAAAAATATCTTAATTTTACTTTAAATACACCCAACCTGCAAATCTTCCAGTTATTTTATCTCTTCTGTATGAAAAGTAGTTTTTATCACAATGCGTGCAAATTTTTGAAATTTTAACACTTTTTAAATTTAAATTCTTAATCTCATCTAAAACTGCACTTTTTAAATCAAAACATCTTTTATTTTTATCATTTAAAACTACAAATTTATTAAATTCTTTTAAATCTAAATCACCTATTTCATAACAATTTTTTTGTATAAAAGGTCCTATGAAAAGTGAAATTTGATCTACTTTAAACTCATCTTTCATTAAATTTATGGTTTTTGAAATAATATGTTTTAAAACTCCACTTCTTCCTGCATGAACAGCAGCTACGCATTTTTTTGAATATAAAATAACTGGCATACAATCAGCCACCATAACACAAAGTGCAATATTTTTTAAATTTGTAATCACAGCATCACATGGTTGCAAAATTTGGTTATGGCTTTTTAGAATTTCAACTTTATCGCTGTGAATTTGCTCCATAAAAATAATTTTTTCAACACCTAAATTATTTTGTAGAATCTTTTTATTTTTTATAACATTTTCTGCGATATCTCCAACATGAGAGCCTAAATTTAAGCTTTCAAATGGTTTTTTTGAAACACCTCCAAATATATTTGTAAAGCCTAAATTTACAAAATCATTATTTAATAAAGGCTTGAGATATGATCTATCTCTTCCCATGAAAGTTCCTTTTTTTTATCCTTATAACCCAAAATTCGTTTTGTATATCTTGCCAAAAGATCGCTTTCTACATTTACGACTCTGCCTACTTTATATTCACCAAAAAGCGTATCTTTCATAGTTAGTGCAATGATAGTAAGCCTTATGCCATCTTTTAAAACTTCATTTATTGTTAAACTAACTCCATCAATTGCCACGCTTCCTTTGTTTGCCATCAAAGGCATCAAATTTAAAGGAAGTTTTATAAAAAAATCAAACCCGCTTTTTAAAGTAGTTATTTTATAAATTTCTCCAAGTCCGTCAATATGACCTTGCACAAAATGTCCATCAACTCTATCACCAACTTTTAAAGCAGGCTCTAAATGAACTTTGCCTTTTAAATTCTGCACCGCCAAAACACTTTTACTCTCATCACTAAGCTCAACATTAAAGCCATTATCAAAAACTTTTACTACACTTAGACAAGCTCCATTTACAGCAATGCTATCACCTATATTTGGCTTTAAATTTGACTTTAAACTTAAAGTTTTTCCATCAAATTTTACAACTTCACCAAATTCTCTTATAAGTCCATTAAACATATTCTCTCCAAATTTGCATTTTAAATTTCAAATCCATTTTTTAAAACCATATTTTTATCATTTTCAACACCATCGCCTTTGGTTGTTAAAAAATCTCCCGTTAAAGCTGAGTTTATACCACCTTTTAATCCAGCTTCTACAAACTCGCCAAGATTATTTCTTCCACCTGCATATCTTAAATAAGCCTTTGGTAAAATAAATCTAAAAATTGCAATACTTTTTAAAATTTCATCTTTTGGTAATGGAGATAAATTCTCAAGTGGAGTTCCTTTTATCGGTGTTAAGATATTTAAAGGCACACTTGAGACATTAAGCTTTTTTAAATCAAATGCTAAATCAATTCTATCTTCTAAACTCTCACCCATTCCAAAAATCGCTCCACTACAAACATCAAGTCCGGCTAATTTCGCGTTTTTAATGGTATTTATCCTATCATCATAAGTGTGGGTTGAACAAATTCTTGGAAAAAAGCGTCTTGAGGTTTCAAGATTGTGATGATATGTTTTAAGCCCTGCATTTTTCAATTTTTTAAGAGTTTCAAGACTAACTATACCAAAAGAACCACAAAGATGGATCTTAGAGTTTTTAGTTAAGTATTTATAAATTTCTTCAAGCCTATTAAGCTCATCTGAGTTATCTTTTACACCTTTTCCGCTCATAACTAAAGAAAATCTGTGAACACCTTTTTCTTCAAATTTTAAAGCCTCTTTAAAAATTATATCATTGTTTAAAAGTGAGTAATTTGGTGAATTCGTTTTGAAATGAGCTGATTGAGCACAATATTTGCAGTTTTCACTACATTTTCCTGATTTTGCGTTTATGATTGAGCAGAGGTTAAAATTGTTTTTGCAAAAATGTTTTCTTATTTTATCAGCATTTTTTAAAAGCTCTTCTAAATCACTACTACAGGCTAACTTTAAAGCATCTTCTTTTGTAATATCTTCTGTTTTTATGACTGAATTTGCCAAATCTGAAATAAAACTCAAAATTTTTCCTTTTTTATATTTTAGTTTGAAATTGAAGTGACATTATATAAAATTAACATAAATTTTGATAAAATCTAAGCTTTAAATTTAAAGGAATATAGAAAATGAATTATGATGTAATAGTCGTAGGTGGTGGACACGCTGGAATTGAAGCGTGTTTGGCTGCTGCAAAAATGGGTAAAAAAACTCTTCTTATAACGATTTTAGCAGAACAAATCGGAGCAGCAAGCTGCAATCCTGCAATTGGAGGTTTAGCAAAAGGACACCTAGTAAAAGAAATAGATGCTCTTGGCGGCTGGATGGGTGTAGCAACTGATGAGTGTGGTATTCAATTTCGTGTATTAAACGAAAGTAAAGGTCCAGCAGTTAGGGGAAGTAGAGCTCAAATTGACATGGATAAATATAGAATTTATCAAAGAAATACACTTTTAAACACAAAAAATTTAGATGTAACCCAAGAAATTGCAACTGAAATTTTAACGAAAGATGGAGAAATACAGGGCGTAAAAACTCATCTTGATAGTATTTACTATACTAAAAAATTAATAATTACAACAGGAACTTTTTTAAACGGACTAATTCATGTTGGCACAAATAAACTTGAGGCAGGAAGAGTTGGAGAGTTAAGTTCAAAATCTTTATCAACTTCTTTAAAAAGTCTTGGCTTAAATATGGGGAGATTAAAAACAGGAACTTGCTCTAGAGTGCTTGGAAATAGTATCGATTTTAGTGATTTAGAAATTCAAGGCGGAGATGAAAATCCAAAACCATTTAGCCTAAGAACAAAAAATTTTAATCCCAAACAACTTCCTTGTTATATAACTTATACAAATGAAAAAACACATGAAATAATAAGAGCAAATTTTGATAAAGCTCCAATTTTTACAGGACAAATAGCAGGTGTGGGACCAAGATACTGCCCTAGTATAGAAGATAAGGTAAATAGATTTAAAGATCGCGATAGACATCACCTTTTTATCGAACCTCAAACAAAAGATGCAACTGAATATTATATAAATGGGCTTTCATCCTCGCTTCCATTTGAGGTACAAAAAGCAATGCTTAAAACAATAAAAGGCTTTGAAAACGCTAAAATTGTAAGACATGGATATGCAATTGAGTATGATTTTGTCGAGCCTACTGAATTAAAACACTCACTTGAGACAAAAAAGATAAAAGGACTTTTTCTAGCTGGACAGATAAATGGCACAACTGGATACGAAGAAGCCGCGGCTCAAGGACTTATGGCTGGTATAAATGCCTCACTTGAAGCTGATGAAAAAAGCCCTTTGATACTAAGAAGAGATGAAGCTTATATCGGTGTTATGATAGATGATCTTGTTACAAAAGGAACAAAAGAGCCATATAGAATGTTTACAAGTAGGGCTGAATATAGACTTTTACTAAGAGAAGATAATGCATTTTTAAGACTATGTGAGTATGGACAAAATATCGGGCTTTTAGATGATGAAATTTATAATTTTTCACAAAAAGTAAAAGAAAATGTCAAAAAAGGAATGGACTTTTTAACCAACACTTCACTTAATCCATCAAATGAAAATAATGCTTTTTTAGAAAAACTTGGTGAAGAAAAAATAACAAATATCGTTACTTGGCAAAAAATAGTCGCTAGAAAAAGCTTTAACAAAGAAAAATTAAAACAAATTAACAGTTTTTTTGAAAATTTAGATGATAGAAGTTGTGAGGAAATTTTAATAGAATGCAAATATTATTTTTACATTCAAATGCAACTTGATGAAGTCAAAAAAATGAAAGAGATGTTAAATGTTAAAATTCCTAGCGATTTAGACTTTAAAAAAATTTCAGGCCTTAGCAATGAAGTAGTTGAAAAGCTAAATAAATTTAACCCACCAACTTTATTTGCAGCAAGTGAAATTAGCGGCATAACTCCAGCAGCAATTGATCTGCTTCATATTTATATAAAAATGCAAAGTAGAAAAAAATAGCTCTCACAAAAATATATAAAATAAATCTTTTATTATAATTTTAAATTTAAGTATAAAAAATTTACCGCCGTTTAAAGCGGTAAATTTTAACTTAGTGAAGACTTGACCAAACTTTTCTCTTCCAAAGTCCAGCAAATACAGCAAGTATCACAAAATATATCATTATGTAAATAGATAAGCTTTCTCTTTCAGCTTTTTTGCTATCTCCAATATTTTCCATATATTCTATGACTTTAGTTTCACTTTCTTTATTTAAGCCAACTCTTGGCATAGCAGTTCCTGGAAGCATCTTTTGAGTATCATTCAAAAAGTTATGTAAAAATTCTTTACTTCTTGATCTTATATACATAGAAAGATCAGGTGGAGTTGAACCAAGATATGCTGCAATGCTTGATTTATCTCCATCGGCATAAACATCATCATATTTCATATCATGGCATCTTTGACAAGCATCTGCATAGATTACTTTATTTATGATATTTTCTTTATCATTTTTACTTAGACCATCTATAAATTTAGCTTTGTCATTTTCGCTTAATTCATCTTTTGCAACCATTTTATTTGCATAAAGCTCTACTATGCCATCATCGCTTGGAACGATTGATTTTAAGTATGCAACAATATCAGCTAATTCTTGATTTATATCACCACCTACGCCGAAAAATCCAGGCATTGGATAAGGGACTTCATCGCCAAATTTATGATCTAGCTTTTGAGCCATAACTGGATCTTTAATAAGTGCTGCTAAAAATTTATCATCAAATATCTTACCAGCTATACTCAAATCAGGTGGATTTACTCCATAAGCTTGACTTGAATCCATTGCACTTAACGCAGCTGGCATACCAGCTGACTCAACACCGTGACATGCTGTACATCCAGCCATTAAAAATGTTTCTGCACCAGTTGCGGCATTGCCTTTTGTTAAATCTATTTTGTTTATCTCATCCCAAAAAGCACTGTATTTATCTAAATTTGACTTAGCATTATTAAGGTCAAGTTTTGCATTTTTTATCATATCTTCAAGACCTGATTTTTCTGCTTTTCTAACATCCTCTTCTGCTTTTTTAACATTAGATTTTGCTAAAGTTATATCTTCAGCCGCAAAATCATAATTTGCCGGATCAACATGTGGATTAAGTTTTGAATGAGCGTAAGGCTCTATCCCCCAATACAACAATAGTGTAAAAAATATAACTACTAATAATGGTTTTAACCCTTTCATCTTAACCCCTTTTTCTTTCTGCGATAGTTACAAGCGGCAATGCAACTAGGATTAGAATAATATAAAGCATTGATAAAACAAAACCTATATAAGTATTTGCAATTCCAAAAGTAGAGCCATCAGCAGGTAATTTACCAAACACACTTAAAAGTATTAAATCAACTAAAAGCACCCAAAACCATACGAAAAATCCTTTATTTTTATGGGCAGGAGCTACAACATCACTTCTATCAAGCCATGGAATAAATGCTAATGAAACCATAGCAAAAGCAAATGCAATAAGCCCGATATCAGCAGCTTTTAAAGGCCCAACATCAAAGAAAAATCCTCTTAAAATTTCATATTCCCATAAAAAATACCATTCAGGATATATATGCGGTGGTGTTTTTAAGCTATTTGCTGGATCGAAATTTATAGGATCCATTGCAAAACCAAAATTAAATCCTACAAGATAGAAGAAAAATACCATAAATATAGAAACATAATAAAAGTCTTTTGCCAAAAATCCAGGCCAAAATGGAATAACTTTACTCTCTTTTGTTTTTCCTTCTAAATATTTTTCAGCTTCTAAGTCAAAATCTATTTCCTCACCTGTTAGGTTATTTACATGTGGAAATCTTAAAGCATAAAAGTGAAGTGCTAAAGCAACTATAACAACAAGTGGAAGCAAACAAACATGAAGCATAAAAAATCTTGTTAAAGTTGGGTCACTTACTGCATAATCTCCTCTCATCCACTCAACAACAGCATCTCCAATAAATGGAATTCCACCAAAAAGTTGAGTTATAACTTGGGCTGCCCAATAGCTCATCTGTCCCCAAGGAAGCATATATCCACTAAATGCCTCAGCTGAGAAAACAACCATAAGTATAATACCACTTATCCAAATCATCTCTCTGCCTTGCTTATAAGAGCGGTAATAAATTCCTGTTAGTGTATGAATATATATAATTAAGAATGTAACTGAAGCAGCAATTGCGTGTATATGTCGCCAAAGCCATCCATACTCTACTTCTTGCATAATTGTTTTATTAACACTATCAAATGCAAGCATAGCATCAGGCTTATAATAACACATTAGCATTAAGCCACTTATTATTAAAAGAACAAAAAGTGCTAAAAGGATAACTCCCATAGCCCAAAGAAAGCTGATATTTTTAGGTATCCAATACTCAGCAACCATAACTTTCCAAAACTTATTTATAGCTAGTCTCTGGTCAAACCAATCACCAAGACTAGTAGCTTTTCTAATTCTCGCCATCTAATCCTCCTTATGCTTTGCCAACAAGTTTTTCATACTCAGGTCCAACTTCGCCTAAAACCAAAGTTGTTCCTTCTATCTTAAACGGAGGGATATCAAGCCCACGAGGCGGTGGCCCAAAAGTTGCATTTCCACTAGCATCAAAAAGCCCACCATGACAGGCACAAATAAATTGGTTATTTTTAAAGCTTGGAATACAACCCAAATGTGTGCAAAGCCCGATACAAACTGTATATCTAGCATCTCCAACTACAACATCCCTAGAATCATCAGGTTTCATATCAGATGATTTTTTAAGTATGAAAATAGGTTTTTTTCTCCACTGGGTTTGATAAAGCTCCCCTTCTACAACAGCACTTAAATCAACTGTTGTAAAACCTGCAGCTTTAACGCTTGGAAGCGGATCCCAGGTTTTTTTCATAGCTACAAGTCCGGCAAGCCCGCCAACTGCTGCAACCGCAGTAAAAGAAAGTCCTATAAAATCTCTTCTTTTTTTATTTTCAATAGACATTCTTATCCTTTCATAAAATAATGATTAGTTGATTTTATCTAAATAATTATTAAATTATAATAATTTATAAAACATTTGAGTAAATTTTTAGTTTAATTTTAAGCATTAATTTAAAATAAATTTATATTTATAAATTTTATTAGCACTTATAATATTTAATTGCTAAAAATACTTGACATTTTTTATAAAGTTTAGTATAATACACTCAATTTAAATAAATAATTTAACTTAAAGGAGAAAATTATGAAAGTTAAAAGATATGAACCATTCATCAGTTTTTCAGAACTTGGAGATAGATTTTTCAATCTTCCACTAAGTAGTGAAAAAAGTATTTCTGGATTTACTCCATCTGTAAATACAAGAGAAGATGATAAGGCATACTACATAGAAGTTGATCTTCCAGGAGTTAAAAAAGAAGATGTTAGTGTTGATTTGGATAAAAACCATATCTCAATAAGTGGAGAAAGAAAAATTAAAAATGAAATTAAAGAAGATGACTACTACAAAGTAGAAAGTGTTTTTGGCAAATTTAGTAGAAGTTTTTCACTTCCTGATAGTGTAGATAACGAAAACATAGAGGCATCTTTTAATAATGGAGTTTTAGAAATTTCAATTCCAAAAGTAGCTCCAAAAGTTGCTAAAAAAATAGAGGTTAAATAAACTTTTGCCACCTTTTTGGTGGCAAATTTATAATTTTATTTAAAACAACTTAGCATAAAAATTTGCAAAAGTTCTAAATTTTTCCTACTCTTTGGCAAATTTCATAAACTCATATATTTTTAAATACGAACTAATTTTATTTCACAAAAAAATAATTCGCTGTATTTGATAAATTTACAAAACAAAAAACCAAAACTATTTTTTAAAAAAACTCATTCATCTTTTAATTCTAAGATATTTTCAATTTCCAAGCTCTCAACACTTGCGACACTTTCACCGGCAATGCCTTTTATTTCACCAAACATATCAATAGCACTATCTCTTGCTTTTTCTATAGCAACTTCTCTTTCTTTCCAGATCTTTTTCATCGCATTTTGCTCTTTTATTAGGCTATTTTGCATATTATTAAAACTTTCAACAACCATTTCAACTTGCATTTTAAATTTATTGGAAGTTAGATATTTATATAAAAGTCCCATTTTTAAATCAGTATTTTGAGAATTTACTTTTGCGCTTGATATTTTTATGATGCTTTCTCTAAGCACTGCGCAAAGTCCTTTAAACTCATCAAAACTACAAACCCAAACGCCATCCATTAGTCCCATTCTATTGAGTTCTTTTGGCATAGTTTGAGTTACTAAAACCCCGATATCTGCACTACTTTGAAGCATATCATCTTTTAGTTTTGCTATCCAATCAGAGCCAAAATTTTTAGTTCTTTTGCTTTCATAAATTATTTTTCCACACTTAATACCAAATTCATTTTTTACGATATGTTCGCAGTCAGCTCCATTTACGCCTTTTTTAACTTCTAAAATTTCATCAAGTGGAAATTTCGCGCTTAAAAACTCCTCAATAGCAAGTTCCATAACCTCACCTTGGAGTTGCTGTGAAGTAAGTTCACTTTTTCTTTTTAACTCATTAATTTGTTTTATTAAATCATCTTTTTGCTTTTCAAATTCTTTAAATTTGAGTTCATTTTCATCATTTAATTGTTTTGAAATTTTTTCTTTTTCATCTTTTAGTTTCTCATTTAAAGAAATTTCCATTTTTGCTTTATACTCAGCTTCAAGTTCTAAATTTTTTCTTTTTAGCGCTTCAATTTCGGCAGTTTGTTTATTAAGCTCTGAAATTTTGCTTGATTGCTCTTTTAAGTCATTTTTTAAAGTTTCAATTAAGGCTTTATTTTCAGCTTCAAATTTGCTTTTTAAATTTGCTTCTAAGCTTAAACGCTCTTTTTGAAGCTGTAAATTTACAGCATTTTGTAAATTTTCATCAAATTTTGCCTCTTTTTGTTTTAAATCATTTATTTTCTTATCAAAATCACTTTTTATGCTTAAAAATTTAGCATTATATTCTTGCTTTAATTCCTCTTTTATACTTTCATTTATAGGAAATTCATTACCACATTTTGGACATTTGACTAAATTATTTGTCATTGCTTCTTGCTTTCATCTTATCAAATTCTTCAAATATCACATTTTGCTTTGGCTCATCTGTCATTTTTCCTAAAACTTCACTATATTTATTTACTAGAATTATTACAAGGCTTGAAACAAAAAAACCAGGAAGTATTTCATAAACCACACTTGATAGATTAAAAACTATCCATAAAATAACTACTCCACCACCACTTACCATACCAAGAAGTGCTGAGAGTGCGGTCATTTTTTTTGAATATAGGCTAAATAAAAGCACCGCACCAAAACTAGCACCAAACCCAGCCCAAGCATTTCCTACAACGCCTAAAACGGTATTTTTATAAACAAAAGCTAAAAATGTTGAAATTACAGCTATAAATACAACTGAAATTCTACTTATTAGTGTTTGAGTTTTTGCACTTACATCTTTTTTATAAAAAGCAAAAATAAAATCCTTTGTAACTGAGCTTGCTGTAACTAAAAGCTGGCTTGACATAGTACTCATTATAGCAGCCAAAACAGCAGTTATGATAATTCCTACAAAAAATGGATGAAATAGTGTTTTACCAAGTTCCAAAAATACAGTTTCAGCGTCTTTTAGATTAATTCCTTGTTGATTAAAATAAACAAAACCTATAAGACCACTACAAACAGCACCCAAGAGTCCCAAAGCCATCCATAAAATTCCTATATTTCTAGCTTGATCAAGCTCTTTTGAGCTTCTTATAGCCATAAATCTAACTATTATGTGAGGTTGTCCAAAATATCCAAGCCCCCAAGCAAGAAGTCCTAAAATGCCTAAAAATGTCTGATTTGAAAATGGATTTAAATGCTGGCTAGAAGCAATATTTCCATATTTTATAACTTCTTTAAAAAAACTTGTATTACTTAAATCAAGTGCAAAATATGCTCCAATAGGAATCATGATAAGCACCAAAAACATCAATGCACCCTGAAAAGCATCAGTTAAACAAACAGCTTTAAAACCACCAAAAAATGTATAAAAAACAACAATTAAAGTTGTTAAAACTGCTCCAAGCACAAAAGGAAGTCCAAAAAAACTAGAAAATGTTTTTCCACCTGCAATTATTCCGCTACTTACATAAAGTGTATAAAAAACCAAAATAACAAGTCCTGAGACAATTCTTAAAACTTTTGTCTTATCTTTAAATCTATTTTCTAAAAAATCAGGTATTGTTACGCTGTCATCAGCTACTTCTGTATAAACCCTAAGTCTTTTTGCTAAAAATTTATAATTGCACCAAGCTCCGATTGTAAGTCCGATAGCTATCCAAACATTGCAAAGTCCGCTTAAATAAATTGCACCAGGAAGTCCTAAAAGCATCCATCCGCTCATATCGCTTGCCCCAGCACTTAAAGCTGTAACAAAAGGACCAAGGCTTCTATTGTCTAATAAATATTCGTTTAATCCAGCATTTTTGTTATAAGAAATTTTTCCTATAAAAAGCAAAATTGCAAAATAAAGCCCAATAGCTAAATATGTACTAAAATTCATATACTCTCCAATCATAGCTTTAAAAAATAATAATCTGTAATTTTATCTAAAATTAAATTAAATATATCTTTTTAAATTTAATTAATTTAATTTTTATAGTTAGCCTTTAATTTTGCTAAAATTCCATAAAATAAAATTTTAGGAATTAAAATGTATTTTTTTACTTTATTTATACATTTGCTTTGTGCGATATTTTTTATAGGATATGTATTTTTTGATGTTATCATCTATCCTTTTTCTAAAAAAAGCGTGGATGAAAAAGTATATAAAAATGTTAAAAAAGCCTACACAAAAGGAAGTGGAGTTGTTTTTGGTGTGATATTTTTACTGCTTTTAATAAGTGGAATTTGGCTTGGAAGTCATTATGTCGGTATTTCAAAAGGATTTTTTAACTCAAATTTGCAAATTTTTCTAAGTCTTAAAATTCTCACGATTATTTTTATGTGCGCTATAACCTTTATTTCAGTATATTTTGTAGCCATATTAAAAAAACCAGATCCATTTGGCAAATTTTCACATCTTATTGCTTTAGTTTTATGCATAATAATCGTATTTTTTGCTAAAGCTATGTGGCATTTATAAATTTAAAAATAAATTTCTTAAATTTAAGCTAAAAAATATCAAAATTTCAGTATTCTTTTAGTTTAAATTTTAAAAAGGCAATTGATTGAAAAAAGAAAATATCTTAAAATTTTTATTTTTTGTAATAGTTATCATAGTAGCAGTTTATTATACATATCCAAAAGATTTAAGCCAGGCACAAAAACTATCTTATATAACGAGCTATTTAATAACGATTAAACTTACTGTTGGTGGTATTTTTATAGGTATAGTTTTAGGTTTTATTTTGGCATTTTTAAAATTTCTAAATATAAAAGTTTTAAATTTCATAATTGATGAATATATTGATTTAATCCGTGGAACGCCGATACTAATACAACTTATGGTTTTTGCTTTTATTGTTTTTGCGGCCTGGTCAAATAGTCTTTATGCAGCAATAATTGCTCTTGGCCTAAACAGTTCGGCTTATGTTGCTGAAATAGTAAGATCTGGTATAAATAGCGTAGATAAAGGACAAATGGAAGCAGCAAGAGCTATGGGACTTAGCTATGGAGTTTCGATGAGAAAAGTAGTTTTTCCACAAGCTATAAAAAATATTTTACCGGCTCTTGCAAATGAGTTTATATCACTTTTTAAGGAAACTTCGGTTGTTGGAATGATAGGCATATTTGACTTAACAATGTTTTCGCAAAGTCTTCAAGCTACACTTTTTACAGCTCAACCTATACTTTTTGCAGCAGTTATTTACTATGCGAGTGTAAAATTTTTTACTCTTTTAGCAAAAATACTTGAAACAAGGCTTAACAAAAATGACTGAAAATTTGATAAAAATTAAAAATTTATATAAAAATTATGGAAAATTAAAGGTTTTAGATGATATCTCTACTGAGATAAAAAAAGGTGAAGTTGTCGCTATAATTGGACCAAGTGGTGGTGGTAAAAGCACATTTTTAAGATGTATTAACCGACTTGAAGAACCAACTAGTGGCGAAATTTACATAAAAGATCAAAATATTTTAGATAAAAACGCAGATATTAATAAAATTCGCCAAAAAGTGAGTATGGTTTTTCAACATTTTAATCTTTTTTCCAATAAAACTGTTCTTGAAAACTTAACTCTAGCTCCGATTAATGCAGGAATTTATAATGAAAAAAAAGCACAAGAAGTTGGGCTAAATTTATTAGAAAAAGTTGGACTTAAAGACAAGGCAAATGAATATCCACACAAACTAAGCGGTGGTCAAAAACAACGCGTTGCAATAGCAAGAAGTCTAGCAATAAACCCTGATATTATTTTATTTGACGAGCCAACTTCTGCGCTTGACCCAGAAATGGTTGGTGAAGTTTTGGCCATTATGAAAGATGTGGCAAAACAAGGCATTACAATGCTTGTTGTAACACACGAAATGGGTTTTGCAAAAAATGTCGCAAGTAGGGTGTTTTTTATAGATAAAGGAAAAATTGCAGTTGATAAAAAGCCAAGTGAGTTTTTCACAAATCCAGAAAATAAAAGGCTTGAAGACTTTTTAAACAAAGTTTTAAATCATTGAGTTTATATTAAATTACAACTCATTTAATTTTTTAATGTAACATTATTTATAAAAAGTTAAATTTAACACTCAAAAAAGCAAAAGAAATAAGAATTTATGGTAAAATGGTATGAAAATTTATATTTGGAGCAAAAGATGAAGAAAATAATGAGTTATTTTGCGGTGTTTTTTTTAGTAAACTTTCTTAATGCTGAAACTCCTGAAGCTGTAAAAGAGGCTAAGACTTTATCGACACAAGAACAATTGCATTCAGAAGCAACAATACAACAACCAAAAGCACATGAACAAAAAAACAATAAAGTGCTAATAGTAGGAACAAATGCAAATTATAAGCCTTTTTCATATATTGGAATGAGCTTTGAACCAATTGGTTTTGAAATTGACTTAATAGAAGATATTGCTAAAAAAGCTGGTTTTGAATACAAAATAAAAGAAATGGACTTTGATAAAATTATCCCAGCGCTTCAAGATGAAAGTATAGATATAGGCTTATCATCCATTAGTATTACTGATGAGAGAAAAGGGCTTGTAGATTTCTCAAACCCATATTTTCAAACAAAAACTGTTTATTTGAAAAATCTAAAAAACAGCAACATAAAAGACAAAAAAAGCCTAAATGGAAAAATAGTATCCGCACAAAAAGAAACTGTGTTCGAAGAAATTGCCTCATCAATAGAAGGCGCTAAGGTTGAGACTTTTAATACACCTGATGCTGGGATAATGAATTTAAAATTTAATAAAGTAGATGTTGTTATTTTAGATTTAGTAGTTGCAAATGAATACCTTGGCAAAAATAAAGACTTGGTTAAATTTTTTGAAGAAGATGATGGAACTGAAGGTTTTGGAATAGCTTTTGCAAAAGGCAAAAATGAAGCTTTAATAACAAAGATAAATGAAGCTTTAGATGCACTGAAATCTGATGGAACTTACAATAAATTGCTTACAAAATATCATTTAAAATAAAATTTTAGTAAAAAAGGATAGATATGAAAAAATTTTTAAAATTTTTATTAATTATGTTGGCGTGTTTAAATTTAGCAAATGCCAAGAGTTTAAAAGTTGGAACAAATGCAAGTTTTCCTCCATTTGAATTTGTTGATAAAAACTCACAAATTGTTGGTTTTGATATGGACTTGCTAGATGCAATTAGTAAAAAAATAGGTTTTGAATATGAGATAATAAATATGGGTTTTGATGGATTAATACCGGCTTTAAAAAGCGGTAAGATAGATATGGTAGCAGCTGGAATGAGTGCAACTGAACAAAGAAGAAAAGCAGCTGACTTCACAAATCCTTATTATTCAACAGAAAATGTTTTTTTAAAAAGAGCTAATGATGAATCTATAAAATCAAAAGAAGATATCAAAGGCAAGATTGTTTCAACTCAGCTTGGCACAGTTCAAGAAATAGCTATGAGAGAATTAAAAGATATTAAAGTATCAACTATGAAAGATCCATTTAATGTAATAATGGCTTTAAAAAATGGCAAAGTTGATGTTGCAGTATTTGACTCATCAGTAGCTTATGGATACTTAAAAGAAAATCCTGACTTAGTGCCATTTCACACAGAACCTGATGGAAGTGATGGCTTTTCATTTGCTTTTAACAAAGGAAAACACAGCGATCTTATAGCTAAATTTAATGATGCTATTGATGAGCTAAAAGCAGATGGAACTTACGATAAAATTTTAGTAAAATACGATCTTAAATAAAAAAAGCCCCAAAATCTTGGGGCTTAATTACACATGAAAAACCAACTTTATATATTAACTGATGACTTTTATACCCCAGATAGCACTATTTTTACCCAAGTTTTAGAAATGCTTGAATCAGGAATTAAACTTATACAATACAGAAGCAAAAAAGAAAATAAAGATGAAAAAATTGTTCGAAATTTAGTCTCTTTATGTGAAGACTTTAATGCATTTTTAATAATAAATGATGATTTAAATTTAGCCAAAAAAGTAAAAGCTCATGGCGTTCATTTGGGAATGGATGATGCAAGTTTAAATGTTGCAAAAGAGTTTTTGGGAAAAAATAAAATCTATGGAATAAGTTGTTATGGAGATATTAATTTAGCTTTAAAAGCTCAAAATGAAGGTGCAACTTACGCAGCTTTTGGAGCTGTTTTTAATTCTACCACAAAAAAAGAAGCTCAAATTTGCGATATAGACAATATTGATTTTTCAAAATTAAGCATTAAAACTTGTTTAATTGGTGGCATAAACACTTCAAATTTAGATAAAATTTTATATAAAAAAGCTGATTATTTAGCTATTGTAAGTGCGGCTTACAAGCCAAACTCAATCACACAAAACTTAGCAAATTTAAAAGCCATAATAGATAAAAATAAGGAAAAAAATGACAATATTTGATACCATAATTTTAGGCATAGTTGAAGGACTAACTGAATTTTTACCAGTTAGTTCAACAGGGCATTTAATACTAACTTCGCATCTGTTAAATTTAGAGCAAACTAATACTTTAAAATGCTTTGAAGTTGTAATTCAGCTTGGCTCAATTTTAGCAGTTGTTTTTATGTTTTTTAAAAGACTTAAACAAGATATAAATTTATGGATAAAACTTATAATTGGCTTTATTCCAACAGCATTGATAGGTTTTTTACTTTATTCATCAATAAAAGGACTTTTTAGTCCAAAAATTACTGCCTATATGCTTATAATTTGGGGTATTATTTTTATTGTAGTTGAACTTTTTCGTAAAAAAAATCCTCCCAAAAATGAAACTCAAAAACTTGAAGATATAACTTACAAGCAAGCATTTATAATAGGTCTTTCACAATGTTTTGCAATGATTCCTGGAACTTCTAGAAGTGGTGCAACTATCATAATTGGACTTTTAAGCGGACTTAGTAGAAAAACAGCAGCAAGTTTTAGCTTTTTGCTTGCAATTCCAACAATGTTTGCAGCAACTTTTTATGATACTTATAAAAATTTAAATATTTTTAAAGAAAATTTATCCCAAATTTGGCTATTTTTAATAGGTGGTTTTGTAGCATTTGTAGTTGCACTTTTGGCAATAAATTTATTTTTAAAATTTGTAAGCAAATTTGATTATATTCCTTTTGGGGTTTATAGAATTATTATTGGAATTGTATTTTTATTTTTTGTGCTATAAAACTATAGTTTTATAGCCTAGATAAACTCAAAAAGCATTTTCATACTTAAAATAAATAAAAATACTCCAAAGATTTTTTTTACATTTTGTGATTTAATATTATGAATTATTTTAACTCCAAGTGGTGCGAATAAAAAGCTGGTAATTGTTGTAAAAAATACAGCTTTTAAATTTACATACCCGATTATAAACTCACTCAAATTTGTATTTTGCCAGCCACTTACGATATAGCCAAAAGTCCCAGCAATAGCTAATGGAAAACCTATAGCAGCAGATGTTCCAATGGCTTTTTTAATATCAACTCCTTGAGAAGCGATATATGGAACGCTTAAACTCCCTCCGCCAATCGATACTATTGCTGAAACTGACCCTATGATAAGTCCTGCGATAAATTGAATATGTTTTTTATAAATTCGCCTTGTTTTACTTACGCTTTTTGAGAAAAACATTCTTAAGGCTGAAATAAACATATATAAACTAAAAACCATAGCAAGATAAAAAGCTGGTATAAAAGAGGCAATAAATGCACTTAGCATGGTTCCTATTATGATTCCAGGAACAATTAATTTAAGCAAATCCCACCTAACAGCATTATTTTTATTATGGGCTAAAAAACTAGATAATGAGGTTATTATTATGGCACACATACTACTGCCAAGAGCCAAATGCATTGCATCACTTATGCCTTCTTTTAAAAAAATCATAGTAAAGATGGGAACCATTATACCCCCACCACCGATGCCAAACATTCCAGCACATACACCAACAACGCACCCTAAAAGCAAAAACTCTATCACAAATTTCCCTTACCCGTATTTTAAAGCTATATAAAAATCTAAACCAAATTTGATAAAACTAAGTCAAAACTAGCAAAGATGTTTTCCACCTGTCATTTTAACTTTTTCTCTTAGCTTAATAACTGCTTTTATAGCACTTATTAAATAATCAATATCATCTTTTTCATGTGTATAATTAATACTAACTCTTACAAATCCAGGTTTGCCATCTTCTAAAAAATTTCTACCATCATTCATATTCATTAAATCATGTCCATAAGGTCCTGCACATGCACATCCTGCTCTAGTTTCTACATTATATTTTTGACTAAGAAGAGTTGAAAAAGTATATGGATCAAAACCCTTTACATTAAACGAAAATATTGGAAGTTTGTTTTCAACATCTTTGGCATACAATATCACATCTTCAAGTCTTAAAATTTTTTCTAAAAAATACTCTTTTAATTCAAGCTCTTTTTTTTCTATATTTTCAAGTCCAATATCATTTCTAAGCTTAAAAGCTAAATAACTCCTAATTAGCTCTGTAATTCCAGGTGTTCCTGCATCCTCAAGCTTTTCCTTATCTATTTTATAAATTTGAGTTTTTCTATCAACATATCTCACTGTTCCACCAGCTGCAAAAGTCGGCTCATCGCTTACACAAAGCTCTTTTTTCATAATTAAAATTCCACTTGATCCAACTCCGCCTAAAAGCTTATGTGGCGATATAAATAATGCATCATAAAAACCAGGATCAATTTGCATGTGAGATGCCACACTTGCTGCATCTAGTGTCACTATCCCGCCAAATGCTTTTACAATTAAATAAAGTCTTTTATAATCAGTCAAAACGCCTGTGATATTTGAAGCAACACTAAAAGAAGCAATTATTTTTCTACCTCTGTTTTCTGATAAAATTTGAGTCAAAGCGTTAAAATCAATTTCGCCTTTTTCATCTAATGGAATTCTTTTTACCTCGCAAAGCCCTGCTCTATAACTTATCTCGTTTGAGTGATGCTCGTATGGAGAAACTAAAACTAAAGGTAGATTTTCTAAATTTTTAATATCAAGTTTTAAAAACTCCCTACTCATTGGTGGAATATAAATTCCCATAAGTTCTTGAAATTTTTTAATCGCTGCAGTTGCTCCAAAACCACATGCAAAAAGATAAAATTTATCATCAAGTTCTAATAAATTTTTTAAACCAATTTTTGCTTTTTCATAATATTCGCTTGTAATTCTTGCATGCTCACTAGCTTCTGAATGGGTATTTGCATAAGTTTTTAAAATTCTTAAAATTTCATTTTCTATAGGTCTGTATGCCAAGCCAGAAGCCGTCCAATCAAAATAAAAAACGCCCTCTTTTAAAATAATATCTTCTTTATTTATCTTCAAACTATTTCCTTGAATTTTTGTAAATTATATCTAAATTTGGTAAAATGGCACTAAAAAAGGAGAACTAGAATAAACGCTTTAAAAATCACAGCAAAAAGATTTCCAAATCTAAATATAAATGAACTTTTAAAGTTTCATTTTGTGTTTGATGACTTCTTTTTTGAAAATTTGAGTGATACAAAAATTTATGACAATGTTTTTGAAGCTATAAAAAATGAAATTTTATATAAATTTGATGAATTTATTTTTGATTTAAGCAGTGATGAAAAGCTTGCATTAATGAAATTTGCAAAAAGCGATAGGAAAAAATACGGGCTTAATAAGATTTTTCCTCGCTATAAATCTCAAAAAATTGTAAATGATTTACTTAATAAAAATTATATAATTTTAGAAAAAACTAGAGAGAAAAAACCTACTCCAAAACATCCAAAAGAAAAGCTTCCAAGGCATTTACGAAGATATGTTATGCACGATAAAATTCATTTTAAAAGTAACTTTTTAAGATTTTGGTTTAGATTTGTCGAGCCAAATTTAACTCTACTTAAAAGAAACAAATTTGATGAAGTTTTGGAAAAAATAAAGTGTGATTTTGATAATTACTCAAGCCTAGGGTTTGAAACATTAAGTTGTGAGCTTTTAAAAAAAAGACTTGACTTAAAAGAGGTTGAAATTTACAGCTTTTGGACAAAGGAGTTTGAAATAGACATTTTTGCTAAGCTTAACGGTTTTTTCATAGTTGGCGAAGTAAAATACAAGGAGAGAAAAGTTTGTAAAAATATCTTAAATTTAATAGACTTAAAATGTCAAAAACTAGGAATTTCACCACACATAGTAGCACTTTTTTCAAAAAGTGGCTTTAGCAAAGAACTAATAAATTTAAGAAGTGAAAATCTACTTTTATTTGAGCTAAATGACTTCAAAGATTTAGTCTAAATTTCAAAAATTTATTTTAAAAATTAAATTTTTATGTTTAAAATACGTTTAATCATTTTCATTATTTAACTTTTAGCCAATCTAACTATTTTCAGGAATTGCTTCTTTTATCATCTCTTTTACTTTTTTATTTGTTTCTTCATCAAAAGAAATCGCCTCTCTAAGGATAAAAGAAGCCTCTATGATAGCATATAATTCAGGCTTTGTCGTTCGCCACCTTTGAAGTGTTCTAGTCGTAACTCTTAAAATTCTTGCTTTGTCTCTTTGAGTGTAATTCATAAATTTACCTTTTTTTAGTGATAAATTTATCTTTTAGGCAATAAATAATTAACAGCGAAAATAAGTCGTAAATTTATTAAAAATTTAGACTTTATTTCATATAATATAAAGACATATTTTAAATAAAAGGATTATAAATGGAAAATTCACTTTTCTTACAGCTAAAGGATAAGGTTCCTGCTGATTTGCAACTTGCTTTAAAAAAGAAGTTAGAAAATTTAAGTAGCGATAAAATAGATTCGATTTCTATGCTTCAGCTAAAAGATCCTAAATTAGGTCTTATTTTGTCAATTTTACTTGGCGGTCTTGGAGTTGATAGATTTTATCAAGGTAAAATCTTGCTTGGAATTTTAAAGCTTGTAACATTGGGTGGACTTGGAATTTGGGCGATAATTGACTGGTTTTTAATAATGCCTAGCATTAAAAAAGATAATTTTGCAAAAATTAGCTACTTTGCATAAGCAACTACACTATGTGAAGTAAAATCTTAATTATATTTCACATAGTACATTTTTAAAGGAAGATTGATGGATAAAATTTTTTTATCAGAAGAAATAAAAAAAAAGATGTTCTCTAAGGCTTACAATGAATTAGCTTTAAGTGGTAAAATAAATAATCTAGATGATGAAAAATCAAGAGCTCTCAATATATCTATGATGAATATGAAACGACCATTGATTATTGTTTTGCTTGTAATTTTTCTTGGAAATTTTGGTGCTCATCGATTTTACATTGGTGATTATATCATTGGCGGTGCTTATGCTGGAGCTACTGTTATTCTAGTAATAATTGGCTTTTTTATCTATCCAGTCATAGATCCAACATGGCTTGTGTATATTGTAGCACTTGTAGATGGCATTTTATTAGCTAATAAAACATCAGAAGAAAATTATACTAAAATAAAGGAATTATTATGAATAACGCTATTTTAATGCAAAATTTAAGTAAAGTTTTACCAAACAGTGCGCTCTATGGCTTGGATAAAAAACTTGAAAATTTATCTGAAAGCCAACTTAATACACTTATGATTTATAAATTTAAAAATCCAGTATTGTGTTTAATATTGTCTATATTTGCAGGTGGTTGGGGAGTTGATAGATTTTATATAGGCGATATAAAATGGGGTATTATAAAGATTGCCATACCATTTGCAATAGTAATTATTGGATTGTTACTTTCTCTTTTTCTTGCTCAAATAGCATATGCAATTATGGGTGTAGCATTTTTGGCATACATGGTTTTTTTGATTATTGACATCTTTCGCGTTCAAAAAGAGTGCAAGGAGTTAAATTATCAGACATTTTTAAATATCATAAGGTAGAAAATATGTTTTTTTATGATATCCAAAATTATGTGCCACAAAATACTGTTTATATGCTAAATGAGGAAATAAAATCATTAGACGATAAACAAAAAGAGCAAATTTTGATGTATAAATTTAAAAACCCAACAATTTGTTTGATTTTGTCTATTTTTCTAGGTATTTTTGGTGTAGATAGATTTTATTTAGAAGATTTTTTAATTGGAGGAATAAAAGTTGGTTTAATGTGTATGCTCACTTTTTTTGGAGCCATTTCAGAAGAAATAGGTGAAAATGATGTGTTAGATATGATTATAGGGTTTATATTTATAGCTATGATTGTGTTTTGGTTTATTGATATATTTCTTTGTTTTATAAGATGCAAAGATAAAAATTATCAAAAAATGATGGAAATTTTAAATTATTTAAAAAGGAAATAAAAAATGAAAAAAATTTTAAGTTTTTTAATGGTTATGATTTTTATGTGTGGTTGCGGCAATAATAATACAAAAGCTCTTATTCTAAAAGCAAAAACCAATATCATGACAATGCAAACAGATATTTCTGCCTATCAACTAGCTGTTGGAGATTTGGATGATTTATCAAAAATGACAAATGTCCCACTTTCAATCATAAATAAAAATAGTGCTGAAATTTTAATACAAAATAAAAAATGTATAAAATTTACATTAAATAAAAATTTTACTTTTGAGCAGGGAAGCGATGCAAACAATGAAATTTGTAAAAGCATCTTAAAAGATAAAAAAATTAAAAATTTATTAAATAACAATCCACACGAAATGAGCGAAGAGTGGTTTAAATGATTAAAAAAATAGCTTTAGCAATATTAGTTTTATTTTTATTTAATGGTTGTGCTAGTAGTTACGACTGTGACGATGATGAAAGTGCATATACTGCACTTTTAATATTAAACGGTATAGATGATGCTGATAATGATTTTTTAGACGAGTTTAATAAAAACTTTGACATAATAGCGAGCTATGATTACGAACTTCTAAAAAAAGATAAAGAAGAAAAAGTTTCTTTTTGTAAGCTAAATATCAATATCGACCTAACAGCAAAATCACTCAAAGAAGCCAATAAAAAAGTAAAAGCATTTGGATTTTTAAACTCAGCTCCGTATATCGCACAGGCTAGAGCTATGAAAAGTGATTATGGTAGGCAAATGGAAAAAGAAATTATGCAAGACATAGAACTTAAAAATACATTAAATAAAGAAGACTTTAAAAGCTATAATAACAAAGCCAATATTCTAAGTGGAACTATAAGTTATAATTATATAGCATACGACAATGGAAAAGGCGAAATTCTTATAAAAGTAGAAAAATAAATTTTAATTTTAGACCATAGCTTAGGAATTTTTCCTAAGCTATTAAAATACATTCTTACTAAATTTTATTTAATTACGCTACCAAAATCTCATTTACATTTTGACCAAAACTCTCATCAACAAAGAAATTTGTTTCAAAAATATATACTTTTGTTGAAGTCTCAACTCTTAAAATAAGTTTTTTAGAGTTTTTCAAGTTATTTTGTTTGTAGGCAAGATTGTAAATTTCATTAATTATATTTTGGTTTAATTCATCTAAATTTATAGTATAAACATATTCTTCATAAAATCTTTTTTCTTCTTTTTTAAAGCCCTTTTTGGCAAAACTTCGCTTTTTAAAATCTGAGTTTTTTGCCTCATCAAGTCTTAAAAACTCATTTAAGGTTATTTTATACTGCGCATCATCTTTTTCAATTCTTACTCTAAAAGCATACGGTCTTTCAAGCTCAGTTTCTGATAAAGCTTCTATCTCGGGAAGTTTGTTATCAAAAACTACCATTTCAAAGTTTCCGTGTAGATCAAGCACATTAACTATCGCCATTTTAGAGCCTTTTTTGGTTATTCTTGTATTTATCTCTTCTATTTTTCCTACTAGTAAAGTCTCGGTTACATCATTAAGCTCTTCAAATTGACTGGTTAATGTATAATCAATCTCATTTATTTCATTCACATAATCATCAAGCGGATGTCCTGAAAGATAAAGTCCAAGCACTTCTTTTTCGTTTTTTAAAATATCTTTTTGAGTATATTCACCATTAGTTAGTTCTAAATGTACCTCAACTTCCATACTCATATCATCATCGCTTAAATCAGCAAATAAAGAGTTTTCTTTATCGCTTTTTATTTTATTTGCATTACGCGTAGATTCTGTGATATTATCAATATTTAAAAATAAATTTTTTCTCGTTAGTTTTAAACAATCCATCGCGCCGGATTTTATAAGTCCATCAAGCGCTCTTTTATTTACCTTAAAACTATCTATCCTTGAAGCAAAGTTACTAATATCAGTAAAATCTCCATTTTTTCTCTCTTCTACGATATTTTCTATCGCACCAAGACCAACACCTTTTATAGCACCCATTCCAAAAACAATTGCATCTTTTTCGCCTTTTTGAACAACGCTAAATTCTCTTAAGGATAAATTTATAGATGGTGGTAAAATCTCAATATTAAGTCTTTTGATCTCATCTATATATCTTGCAACTTTATCAAGGTTATTTTCCTCACTTGTTAAAAGTGCAGCCATGAACTCAGCTGGATAATATGCCTTTAAATAAGCAGTTTGAAAAGTAATTAATGCATAAGCTGCAGCGTGAGATTTGTTAAATCCATAAGAGGCAAATTTCATAATCATTTCAAAAAGCTCATCGGCTTTTTTGATATCATATCCACCTTTTTTAGCACCCTCTAAATACTCCTTTTTTAGGCGTTTCATCTCTTCTTCTTTTTTCTTACTCATCGCTCTTCTTACGATATCTGCTTCACCAAGGCTAAATCCACCTATTTTTTGAACGATTTGCATAACTTGTTCTTGATAGACAATAATTCCATAAGTTGGCTCTAAAATTTCTTTTATATCATCTATAAGATAGTCAATTTTTGCGTTTCCATGTTTTCTTTCAATAAAGTTTGGTATAAGATCCATAGGACCTGGTCGAAATAGCGCTATCATCGCTATAACATCTTCAAAATTATCAGGCTTTAAATCAGTGGCAAGTTTTTGCATACCGCCACTTTCTATTTGGAAAATTCCTAAAGTATTTCCACTGCTTATGGTTTCATAAACTTTTTTATCATTGATATCGATTTTTTCCCAAATGACATCTTTGTTATATCGCATTTTAACAAGCTTTATAGCGTTATTTATAACAGTTAGAGTTTTAAGACCCAAAAAGTCAAATTTGATTAAATCAACATCTTCAAGATAATCTTTTGTGTATTGCGTGATAAGATGACCTTTATCATTATTTGTTTGGATAAAAACAGGGGTTTTGTTCCAAAGCTCATCATTGCTTATCACAACTCCGGCTGCGTGCATTCCTGCATTTCTATTAAGTCCTTCAAGTTCTAATGCATAATCCCAAATTTTTTTAGCTTCTATGTTTTCTTCAAGTAAAGATCTTATTTTTGGCTCTTTATCAAATGAATCTCTTAGAGTTATTTTTAACTCATTTGGTATTAACTTTGCCATTTTATCAGCTTCGGCATAAGGCATCTCACAAACTCTTGCAACATCTCTAATAACACCTTTTGCAAGCAACTTTCCAAAAGTTGCAACCTGAGCGACATTGTATCTGCCATATTGCTCAATTACATAATCAATTACTTCCCCTCGCCTATCTTGACAAAAATCTACATCAATATCTGGCATACTCACTCTTTCAGGATTTAAAAATCTTTCAAAAAGCAAGTTATATGGAAGTGGATCAATATCTGTTATTTTCAATGAAAACGCTACCAAACTTCCAGCAGCACTTCCCCTACCTGGTCCAACTGGGATACCTTTTTCTTTGGCGTGATTTATAAAATCACTTACTATAAGCATATATCCTGGAAATTTCATAGAATTTATTATGCTTATTTCTCTTTCTAGTCTATCTTTGTAAACTTCGTGTTTTGATGAGTCTATAAATTTAAGTCTTTCTTCAAGTCCTTTCCTACTTAAATACTCAAATAAAACCTTATCATTTTCTAAATCATCTCTAACACCAGGATTTGGCAAAGTTAAATTTAAATTTTTTGCATAATCTGTTGTAAATTTGAAATTTGGTGGAGTTGGGTGACCTAAATCTAGCTCTAAATTGCATTTATCAACAATTTCTTGTGTATTTTCTATAACATTTGGAATATCAGCAAATATTTTTTCCATTTCTTGGCTACTTTTTACATAAAATTGTCTTACGGCATGACGAAGTTTCATGCCTGAAATCGCCATATAAATATTATGTGCTTCACTCATATTTTGATATGGATAATGTGCATCATTTGTGGCAATTACTTTTATACCAGTTTCTTTTGAAATTTGAAGAATTTGCTTATCTATATTTAGCTGATCTGTTATGCCATGACGCATAATTTCAAGATAAAAGTCATCTTTGAAAATTTCTTTATATTCAAGCGCAACTTCTTTTGCTCTTTCATAGCCTTTTGCACCTCTTTGTCTATTTTTTTCACTTACATTAAGATGAAAATTAACCTCACCTTGCAAGCAAGCTGCCGAACAAATCAAACCCTCACTATGTTCTTTTAAAATTTTTTTATTAATTCTTGGATTATAATAAAACCCCTCTAAAAATGCCATTGAACTTAAATACATCAAATTTTTATATCCAATTTCATTTTTAGCAAGCAAAATAATATGAAATCTTTGCCTATCGCTTTTATCACCTAAATCATCGTGATTGTGAATATAAGCTTCAATTCCTATTATTGGCTTGATGCCATTTTTTTTCATAGTTTTATAAAAATCAATAGCTCCAAACATATTTCCATGATCTGTTATCGCAACACTATTAACGCCTTGCTCTTTTAGTATAGAAGCAAGCTCTGGAATTTTATTTGCTCCATCAAGAAGTGAATACTCAGTATGTAAATGTAAGTGTGTAAATTTGCTCATAAAACTCTCTTTAAAAATTTATTTATAGATGTAATTGTATAAAAATCTTATAAAAATATGGTTAATATCAAAAAAAATGAGAAGAAATTTTAAAAAAGGATAAGACCGCAAAAGCGGTCTAAAAAGTAAATTTAGTCTTGTTTAGGACGAGCCTCATTCACTCTTAAAACTCTACCAAAAAGCTCTTTATTGTCCAAAGCTTCTATGGCTTTTGATGCCTCATCATCATTACTCATCTCAACAAAAGCAAAGCCTTTTGAGCGATTTGTTTCACGATCTTTTATGATCTTAGCACGACTAACTTCTCCAAACTGTTCAAAAGCTTCTCTAAGCTCTGATTCAGCTAAACGAAACGGTAAATTACCTACATAGATATTCAAATTATATCCCTTAAAAAAATTCCAAATTTATCTTTTGGTTTGGATATTTTACCTAAATTTTAGCTATTTTGATATAAATTTTTTAAATTTGTTTTATTTATATAAAAGTTCGGTTTTTAAAGCATTAAATTTATCATCTCCTAAAAGTACTTTTACCAAATTTAAAGCAAACTCCATCGCCGTAGCTGGTCCTTTTGATGTTATTATGTTTTCATCAATTACTACATTTTTTTTATCGGTGTAGCCTTTGTGATTTACTTTTTGCTCAAACCCTGGATAGCAAGTGTAGCTGTTTTTTAAAACTTTAGCTGTTGAAAGCGCCCAAGGAGCTGCACAAATAGCCGCAATTTTTAAATTTTTATCATTAAATTTTTTTAAAATTTCAGCTAATTTTTCACTTTTTGCCAAATACTCAGCTCCTGGAAGTCCCCCTGGTAAAACTATCATATCAAACTCGTCTACATTTAAATCATCTAAAATCATATCTGCTTTTACCTCTATGCCGTGAGTTCCATTAACTATTTTTTTATTAAGACCGACACTAACGGCCTTAATCTCAGCTCTTCTTAAAATATCTATTACAGTGATTGCCTCAATTTCTTCAAATCCATCTGCTAAAATAATTGCAACTTTTTTCATATTTTCTCCTTTTGTTTAAATTTAATACTATAATTATACTTGATTTTTTAAATAAAGGAAATTTTATGAAAATAAAGATTACATATTGTAATATTTGAAACTATGAACCAAAAGCTTTCCGTGTGAAAGATGAAATTTTATCCAAATTTCCAAATGCAGATATAGAGCTAATAGCTGGTGGAAATGGAAATTTCATAGTTGAAGTTGATGGCAGAGTGATTTTTTCTAAAAAAGAGACTAACCGCTTCCCAAACAAAAATGAAATTTTAGATTTGATATAGGGCGCTAAAAATTTCAAGGAAAAATCCTTGAAATTTAACTTATTTTTTAACTCTTTCTACATATTCGCCAGTTGTTGTATCAACTCTTATAACTTCACCTTCAAGGATATGAAATGGAATTTGTACAACAGCGCCTGTTTCTAAAGTAGCTGGTTTTTTATTACTTCCTTGAGTATCACCTCTAAAATTTGGAGCTGTTTCTATAATCTTAAGCTCAACAACTTGAGGCACTTCAAGGCCTATTGGATTTCCATTGTGAAAAAGCACATCAACCATCATTCCATCAAGCATCCATTTTTTGCTATCGCCAACTTCTTCATCACTAATTGCAACTTGCTCATAGTTTTCAGTATCCATAAACTGGCAATACTCACCATCATCATATAAATACTGCATCTGTCTTTCTTCCAAATGTGGTTCATCACATTTATCGCCTGCATGGAAAGTCTTTTCTAAAACTTTTCCTGTTGTGTAAGATTTAATTTTTACACGAACAAAAGCTGGACCTTTTCCAGGTTTTACATGTTGATAGTCAACAATTTTATATGGAATACCATCAATTTCTATCTTTAAGCCTTTTTTTAAATCACCCATAGAATAAGCCATAAATTCTCCTTAATCTTAATAAAAACAGCATTATAGCAAAAAATATAGTTAAAATGATAAAATTTTAATCCAATAATGGCTATAATATATAAAATTTTAGAAAGGATGAACTATGAAAAAATTTGCTTTTTACCTAGGTTTGAGTGCTTTAGTATTTACACAAGGTTTTGCTGAAGAAATTTTTAGTAAAAATTATGAAAGCACACTTAAAAATATAGTTAAAAATGTTGAAAAAATTGAGATAATGTCAGTAGATAGACTTGAATCAATTGATGGATTAAATTTTGTAATTACAGATATAAACGGAGAAATGGTGCCGATGTTTGTAAGCAAAGATGGAAAAAGTATAATTGGCTTTTCAAATTTAGTTTTTATAGGAAATGACAAAGATAAAACTTTAATCGAAGGAAGAATGAATAAACTTCACGCAGATATAAAGGCAAATCAAGACAAAATAGCCTATGAAATAATAAAAGAAATTCCTAAAGATAGGTTTATAAATATAGAATCTTTTGATAAAAATAACAAATTTATGACCTATATAGTAAGCGATCCTGAATGCCCTGACTGTCGTGAACATCTAACTAAAATGGTAAAGTATTTAAGAAATGCAAATGTTAGGATAATATTTGCCCCTGTTCATGGAAAAAGCGCTTATACAAAATCAGCCATAATGCTAAAAGAAGCTTCAAAAATAAATCCTGATAATCAAGAGGCTCTAATAAAGCTTTTAAATAAATACTACGATGTAAATGCTACAGTAAGTGATGATCAAGCAAGCGATGAAGAAAGAGATAAAGTACTTCAAGATGCAAAAAAACTTTTCTCAAAAGGTGTTATAAAAGGTGTTCCGTTTAGTTTTACTGTTGAAAAAGAATAAATTTTAAAACCATAAATTTTTAAAAGCTAGGATTTAATTTCTAGCTTTTTATATTTATTTAAACAATAGCCAATATACAGAGCTAAAAATTAATTATTCATAAAAATGGCGACCCTTGGGGGTTTTGAACCACCGTTTTCACACTGAGAATGTGATGTCCTGAGCCACTAGACGAAAGGGTCACAATAAATTTAAAGCTTTGATTTTATTATCTTTTTACAAATTTGTCAAATTTATAGAAATTATGTTTACTTTTACATAATCATTAGTTTATAATATTCTTAATAAAATAAAAACTATTTTACAGAAAATGTAAATTCTTTTTTAAAATAACGTAATATATGGATGCATTAAAAATTAGAATAAAAGATGGTGTCCTGCGTTGGATTCGAACCAACGGCCCCCTCCTTAAAAGGGAGATGCTCTACCTACTGAGCTAGCAAGACACCTTAAAAAGTGGCGCAGCAGACGAGACTCGAACTCGCGACCTCCGCCGTGACAGGGCGATATTCTAACCAACTGAACTACTGCTGCACCTAAAATGGTGGTCGCTAAAAGACTCGAACTTTTGACATCCACCTTGTAAGGGTGGCGCTCTACCAACTGAGCTAAGCGACCACAACTTTTTAAGCTTTTTTCCTTAAAAAGGAAATGAAATTATACAATCAAATATCTTAATTTAAGCTTAAATACTTAAAGTCTTTTATAAAAATTCAAAATTTACAATTTTTGCTATAATTTAAACTAAAATTTAAAGTTGAGAGTTGGATGTGAAAATTTTATTTTTTATATTTTTTTCTATAAATTTACTTTTTTCATACAGTTATGAAGAAATTTTATACGCTATAAAAGATGTGTCTTATAAAGAAGGAATAGCTAACAAAGTTCTTTATACAATAGTAAAAATCGAAAGTGATCTTAACCCATACGCTATTTCGTTTCTAACAAATAAAGAAAACGCAATTTATTTTAAAAGTTTAGAGACAAAAAACATAAGAGTAAAAGCAAGTCAGTATTCGCTAAACAAATCAAAATGGGTAGTTTCCATAAATCCATCAAACGAACCTTATGCAATAGAAATATCAAAACTTCTTTTAAAAAATGGCTTTAATATAGATGTTGGTCTTGGACAGTTAAACTCTCAAAATTTTAGCCTAAATGAGATTGAATATATATTTAACCCAAACTACAATCTAACAAAATGTGCAAAAATCCTAAGAAAATGTTTTAATGCCAAAAATAAAGATATGCAACAAACCATAGAATGTTATAATTACGGCATGAGACACAGAGGCTCAAATCCTTACTATAAGCGATTTTATAAGTATTTTATGAAGGAATTTGGCCAAAACTAAATTTCTTGTAAAAAAGGTAAAACTAATTTTACTTTTGGTATAATCTTGGATAAATTTTTTATTAAGGATTTTTATGAAACCTCATAAATTTAGCATAACTTTACTTATCGCACTTTCAAGTATGGCGTTTGCAAACTCAAATAATGAGAGCTTAAAAGATGCGTTATTAAATACAAAATTTAACTCAGAACTTAAAGCTTGGTATTGGGATAAGACAGATGAAACTAGCAAATTTAATAATGAAAACATTACAAATTTTGCTTTAGAGCTTGGTCTTAAAACAGGTGATTTATATGGTTTTTATCTTGGCTCAACTGCCCAAATAGCTTTTGCTCCAATTGGCACAAAAAATGCAAAACTACTTTATAATGGCGAACAAAACACTAAAGGAATTGTTTTATCGCAACTTCATTTAGGTTATAAAATATCAAATAGTGATATTAAAATCGGAAGGCAATTTATTAACACTCCTTTAGTTGCTGGAAATGGTGCAAGAATTTTAAAAGAATCTTTTGAAGGCGCTACAGCAAACATTAAAGATATAGAAAACAATGATATTTTCTTAGGCTATGTTTATAAATTTCAAGGTAGGACAAGCTCTATAATGGGTGATGAAAGCGGAAAATATCCAAAATTTAAAGATAGAATCACTCTTGGTGGGGTTGGTCCAAAAGCTCATAAATTTGATGGACTTTATTATTTAGGCTTAACAAATAAAAGTTTTGAAAATCTAGACTTGACAGCTCAATATAGTTATTTAAATAATGTTGAATTTGCAATTCCTAATATGAAAGATAAAAGTGGAGATATTCATCTTTATTATACTGAAGCAAACTACAAAGTGCCGTTTGAAAATTTTAACCTTAAATTTGATGCAAATTTTAGAGGCTCTAAAACTTCAGGCCAATTAGAAGAAAGAAATTTTAATGGTCAAATGTATGGTATAAAAGCTGGAGTTTATGACTTAAATGGATTTAACCTTATTGCCGCTGCTACAACCGTAAGCAAAAACAAATCTGTTATAATGAGCGCTGGACTTGGTGGAAATAGCTACACGTTTTTACCAGTTCGAGGCGGACACCTTTTTACCTCAACAGCGGGCATGACAACTTATAAATTTCAAACCGATTATGACTTTTCAAAAATTGGCATAAAAAACTTAAAAACTAGCGCAGCTTATGTATTTTCAAAACATAGCACTCCTAATAAACAAGCAGGAATGAACCCAGCAAATGTAAAAAGAGAATATAATGGATATAGCTTAGCGCTTAACTATAAAGTTCCTTGCTTAGAGGGTTTGAGCACAAATTTAATGTGGGTAAGCCTTAATGAGGAAAAAACATTAAACAACAAAACTGATAAATCAAAAATAGATGAACTTTGGGTAAAACTAAGTTATAAATTTTAATCTTTTAGTGGCAAAAGGCTTTTTCTTATGCCACTTATTTTTTAATTATAAATTCTAATTGATTTGGCAAAATCATATTTTAAAAGCATTATGCATTAAAAACTATAAATAAAATTTATAAAAAATACAATATTAAAGATATAAGTAAAATGCTGATAATATCAAATAGCCCTTTTAAGTTTTAAAATTATCATTACTCATAGCCATATCTGTTTAAATTTATATATGAAAATTTAATCTTAAAAATCTTTGATATTTATTAAAAGTAGGTATTTATTTTTAAATTCTTCGTGGTTTTTTCTTGATAAAATTTAATGGCGGACAGAGAGGGATTTGAACTCCTGTTTTTATTTTTTGTTATTATAAATTTTGGTTTATCCATTTCTTTTTTTTATAGTTTTTTTCTTGTTTTATTTTTTGAATTATGTATTTTATATTAAAGTATATATTCAGTTTATTTTAATTCTTTTTTTTGTATAATTAATTTGCTTAAGCAGGGGGTCGCTCCCTCTTTTTGCCTTATAGGCTTTTAAAAAAGAACCTTTACTTTTGTCAAGGTTCTTTTAAATAAGGTTGTTATCCTATGGATTTTGAAATTTTAATTAAATAATTTCGGCAACCTTATTTTTTAATTACTCTTCATAATAAAATGTTATACTTTCTTGATAATTATCATTACTCCATACACAATCTATTAAATTGTTATCTATTTTTAATTTTATTTTTCCGCCTACTGCTACGCCAAAATTAAAATATTCATCAGTTTTATCTATTACTTCAACATTATCAAATTCATCTATATAAGCTCCTAGAAAATAAGGGTTGGATAGGTATCCGTTTCCTAAACTATATATACCAACATTATTGTAATCAAAAGAATTTTCTATAAATTCCTTATAAGTGCCTATAAATGTTTCATCTACATCCTCTGTTCTAAATTCATAAATTGTATCATCGCCATTATCATAGATGATATTGTCATAACCAAAACCTGCTTGACTATATTGATAATCTTCTTCTTGTGGCAACTTAACTTCTATACCCTCTGCACTCCAACCTAAAACCGCGTCTGTTTGTGATACATAACCTTTAGTCATTCCATCATCAAATTTAAAAAAACTCATTTTCATTTTTTATCCTTTTTTTAAGATGTCTTTTTAACTTCTTTTTATGTTATAATTATATCAAATTGATACTTAAAATATGCTTAAACTAGTGTTATTTTGATATTATATTTGATTTAATAATGTTTTTATGATATAATTTTGCATTTTAATTAAAAGGTTTTAAAATGACTAAAAAAGATTTTAATAATTATTTAAAAAAGTTAGAATTAAATAAAAAAGATTTGTCTATTTTGTTAAATTTATCTTACAATACTATAAATGGCTGGAATGGAGAAAATAAGCCTTTTCCTACTTGGCTTCAAAATTGGTTTTATTATTATGAAAAGTCTTTAAAATTTGATAAGATAAAAAAACTTTTTAATGATGATATTTTATATTAATAATTTTTTATTGTATATAATTTTAGATCATAATTGATAATATTATTCCGATAATTATTATAGTTTCATAAATTCTAGCTATTTTATTTAATCCTTTTGTTTTTTGTTTTAAAAACATTTTATTCCTTATTTTCTATTTTCCTTTTTAAAACTTTTGCTTTAATTTCTGATAAATAATATTCTTTTTCTAAAATACTTAAATCATTAAAATATTTTAGTAATTCATCTATTTCACTTAAATCTTTATTTTTATCTAAATTATTGTTTTTGTATTCCATTACAATTTTATATAAAAGTGGTTTGTCCCTTTTCCAGTTATATAGTGTTGGTTCTGAAATATTCAGTTTTTCACAAAATTCTTTATTATTCATTGTTTAAGTCTTGACTTCTTTTTAGTTTTTTAGTAAAATAACTTAAACTATTTAAGTAAGTTGACTTTTTAATTAAATAGTTTAATTAAATATTTTAGCTTTTATAAGCTTAAATATCAACTTTAACTTTGGACCACTCCGCCATAAAGTAAAGATATGTAGGGAGATAACAGGAAAAGTTATTATTCGTCTTAATTGATGACAACCTAAGCAAGTTGTAAAACTGTTCTGGGGTGGCTGTAGCTCCGCCCCTTAAATCTAAGCCACAAATTTATAAAAAGGTTTGTTATATGTCTCTTTATTTTGATGATGATGATGAAAAAGAATACTATAAAGATAATTTTGATGCACATCATTTTTTTGATGATTATGAAGATATTTCAGATGAAAGTATTATCGCTAAACATATAACACCTGATTATATTCCTATACCTAAAGAATGGCGAGGTTTTGCAAGAGAATATGATCATTTTTCTGTTTTAGGTATGGAAGATGAATTTTTTGAAAAACATAATACACCTCAAGATTTAGAAAAAGTTGAATGGATAGAAAAAATTAATGACGATAATTTAAAAATTGGTCTTGATTTTTATCGTGAATTTTTTCGTGATACTGAGTTTGATTTTTCTGATGATGATGAATTTATTTGTGATGATGAAGACTAAATTTTTAATAATTTGTCCTAAATATGACATTAAACTATTTAAATTTATTTTTTTTAAAGGAGCTACACTATGTACACTTATTTAATCGGATATTGCGACGAAGTTCGCCCACTAACAAGAGTTGACAAAAAGTCTGGTGAAACAATTAGCACAATTGACGTAACTATTACTTTTGAAAGTAGAGATCAAGACGGCTATTTAATTAAATCAACTGAAACTATATCTTTTGACGCAAATTTAAAGCCAAAATTTGATGCTGTTAAGGGCAAGTATGTTGCTATTCCATATCGTTTTTTAAACACCAGGACGGGCGCTTATATGTTCCCAGATGATAGTTTGGATTTTCAAGTATTTGTTAAAAATCCTTTTATTTCAAAAGAAGTAACTAAGTAGAAAATCGCGGGGGCTTATGCCTTAATGTGAGTAGCAAACCCTCTCCCGCAAATAAATTCTAAAAAGTTTATTATTTTTTTTGTTGGTAAGTTTTTTAGAGTTTTAAAAACTCAATTTCTCAAAAAGGAGTATGAAATGAATAAAGCTAAATCATTTCTACAATCTACAAAAGCTAAAGTTGCAGCTACTGGTGCTGCCTTATTAACAGCAAGTCTTTTAACAGCTGCCGATGCTCCTGTTATTCCAACTGAACCATTAAAAGCAGATTACGCAATGTTTGATTATGTTTTCGCTGGAATTATTGGCGTTTGCTTCATTTTTATGGTTGCTGGTAGAGTTAAGAGATTTATCTTTTAATTTATGGGAGCTTTTTTGCTCCCTTAAAGGCTATATTGTGAAAGAAAATGCTATTTATATACCAGATTTAAATATTTGTATAAAGGATTTTTACGTCAAAAATGGAAAAGTTTACTTTATTGGTTTTGATAATAATACCTCTGTTTCTAGTGCTTCATTACAAAACATTTACTCAAATTATATATACGAATCAAACAATAACATCTGTTATATAAATAAAAATAATTATATTCCAAATTTAGGTATTTATGACTATCAATTTAATTTTTTAATGGGTTTAACTGCTATATTAATAGCTTTTTCTTTTTTAATCGGTTTAGTAATCGTAGGAGCTACAAGATGATTTATGATGTTTTAAATAATGATGTATTTAACTATTTTATGAGTGTTTTTGCTTTATTTTTTGTTCCTATTTTTATGTATGTAGTAGTTCTTTCGTTTGTTAAGTAAATGTTTTAGTTTGAGAAATAAAGTTCATTTTTTTGAGTTTTCGTATATTGATCTTATCCAAGTTAAAAATATTTGATTTAGAAAACTCTATAAAAAAATGAACCGAACAAGAAAAGCGATAGCTCACCTTACTTCGTCGCTTTTCGCAGTTCTTAAAAAAATATGAAAGGCTGAAAAATGATTTTACTTTTGATTATTTTAATTATTTTAAAAATAGTTTTAATTTGTCTTTTGATAGATCTCATTTTGTTTTTAAAAAATAAAGATATTAGGTCTTGTTTTTCAAATTTTCATATTTTAAAAGAGTTGAAAGAAAAGTTTTACAAATGAAACCTATACTTAAATTTATATCTATATTTTTCATATTATTAAATTTCAATCTTTTTGCAGATTGCACAAAGTTTTCAAATGTTGGTCTCAAAGTAGAAATTTTAAAAGTTGATTATCCAGGATTATATAAAAAATATAATTTATCAGGTAAAGATTTTATCTTTATTAAAGATGATAAATGGTTTAAGGCTACTTATTATTCTTCTAGTCAAGGATTTGATGGTAGTAATACTCATCTTTGTGGTGATGATGATAGATCTTTTGATGAAAATTCTTTTTATATATCAGGTTCAATAATGTATTATATTGTTTCTTTTTTAGGAAATTTGAATACTGGCGGAAAACCTGATTCTAGATATAAAGCTTATTCTTATGAATTTTATGTAATCGGATCTATTTCTGATCCTTGTCAAGAAAATGAAGTTTATAATCCTGAAACTAAACAGTGTGAACCTTGCCCTGAGGGTTTCTTTCTTGATCCATACTCTAAAACTTGTAAAAGTAAGCAAGAACGCCCTAAATGGTGTCCTGAACCTATGATTTATAAAGAAAGGCAAGGAAATTGGAAAACCGAGGGTCATAGGACAATTAAAGAATGTTTACCAGATCCTAATATTAATGAAGATGAATGTAAGCAAAGAGGTATGAAATATCACGGACCTTGTGCCGATTTGTACGGTGCTGAATTAAATGCTTGTTTAAAATATCCAACTGGGTGTTATGCTAATGAAACATCTAAGCATTTTGGAGCACAAGAGCAGTTAGACAATGATCTGTTTTCTTGGAGTGGTTTTATGTTTCCACTTCCTATTGATGCTATAAAAAATGGCTGGAATGCTTTATCTGATTTTATGAAAGGTCTTTTTAGATCTCCAAATCCTAACACTCCAAATCCAAATTTATTAGAGTTTCGCCCTCAAATAGTTGATATGAGAGCTACAAAAAATGGACCTGAGCCGATTTTTGATTTAAAGCCTATTAATGATAGTGATATTTTTACAAATCATATTTTTAAAAATACTGGTAAAACTGATCTAAATAAAATTAAAGACATTCCTACATCAGTTGATAAAACTCCTCAAAAAATTGTAGATATTTCACCTAATTTAAAAAGATTTGATTTTCCTAATGACGGTTCTATTTCAAAAATGCAAAATAATCAACTTGTTGCCGCAAAAATGAAAGATTTAAGTAAACCTATTCCTACAAAAGAAATAACTATGCCAAATGTAAATAAAGAAATAAATTTAAATTATGATCTAAATTCTATGTTGAAAGATAATCCTACTAAAAATTTACCTATGGTAATAAAACAAACCTCTAAAAATGGAAATAAAATTAATTATAAAGGCGTTATTACAACTCCAGATAATAGTGTTATAAATGTTGATATAAAGGAAACTGATGTTAGCAATGGTTCAAAAGTTCAAGATATAGATCTAAGTTTTGATTATGATACGCCAAGCGGAAAAAAGAAATTTAATACTGGTTACATTATAACTATTGATAACAGTGGAAAAGTTGTTAATAATATTAATAAGCCTAGTACGGTTACAGATCCCTCAACTGGTAACACTAATTTAAACAATAATAATCAAACTCCAGCACCTGCAAATGATCCAGATTTAAGTTCTTTAGAAAATGCAATAAATCGCACTAATTCAAAGCTTGATAACATTGATAATAAACTATCTAATACTAATTCTAAACTTGACAATATAAGCAATAAATTAGATCGCACTAATTCTAAGCTTGATGATATAAATAAAAATGTATCTGATATAAAAGCGGAGCAAAAAGCACAATGGGAGTATAAGCCTAATGTTGATACTGCTACATCTTTTTCAGCTTTAAAAACTGCTATGTCTAATTTAGATGTTTCAATAAATGACGCTTTTAATTTTTTAAATGGTGTAAAAGATGATATCAATAGTTTAATGAATGATTTTGATAATGCTTTAGATGTCTTTAAGGGTGGTATTGATGAACCTAAAATTCCTAATGGTATATGTCCTTTTAAAATTAGTGGTCCAGCTCCAGGAAGTGGAAAAACTAATATTTTTGAGATAGATCCTTGTAGGTTGGTAAGTCCTTATAAATCAATTCTTACTATATTTTTTACATTTTGGTTTAGCTTTGAAATTATTATGTTTTCTTTGAAATATCTTTTTAAGGTAGGGGGTAATTCTTAATGAAGTGGCTAATAAATTCTATTGGTGGTTTTATAGTTTTAGCCATTGAATGGCTTGTAAAAAAAGTAGGTATTAAAGTTACAATTTTAGCCTTTATTATTCCTATTTATGCTTCTTTTATTGTTTTTATGATCGCTTTTGTTGGATATGCTATTTTGTTTATGATGAAAATTTGGAATTTAATAAAAGAATATTTTCCTAAGGCTTTTGATTATAGTTCTGCTAGTGGTAGTTTTGCTGGTCTTTCAAGTCATACTATTACAAGCTCTACAATGGCTTTTTTACATGAAAGTGGTTTAGCTTTAGCTTTTTCTAATGCTATGAATTTATTTTTGTCAATTCTTAGTTTATATTTTGCTTTACAGCTTTATAAAGTGATTATGTATGTTAGAAAAAATATCAATGACATAATTACAAGCTTATTAAATTTGATGAGTAGATAAAAATGTTAACTTTACTTTTAGGACCGCCAAGAAGTGGAAAAACTTACAAAGCTGTAAATGATATTTATGAGGAATATTTAAAATTTAAGAAAAAAGAAAATAAATACAGATTTATTTATACAAATATTGTAGGTTTAAAATTTGATGAATTTGAGGGATATGTTAAGCCTTTTAATAAAACTGATTTTTTTAATGCAACTATTGAAGAAAGTGTTTTAAACTCTCAACACGAAAGCGGTTTTTTAGGCGATATAGTTGATTATGATAAATTTGCCTATGAAAAAGGAATTTATAAAAACTATCATCACACTTTAATTGTTTTAGATGAGGCTTATAATACTTTTACAAAAGAATTTAATAATTCTTTAGGTAGATTTTTGAGTTATCACGGTCATTTTGGTATTGATGTAGTTTTTCTTTTACAATCTCGCCGTCAAACAAATAGGGAGTATTTAGTTCATACAGAATTAATGTATATGGCTCAACCAAGTGGTAAAAGAATACTTTCAAGGCTTTTTAGATATAAAGTCTATTCAACTTATTTAGATTATCAAAAAAATTATATAAAATCAGAAAATTTAAGATTTAATCCTAAAATTTCAAATCTTTATAATAGCGGTTCAACTAAGATTTATAAAAGCTATGCAACTGGTAAAATTGTATTTTTACTTTTAATTATTTTTATTTCGTATTTTGGTTATAAGTTTTTAAAACCTAAACCAGCTAAACAAGAAACTATTATTTCTGATGAACGATTTAAAGATATTAATCAAACTAATCAAGGTGTAAAAGAACCGCAATTAATTCAAAATAGTGATCTAAATTTAGATCTTAATACAACAATTTTCAATGATAAAAGAACTTATTTAAAGATAACTTGCTATTCGCATTTTTGTAAATTTAGAAATTATAGTTTAGATTTGTCTTTAAATAGTTTTTTAGAATTAATTTCTAGTTTTGATTGTTATATTTTTTTAAAAGATGAGAAATCAGTAAATTATGCTGATTATTACTTATCTTGTCCTTTAGACTTTTCTAAAGTTATTTCTAATATTAATGATTTACAGGAGGTTTGCGATGAAAATAAAGGTAGTTTTAATACTTTTAGTTTTAAATAGTTTTTTATATTCTTTAGAATTTAGAACTATTAAATTCAGTGATTTTTTAGGTGAGATTAGCGGAATTACTGGTAAAAATATTGTGATTAGTGGTGAAATTAATACTAATTTTGATGTATTTTTGCCTACTCTTGATCTTACAAAAATTGAAGTTTTGGATGGATTATTAAAAGATATTTTAAAGGTTAATGGTCTTGATTATATGCTTCAAGATAGTGTTATTTTGATTTATAATCCAACTATTGAAGAAAATCCTATTTTAAATGATTATATTATAAAATTTAAGCATATTTCTAAAGATGATGTTATAAGTGCTTTAAATTTATTTAATGAAAATATTAAATTTAGTGTTTATTCTGATCGTGTTTTATTGATCACTACCGAAAGTCAATTTAAAACTATTGAAAGCCTTATAAAAGGACTTGATACAAGTTATCAGTTGAGACAACTTAGTTTTACAATTATAAGCACAGATAATTCAAAGTTAAAAGAAATTGGACCTAAAATAGAAGCTGTTTTAAATCCATTAGACCATTTTTATTTTAAGATAATTACAAATATTTTAACAGTTGATAGCACGAGTATAAAAAAAGATAGTGTTACAAGCTTGATAAATCTTTTGAAAGAAAACGGCGTTTCTGATTTGCTTTATAATCCTAGAGTTACACTTATAGATAATAAAGATAGTGTTATAGAAAGTGTAATTAAAACTCCTATTAAAAAATCACGTGTTGAAGTGCAAAATAATCAAACTGTAACAAGCGATGAAGTAGAGTATAAAGATGTAGGGCTTAGGCTTAATATAAGTAGTGTATTAATCACAAATGATAGTGTTAGTTTTAGTCTTGATCTTTATATTGAAAATTTACTAGATGATACAGATACGCCTAGAATTTCAAGTAGACATTTAAAGACAAATGTTTTTTTAACTGATAGTAATTCTTTTCTTATTGGTGGTATAAATTCAAAAGAAGTTATAACAAATGTAAAATCAATCCCTTTTATTGAAAATATACCTATTTTAGGTGATATAACAACCTATAAAAGCACAAAAATAAACGATTATAGTTTTAGTATTTTTATTACAATGTTACCAACTACAAATGAAGTAATGGTTTTTCCTTGCTATTTAGAAAATACACCTTTAAAAAGTTGTCCTAATGGTTATTTTAAAAGCACGCACGAACCGCGAAAGGGGTCCCCGCTTGCGGGGAATGGCGGGCGTGCTCTTGGCTATATATAATATAAGTGTGTAACCTAAGGTTTGAAAATGTATGGTATTACTGATTTTGATAAAAATCTCTTAAAATTAAAGCTAAAAAATCAAAAAAAGTTTTTAGATGAGAATTTTTTATTTATTAATGGCGAGTATAAACCTTATAGTGATTTTTATTTTTCATCGTGGCATAATTCTAATCGCTACATTGCAGAACTTAACAACCGTGTATCAAGTCTTAATAAATACGCTAATAAAAAAGGTTTAAAGCCTATTTTTGCTGTTTTAACTTTACCTACGGAGTATCATCAAAAAAAGCAAATTACTTTAAAAAGCGGTAGAAAAAAGCTAGTTTATAATAATAAATTTATTGATGATGAAAATCATACTGTAAAAGCTGGAGCTAATAAGCTTCAAAACGTAGTTAGAAGTATAATGAATTCTTTACATTTTAGAAAAATACCAAAAAATGAAAGATGTTATATAACCACTAAAGAACCACATTTAGACGGAACTTGCCATTTAAATTTACTTGTTTTTGTCCCTGAAAAATATGTATATGATTGTGTTTTAGCTATTAAATCAAGATTTTTAGATACTCATTCAAAAGTTACAATAGATATTAAAAATCCAACTGCTTATGTTATGAAATATATTTTTAAAACACTTGATGATTTAAGAAAAAATCCAAGTGTTGATAATTTAACTGATATTACATTTTGGTATTTAAAACATAGAATTAGGCGTTTTACAATGTCTTTAACTTTTATTTCCCTTGAAATTTATAGGAAATTAAGTGGTCGAATTGATTTAATAAGTTTAACTAAAAATTATAATAAAGGCTTAATTACTGTTTTAATTGATGAAAATAATAAACCTATTGTAATATTTGATGAATTCGGTGAAATATGGCAAAAAAAGAGAGTAAAAGAGCCTATTTTATTAAGTCAAAGACTTAAGCCAACTAAACCAAGCAAAAAAGATGAGATTTATTATAAATCTGTAAATAGAAATATGGCAATGAGTAAAAAAGAACTTCAGCATTTTTATAGGTATGATAGTCCAAAAGATAAAAATTATTATACTATGACTGATTTAGAAATTACACAAGAGTATTTTTACGCTACAAATCCACAAAGTGATTTTAATAACCCTTTAAAATTAGCTATTTTAGAAAATGAGATGTTAGATCGTGGCTTAGATAATTTTACTAAAAATCAAGAAATTCATAATCTTAATAATTCTGATGAGCTTTATTATGATTTTATAGATCAGGAAAAAATGTTTTTGGATTTTTAAAAATGAAATTTAGTTACTATTCTGATTTATATTTAAAATTAGGTAAAGATTATTGGAAGAATTCTACTTTTGAAAAAAATAAAGGTATTGTTAAAAATAGATTATCTTTTTTTAAAGATATGCCTATTAAAGATATTAAACCTAGTTTAATTAAACTTTGGCTTAATAATATTGATGATGTAAGTAATAAGAGTAAAAAGCATTATTTAAATTCTTTATCTTTAATTTTTCAACTTGCCCTGGAAGATGAAGAAATTAATAAAAATCCTATAATTTTTATTAAAAAACTTCATCATAAAACACCAAGAATAGAACCTTTTTCAAATGATGAAGTAATTAAAATTTTAAGATATTCAACTAAATTTAACGATAAATATCAATTATTTTTAAAAATAGGTTTTTATACTGGTATGCGAACAGGTGAGATATTGTCTTTAAAATTTAATGAAGTTGATTTAAAAAATAAAGTTATTTATATTAATTCAACTAGATCAAGATTTGGCGAAAATTCACCTAAAACAATTTATTCTATTAGAACAATACCAATTATAAATTTACTTTATGATAGTTTAAAATCTTATATGCAAAATTATCAAAATAATATTTATCTTTTACAAACTCAATATGATGAACCTTATAGAGATACACAGGTATTTACTAAAAGATTTTGGAAACCTACTTTAAAAGCTCTTAATATAGATTATCGTAGACTTTATAATATGCGTCATACTTATGCTACAAATATGCTTTATCAAAATATTGTTACACCTGTTGAACTTGCTAAGTTACTAGGTCATTCAAATCCTAAAATGATTTATGATGTTTATGTAAATTATCTTAATTCAAACTTAAAAGATTTTAATAGAGAAATTCAAATTTACTAAACGATACACAAAGGGTTTTTAAAAATGTGATTAAATCTTTATAAATTCCCTATAATAGGGACTAAATGGCGGACAGAGAGGGATTTGAACCCTCGAGCCCAGGTTATGAGCTGCACCCTTAGCAGGGGTGTGGTTTCGACCACTCACCCATCTATCCAAAAAAATAAGATTATAATTATATCTATTAATTTCTGATATATTGCTTAAATTCTAAAATCATCTAAAATTTAACTCTTTTAACTCTCCTACGATATCACCAAATAAAATAACATCTTTTAAAATGGCTTTTGTCGCATACCCATTTTCATCCAAAGCAAGATGAAGCTCACCTCTTTTTGATGAAAAAATCTTTTGATTTATAAAAACAATATAAGGTTGATATTTAGTATCTAGCTCTTTTTGAAGGCGTGATTTTTCCTTGTCTTGTGGAATTTTAATCTCAATTAATCCATCTTTGTCTTTTGCTCCAGCTACAGCTAAGGCAAAGTGCAAATGAGTAGTTTTTATTTTTGAAAAATTAAAAAACAAAGTCAGCAAATCATTTTGCGAGTAGTAATCCAAAATACTTTCATCTGTTTTTTCTAGGCTCTTATCATCGCCTTTATACCTTACAAATTTGATCTTTTTACTAATCTCATCAAATTTATAATTTTTCTTGCTTATTATTTGCCTACCCTTTTTATTTCGCCTAGTTTCTTGTGTATAAAATTTAGGAATTAAATAGTCCTTATAAATAGTTCCATAGCTATAAAAATACTCTCTTCTATCACCACTTAAACTATTTGCAAGCCCGGTGGTTTTAGCGTCCATATAAATTTCATAAGTGGCGTTGTTTTCATATTTTATAAGTTTTGTTTTTGCCTCTCCTACTTTGCCAAATATTCCAAATTTAACATCATAAGTAGCCGATATCTCACCACTAAAAACAAAACTAGCAAAAATAAAAATAAAGGCTAAAACTCTCATTTATCTACTTTATCCAAAACTCCATTTACAAATTTTGGTGAGGTATCACTTCCCATCTCTTTTGCAAGCTCAATCGCTTCATTTATAGCAACTGCTTTATCAATATCACTAAATTTAATCTCATAAGCTCCAAGCCTTAAAATAGCTCTTTCAACTTCGCCTATTTCATTCATTTTATACTCATTCAAATGCTCATTTAAAGCATCATCAAGAGTATTTAAATTTGACAAAATTCCATTTATCAATTCTTCAGTAAAAATTTTTTGTTTATTTCTTATCTTTTTACTCTCTAAAAACTCATCTTTAAACTCATCATTTTCGCCGTTTATATCTCTTGCATAAAGAAGCGATACAACAGCTTGTCTTACTTGGTGTCTTGTAGCCATTTACTCTCCTAAATTTTCATACAAACTAAGAAGCTCTATTAGTCCACTCATAGCTTCAAAGCCTTTATTTCCAGCTTTGCTTCCAGCTCTTTCAATGGCTTGTTCTATCGTGTCTGTTGTAAGCACTCCAAAGGCTACAGGCATATTATATTTTAAAGTAACATTTGCAATGCCTTTTGTAGTTTCTGCACTTACATAATCAAAATGAGGAGTAGAACCCCTAATTACCGCTCCAACACAACAAACTGCGTCAAATTTTTTACTTTCTAATACTTTTTGCAATGCAAATGGTATCTCAAAAGCTCCTGGAACCAAAATAAGGCTTAAATTTTCATCTTTTCCACCATGTCTTAAAAAGGCATCTTTTGCTCCCTCAACCAATCTATCGGTTATAATATGATTAAATCTTGAGCTAATGATTGCAACTTTTTTACTACCATCAATGCTGAGTTTTCCCTCTATGATTTTCATTTTTTTCCTTTTTTATAAAATTTTTAGCATTATAACACTAAATACTATTAAAGCTAAATAAAAAGCTTTTTTAAAACTAAATTTCTCATTATCAAAAACTATGCCAATTCCTACTGCCCCTATTGCTCCAATTGCCGTCCAGATAGCATAAGCTACACTCATTGGCATTGCCTTCATAGCAAATCTTAAAAAAAGAAGTGAAAGACCGAAATTTGCCATAATTACACTAAAAACTATATATTTTCTATATCCTCTAAATTTTGGAAACCTAGAATTTAGAAAAATACCAAAAATTTCCAAAGCACCAGAAATTAAAAGGGCAAAACTATGCATTTTTATTTTCCTTGCTATTTTCTTTATTTAAGCCAAAAATGCCGATTAAAAGCGTAATTATACAAAGAGTTCTAATAATATCAAAATTTTGTGTCGCAATTATCTCAGCCACAACAACAAAAAGTGTTCCAAGCCCCACATAAAGAATATATGCAAGACTTGTAGGAAGATGTTTAAATGACTGGATGAAGAAAAATGTACTTGCAAAAACAACAAAAATAGTTAAAATATAATGCAAATTTGTATGTGCAAATTTAAGACCATAAACCCATGCACACTCAAATAAAGCACCTATAATGACAAAAAATAATCCTTTATTTTTCACTTAAAATTTCTCTAATTTTTAAAGTTTGCTCGACAACTTTTTCAAGTTCTTTTAAATTTAGCATATTAGGTCCATCACAAAGTGCTTCGCAAGGATTTAAATGTGTTTCATAAAAAAATCCATCCACGCCAACAGCCGCCGCAGCTCTTGCAAGATATGGGACAAATCTAGCATCACCACCACTTTTTCCATCAAGTCCTCCAGGCATTTGCACACTATGAGTTGCATCAAAAATTACTGGGGCAAATTCTCTCATTATCGGCAAGCTTCTCATATCTACAACCAAATTTCCATAGCCAAAAGTGCTTCCTCTTTCACAAAGCCAAACACCATTGTTTTTAGCCACTTCAAAGCCACTTTCATCAACTCCACGAGTTTCAAGAACTTTTTTAACACTATGCTTCATCTGATCTGGCGCTAAAAATTGTCCTTTTTTGATATTTACGATTGTCTCAGTTTTTGCAGCTGCAACTAATAAATCTGTTTGGCGACATAAAAATGCTGGAATTTGCAAAACATCAGCTACTTCACTTACTGGTTTTGCTTGATAACTTTCATGAATATCTGTTAAAATTTTAAAACCAAACTTACTTTTAACTTCACTTAAAATTTTAAGTCCCTCTTCAAGTCCTGGACCTCTAAAGCTTTTAATGCTTGTTCTATTTGCCTTATCAAAACTACTTTTAAAATAAAAATCAAGCCTTTTATCTTCGTTAAATTTAACAAGCTTATTGGCAACTTTAAATATCAAATCCCTACTTTCAATTACACACGGTCCTGCTATTAAAATCATATTTTTCCTTTATTTTTGCATGGCGACTATAACGCCACTAACTATAACTAAAATTATACCAAAACCAGCCATTAAATTTGGCAAACTATCACCCATAATAATTCCTATTATTAAAGTAAAAATTATATCTGAGTATGCAACAGCAGCCACTGTTCCAGCGTGTCTTGAAGCAGCATACGCCTTTGTCATATAAGTTTGAAATAAAAGTCCAAAAACTCCCATTAAAACTATAAAAATCCACATTTTAGGTGTTGGCATTATAAATTTTGCAAATAAAAAATCAAGATAAATAGGCACTGTAAAAAACTCAGATGCAACCATACAAAAAAGTGGAACCAAAGTTCCTGAAAGCATAAAAGATAAAACTATTATTTTCGTATCATAAGCTTTTCTTAATTCATGCACGCTCATATAAGCAACTGCTGCTAAAAAACCATTTAAAAGTCCCATAAGATGGTTTTTTGTAAAACCTAAATTTGGCTGCATTATAAAAACTATCCCCAAAAATCCTATAAGTATACCAAACCAAGCCCAAAATCCAAGCTTTTCTTTTAAAAATATAGCCCCAAAAAGCCCCAAAAACATAGCTGAAGTTTTAGCAAATGTAAAAGCTTCGGCTAAGCCAATATTAGCGATGTTATAAAAAAATGCCATCATCGCAATTATGCCTACAAATCCACGCATAAAAAGCAAAAACAAAGCTCCACCTTTGGAATTATGCCCGTATTTAAAAATAGCCCAAAGAATTATGAATAACCCTACAACATTTCTAAAAAATGAAATTTCAACTGAACTCATCCCACCTCCCAAAGCCTTAGCAAAAGCTCCAGTAAGTGCGAAATAAAATGAGGCTAAAAGCATATAATAAACGCCTAAATTTCTTATCAAAAACCTTTTATTCATAAAATTCTCTCTTTCATAAGCACTATTTTAGTATAATCTTGCTTAACGGCTAATTTAATAAAAATACTTAAAGGCAAATTTATGGATGAAAAAAAATTAAAAAATATAGTGCTAAAACTTGTTAAAATTTTTGCTATTTTTTGTATGAGTTTTGTAGTGCTTTACTCAGCCGCACTTAGTTTAAGTGATAGCAAAGAAATTTTAGATCAAAAGCAATTTTTTATTATAAGTGCCATTACAACGCTAGTTATTTTAACAATTATATTTATTTTTATAAATTTAAGCCCAAAAAAAGATAAAAAAAATATATCAAAAAATGGCTCTAGTAATTCACTAAAATTTAAAGATCAAATTAAAGAAAAATTAAGCACTTATGAAAAAGATCCATTATATATTAATTTAAGCCTAACTATAAAAGACACGTATTCACTAAATTTTAATTATGATTTTACGCTAAATAACAAAAAAATTAATGAAATTTTTGATTTTATTTATAGCAATATAAACTCAGATTTAAAAGAAAATAAAGATGAATTTTTACTAAATTATGAAAAATATTTTCAAAATTATGATTTAAAAAATGCTGAAATTGTGATGTATTTTTCAAATTTAGTAGGTCTTTGGGAAAAAATACAAAATTTAATCTTTAAAAAACTTGATGTAAAAAATAGTGATATAAAAAATATAACCAATAAAATTTGGAATTTGTTTATGAAAAACTATATTAACGCATATTCTCCAGCTACTTTAAAAAGACAAAAAGGTCAAATTGCAATACAAATTTATAAAAACCTACTTTATGAAATTTTGCAAAAAAACTCATTTCAAACAGCAGAAAATCTCCTAGAAGATACAGGTAAAGAAAAAAGAAGACAAGTTATTTTTGAAATTTACAATAGCCCAGATAAAGAACTTTTAGAAGTTTATTTTTATAACACTTTTTATGTAGGGTCGTTTTTAAAAACTTGGCAAAAAAAACAAATTCTTTTTGAACAAGATAGGCTTTTTTACGATGCATTAAATTTTATCTTTAAACAAATGCTTGAAAGCTATATTGACAGTCCAGTTCATTTTAGCAGCCTATCACAAAACGAGGCTAAAAATTTATCTAAAACTATCTTAAAAGCCGCTCTTTATAAAAGTGGATTTGTGCCTTTTAAAGCACCACTAAGAAATGGTTTAGAAATTTTAACATACGATAATAGACCTGAGTTTTTAGGCTCTTTTGATTTTTATTTAGACTTGTTTTGTTATAAATTTAAAGACAAAAAAGAAGATGACTTTAAACAAATTTGTCAAGAAATTTTAAAAACTGAGTTAAACTCATATAGTGCAAACTGGCTTTTGCAAAAAGACGGGGAGTTTGGAAAAAAGCTTTTTTATCAAATTTTACCAATTGCACTAAATAAAATTTAGCTAAATTTAGGCGAATTTGCAGTATAATGAAAACTTAAAAATAGATTAAGGATTAATTTTTGCAAAAAATAATGATTATTGGCCGTCCAAATGTGGGTAAAAGCTCACTTTTTAACCGTCTTGCAAGGCAAAGGATTGCCATTACAAGCGATGTTAGTGGAACCACAAGGGATACAAACAAAACTGAAATTGAAATTTATGATAAGACTTGCTTTTTAATTGACAGCGGCGGACTTGATGAAAGCTCAGAACTTTTTAAAAATATAAGAGAAAAAACCCTAAAAGAAGCAAAAGAAGCCGATATAATTTTATTTATGGTAGATGGCAAAATGATGCCTCAAGATGAAGATAAGAAAATAGTCTATTCTCTTATGCGACTTAAAATTCCTATTTTTTTAGTCATCAATAAAATCGATAGTAGAAATGATGAAAAAAGAAGTTTTGAGTTTAACGAGTTTGGCATAAAGGATAGTTTTGCTATCTCAGTTAGTCACAACACAGGTATTGAAGAGCTAAAAGATGCTATTTATCCACTTTTAAAAGATAATTTAAAACCAGATGAAACAGAATTTTTGGAAGATTTTTTAGAAAACTTTGATGATAGTGGCGAGTTTGTAGAAAGTGATAAAAATATAAAAGTTGGCATAATTGGTCGTGTAAATGTTGGCAAATCAAGCCTTTTAAATGCTTTGGTTAAAGATGAAAGAAGTGTTGTAAGCAGTGTTGCAGGAACTACGATAGATCCTGTTAATGAAACTTTTATTTATAATGATAAAACTATTGAGTTTGTCGATACTGCGGGCATTAGAAGACGTGGTAAAATTGAGGGAATTGAAAAATTTGCACTAAATAGAACTGAGCAAATTCTAGAAAACTCAGATATTGCTTTATTGATTTTAGATAGCAGTGAGGATTTAACAGAGCTTGATGAAAGAATAGCCGGACTTGCAGCTAAATTTGAACTTGGTGTGATAATTGTTCTAAACAAATGGGAAAACAAAGGTGAAAAAGACTTTGATCAAATTTCACTACTAATAAGAGATAAATTTAAATTTTTAAGTTATGCTCCAATTATTAGCGTTTCAGCACTACAAGGAAAAAGAGTTCATAAAATTTATGATTTAATACTTGAAATTTATGCAAATTTTACAAAAAAACTTAAAACATCTCGCCTAAATGAAGTTATAAAAGAAGCTACTATAAATCACCCAATTCCACACGATAAAGGCAAAATTGTAAAAATTTATTACTGCGTTCAGTTTGGATTTAATCCACCAAAAATAGCACTTATAATGAACCGTCCACGCTCACTTCATTTTAGTTATAAAAGATATCTGATGAATAAAATTAGAGAAAATTTTGATTTAACCGGCGTTCCACTTGTATTAATTCCAAGAAGTAAAAACAAAGATGAAAACGATGAAGAGAAAAAATAATATCGTTTTAATTGGCTTTATGGGCGTTGGCAAGGGAACTATCGCAAGAGCGCTATATAAAGAAACTGGACTTTTTCCACTAGACTCTGATGATTTGATAGAGAGTGCGTATAACTTAAAAATAAAAGAAATTTTTGCAAAACATGGCGAAGATGAGTTTAGAAAAATAGAGAAAAAATTGGCTAAATTTATAGAAAAAAATGTTGATAATGCCATTATCTCAACAGGCGGGGGATTTTACAAAGTGCCAAATTTAAAGAAACTTGGAACTATTATCTACCTAAAATCAGACTTTGAGGGCATAATAAATAGGATAAAAAACTCTCCAAATGCTACAAAAAAACTAGCCAAAAGACCACTTCTTAAAGACTTAAATGAGGCAAAAAAGCTTTTTGATAAAAGAGAAGATGAGTATGAAAAAGTGGCTGATTTGATAGTGGATGTAAGTGGCAGATCCCCAAAAATGGTAGCTATAAAAATTAAAGAATTAATAAAGGATAAAATTTGATAACACTAACCGGACTTCAACCATCAGGAAAACTTCATTTAGGCAACTATTTCGCAAGTATAAAACCGATGGTAGAAAAGCAAAATTTAGGCGATAGCAAGATGTTTATGTTTATCGCAAATTACCACGCAATGACAAGTGTAAGCGATGCACACAAACTTAGCGATAACACTTACGAAGCAGCGTGTGCTTTTTTAGCTCTTGGGATTGATCCTAAAAAAAGCATATTTTGGGTTCAAAGTGATGTAAAAGAGGTGCTTGAACTTTACTGGATATTAAGCGCTTATACACCGATGGGACTGCTTGAGCGCTCTCATGCATATAAAGATAAGATTGCAAAAGGCTTTGATACAAAACATGATCTCTTTAGTTATCCTGTTTTAATGGCAGCCGATATTTTACTCTATAGTGCTGATTTTGTACCAGTTGGAAAAGATCAGATTCAACATGTTGAAATAGCAAGAGATATAGCTCTTAAATTTAACAACGCTCACGGTGAGATTTTTACATTGCCACAAGCAAAAGTTGAAGAAAACTTAGCCACAGTTCCAGGCACTGATGGGGCTAAAATGAGTAAAAGCTATAAAAATACAATTGATATTTTTAGCGATGCCAAAACCTTAAAAAAGCAAATTTCAAGCATCGTAACTGATAGTACTGCCTTAGAAGAGCCAAAAGAGTGGAGAGATTGCAATGTTTATAAAATTGCTGAGCTGTTTTTAAATGAAGATGAAAAACTTGCCTTGCAAAAAAGATATGAAAAAGGTGGCGAGGGTTATGGGCACTTTAAAATGTATCTAAATGAAGTCATTTGGGACTATTTTAAAGATGCAAGAGAGAAATTTGACTATTTTATGAACCATAAAGATGAAGTTTTTGAAATTTTAGATGATGGGGCAAAAAAAGCAAAAGCCGTAGCAGAAAAAAATATGCAAAAAATTAGAAAAATTTGTGGAATTTATAGATAAAACATTTATAAAAGTTTATTATAATTTTGACTTTAACTTAAAATTTAGGAGAAATGATGGGAGTATATGAATACGCTAGAATTATTCATCTATTTTGTGCGATAATTTTCGTGGGATATCTATTTTTTGATGTTGTTGTTTTTAAAATGGCTTTAAAAAAAGTTGATAATCAAACTGGTGAAAAAATGAAAAAAGCTATCACTTCAAGTGGAGTGAAAATAATGCCATTTTGTGTTTTACTGCTACTTTTAACTGGTGGACTTATGATGACAAGATGGGTTGGAAGCAACGCTGGTGGATACTTTAACTCGAATTTACAGATATTTTTTATGATAAAAGTGCTTTTAGCATTTGTTATTTTTATCGCAGTTGCTACAAATTTAAGTTGTAAATTCATCTTTAAACGCCCTAGCCCACTTGGAGATATACATCCTTTAGCGCTTATTTTATCGGCATTTATCGTTTTTTTAGCTGTATATTTTCAATATGCAGGATAAAAATTTGATGAGTTTTAAATTTAGATGCGAGTTTTATTAATTTTAATTTTCGTCACAGTTATATTTGGTCTTTTTTTGTTTTATTTTGTGTCTTTTAGGAAAGTAAAAGGCACAAAGTTAATTTTTTATCCAATAAAAATTTTTTCTTATTCGCTTTCGCTTTTTATTTTTATACTTTTTACCTATGCTATTTATGATACAATCACTGAACCTCCTAGAATTTATCATGATAAATATATAAAATTAATTTTAGAAACACAAAAATATCAATTTTATGGTGCAACACTTAGAAATTTAGACTCGAAACATGGCAGAATTTACTCATACGAGGGTGAAATACAAATAAAATGTCTAGATAAAAATGATCCAAAATGCGAAAATGGATTTTTAAAACTAACGCCTGAAAAAGAAGAATACAAAAGATTTATTAAGGCTATTATACTTATAGGGGTAATGTTTTTTCCAATTTCACTTTTAGCGAATAAAGAAATAACTATTTATAAGGGTAAAATTACGAAAAGCATGGAGTTTGGATTTTACAAAAAAAATTACACTATGAATTTAAAAGATATAACCATAAAAAAAGTAAAATCATGGTATGAGCTAATAGACAACTCAAATAACATGAAAATAACTATTTCAGCACCATATTCTAAAAAAGATTTAGATAAAATAGTTGGAATTATTCAAAGATTTCAAAATATTAAAAAATAAAATAAATCTCCAATTTTAGCCTATTTAAATCAAAATTTTGATAAAATAGCGATTTTATGGAGAATAACTATGATAAATTTAAAACTAATAGAAACAAACTTTGATGAGTTTAACAAAAAACTCATCGCCAAAAAAGTAAGCAAAGAGGCATTAAAAGAGCTTTTAGCTGTTTATAACGACTTAAAAGCAAAAAAACTTGAACTAGAAAATTTTCAAGCACTTCAAAACACAAAAAGCAAAGAAGTTGGCATAAAAGCAAGAAATGGCGAAGATATAACTGAACTTAAAAGTGAGCTTGAAGAAAATAAACAAAATATTCAAAAATTGCAAGAAATAGTAAATTCTATTCAAGAAAATCTAGATCAAAAAGCATCTCACATCCCAAACATAATAGATGATGATGTGCCTTTTGGAGAGGATGAAAACGAAAATGTTGAACTTAAAAAAGTTTTAGAAGTTCCTAAGTTTAGTTTTACTCCAAAACCACACTATGAGCTTGGAGAAAAACTTGGTTGGCTTGATTTTGAACGCGGTGTAAAGCTTAGTGGAAGCCGCTTTACCGCCATTAAAGGCTATGGCGCAAGACTAAATAGAGCTTTGATTAATTATATGATTGACTTTAACCAATCTCGTGGTTTTGAGCTTGTGAATGTCCCATTTGTTGTAAAGCCTGAAATTCTTTATGGCACAGGACAACTTCCCAAATTTGAAGAAGATCTCTATAAAATAAACGAAGATGAACTTTATCTGATACCAACAAGCGAAGTTCCAGTTACAAATTTATACGCCGATGAGATTATAAATAGTGAAAATTTGCCAATCAAAATGACTTGCTATAGCCACTGTTTTAGGCGTGAAGCAGGAAGTGCAGGGCGCGATACTAGGGGAATGATAAGACAACATCAATTTGAAAAAGTTGAGCTTGTTTCTATCACAAAAGCTAATGAGAGCGATAAAGTATTTGAGGAGATGGTAAGTTGCGCAAGTGATCTTTTAACTAGCCTTGGACTAGCTCATCGTCATATGCTACTTTGTAGTGGTGATCTTGGATTTAGCGCGGCAAAGACAATTGACCTAGAAGTTTGGCTACCATCACAAAATTGCTACCGCGAAATTAGCTCTATTTCAAATTGCCGTGATTTTCAAGCTCGTCGTGCTAAAATTCGCTATAAAGATGGCAAAAAAAATGTTTTAGCACACACACTAAACGGCTCATCGCTAGCAGTTGGTAGAACCTTAATTGCAATAATGGAAAATTACCAGCAAAGTGATGGCTCTATAAAAATACCAGAAGTTTTGGAAAAATATCTATAAAACAAAAAGTGCTTTACAAATTTAAAGCACTTTAAATTTCACTCCTTTTTTAGGCGTAAAATTTATTTAATCCTTGCAAAAATAGAGGCTAGTATTCCACCTGAAATATTGTGCCATACACTAAATAGCGCTCCAGGAACTGCGGCAAGTGGCTGGGTGGCAAAATGAGTTAAAGCTAAAGATGTTGCTAGACCTGAGTTTTGCATACCTACTTCAACTGATAGAGCCTTTATCTTTGCCATATCTTTTGTAACTGACTTGCCAACTAAAAAGCCAAACAGATACCCAAATAGATTGTGACAAACAACTACTAAAACTATAATTCCTAAATTTGCTATTATTTTTTCAGCACTTACGCTAACTACAGCTATGACAATTGCCACTATTCCAAGGGTTGAGATCATAGGTAAAACATCTTTTAAAATTCCAGCTATTTTTGGTAAAAATCTATGTGCTAAAATTCCAAGCACAATAGGAACAATCACAACCTTAACAACACTTAAAAACATAGCTATTACATTTACATCTATACTTTGACCGATTAATAGTTTTGTTAAAATAGGCGTCATAAAAGGAGCTAGTAGTGTCGTGCAACTTGTAATCCCAACAGATAGAGCCACATCGCCTTTACTTAAGTATGTAATAACATTTGAACTTGTTCCACCAGGACAGGTTCCAACAAGAACAACACCAATTGCAAGACCAAGGGGGAGATTAAACCCTTTTACCAAAACATAGGCAATTAATGGCATTATTATAAACTGCGCGCCAATGCCAATTAAAACAAATTTTGGTCTTATAAAAAGCTCTTTAAAATCACTTGCCTTTACATTAAGCCCCATACCAAACATTATAATGCCTAAAATATAAACTACCCACGATGTTTTAACTAAGCTTGATCCAACTTGTGGATAATAGAGTGAAAATAGTGTAGCAAGCACAACTAAAATAGCCAATTGCTTTGAAACAAACAAACTTATGTTTTTTAACATCTTTTAACCTTTATTAAAAATTTCTAAGAAAATTTAATACTTTAAAACCCCTAATTTTAGAGGTTTTAATTATTTTTTTAAATTAAAATAGCTGTTTAGTGCAGCAACATAGGCTTTTGCGCTAGCAAGCATAGTATCAACATCAAGCCCACTTCCCAAAACAGCTTTTTTATCTTCAAACTGAACTTTTACAGTTGCTTTTGCCATAGCATCTTTTCCACTACTTACTGCTTTTACTTGATAATCTTTTAAAACACCATTAATGTTTGAAATCCTATCAACTACTTTAAAGATAGAATCCACAGAGCCATTTCCAAGAGCTGAATCGCTTATTATTTTATCTTTATTTCTTATTGTAATGCTTGCACTTGAGTGTCCTTTATTGCATGAGTTTGAACTTAGTGTTATAACTTCAAAAACTTCAGGTATTTTTATCATCTCATCAGTTATTAAAGCCCTTAAATCATCATCAAAAATATCTTTTTTTTGATCGGCTAAAATTTTAAATCTCTCAAACGCTGCATTTAGCTCATCATCATTTAATTCAAATCCAAGAGCCTCAAGCTTGCTTTTTACAGCATGTCTTCCTGAGTGTTTTCCAAGCACTATATTATCATTTTCAAGACCAATGTCACTTGCTTTTATAATCTCATAGGTTTCAGGATGCTTTAAAACACCATCTTGATGAATTCCGCTTTCATGTAAGAATGCATTTTTACCAACAATTGATTTATTTGCTTGTGGCTCCATTCCAGTTATTGAAGAAACTAAACGACTAGTTTTATAAATTTCTTTGCAAACTATATCTGTATAAAGTCCCTTAAACTCATCTTTTCTAGTTTTTATGGCCATGACTATCTCTTCAAGTGCAGCATTTCCAGCTCTTTCACCAATTCCATTAATTGTGCACTCTACTTGCCTAGCTCCAGCCATTACTCCAAATAAACTATTTGCAGTAGCAAGTCCTAAGTCGTTGTGATTATGAACTGAAATAATGGCTTTATTTGCAACATAATCACTCATTATTTTTATAAAATTATAAATTTCATTTGGAAGCCTATATCCAACAGTATCTGGTAAATTTATAATGGTTGCACCTGCTTCAATAGCCGCATCAACAATCTCTTTTAAAAAACTTATTTCACTTCTTCCCGCATCTTCACAACTAAACTCTACATCATCTGTGAAAGTCTTGGCATACTTTACGGCATTTTGTGCGATTTTTATAACTTCGCTTGGTGTTTTTTTAAGTTTAAATTCCATATGAATTGGGCTTGTGGCGATGAAAGTGTGAATTCTTTTATTTTTAGCTGGATTTACAGCCATGCCTGCTGCTTTTATATCGCTTTCAACAGCTCTTGCTAAAGAACAAACATTTATTTTATTAACTGATTGAGCAATTTTTTCTATTGCATCATAGTCCCCTGGACTTGCAGCAGCAAAACCTGCCTCAATAACATCTACGCCCAATTTCTCAAGCTGCAATGCTAATCTTAACTTCTCTTCAGTATTCATAGAAGCCCCAGGGCTTTGCTCGCCATCTCTTAGTGTGGTATCAAATATAATTATTTTATTATCCATTTTTTATCCTTTTTTTAGTTATTATGGTATTAAAGAGCTAAAATTTAGCAACAAAATTAAATTGTAAAAATATAGAAAATTTTTTAAATGAGAATAAGAAGCAGTAGGGTATTAAAATCAGTGTGAAATGTTTGAAATTTTTTGAATGCATTTTGTTTGAAATTCATCCTTGCTCCTTTTATAAATAAAATTTATTGATTATACTGCATTTAGTTCTTTTTTGCAAGGATTTTATAAAAATAAACTTTACCGAGAAATTCTCGGTAAAGTTTAGTGACTTTGTTTTTCTTTAGCCTCTTTTATATCTTTTAGCTCATCATCTTCATCAACTTCTGAAAGTCTTGATACAAGATTGTTTTCTTCTTCAAATTTAGAGATTATTTCTCTAACTTTAGCACCTTCAATTGTTTCTGACTTGTAAAGCTCAGCTACCATGTTTTCAATCGCACCAGAATAAAGCTCCATAGTTTTTACAACCTCATCAAATCTTTTTGAAAGCATTTCTTTTATACTTTCATCAAGCTTTTGAGCTGTTTTTTCACTATAATCTTTTACGCTTTGTCCACCAAGGAAAGTGTTTCTTTGCTTTTCTAAAACCATAAGCCCTGCAACTTCACTCATTCCATACATTGAAACCATGGCTTTTAAAATATCAGTTGCTCTTTCAAGATCATTACTTGCACCAGTTGAAATCTCTTTTATAAATACTTTTTCAGCAGCGCGCCCTCCCAAAAGAACATCAACTTCTGCAATTAGCTCATGATATTGCATAAGAAATTTGTTCTCTTCAGGTGTGTTTAAAGTATATCCTAAAGCTGAAAGTCCTCTTGGGATGATTGAGACTTTTGTAACTTTTTTAGCCCCTTTTGTAACCTCTGCAATAAGCGCATGCCCGCATTCATGATAAGCAACAATTCTTTTTTCTTTTGGATTAACTCGGCGTGATTTTTTTTCTAGTCCTGCTATACTTCTTTCAACTGCCTCAACTAAATCCTCTTGTTCAACAGCTCTTTTAGACTCACGTCCAGCTAAAAGAGCGGCTTCATTTACGATATTTTCCAAATCAGCTCCAGCAAGTCCTGTTGTAAGTCTAGCAATCTCTTCAATATCAATATCATCAGCAAATTTTACATCTTTCATGTGAATTTTTAAAATATCAATTCTACCTTTGAAATCAGGTCTATCAACTAAAACTTGTCTATCAAATCTACCAGGTCTTAAAAGTGCTGGATCTAAAATCTCAGGTCTATTTGTTGCAGCCATCACAATAACAGGAGATTTATCAGCATCAAATCCATCCATTTCAGATAAAAGCTGATTTAAAGTCTGTTCTCTTTCATCATTCCCCCCCATTGGAGCACTTGATCTACTTTTTCCAATAGCATCAATCTCATCTATAAATACAATAGATGGTGCCTCTTTTTTAGCATTTTCAAACAAATCTCTTACCCTACTTGCTCCAACTCCAACAAACATTTCTATAAAGCTTGATGCTGAAATACTAAAAAACGGCACATCAGCCTCCCCTGCAACAGCTCTAGCTAAAAGTGTTTTACCAGTTCCTGGAGGTCCTACAAGTAAAATTCCTTTTGGAATTTTTGCTCCAAGGCGCAAGTATTTATCAGGACTTTTTAAATAATCCACAATTTCTTGAACTTCTTCTTTTGCCTCTTCAACGCCTGCAACATCATCAAATTTTACCTTTGGTTTTTCAGAATTAACAAGCTTTTTACTACTTCCAATTCCTAAAATTCCACCACCTACATTTTTTTGCATTCTGCTTACCAAAAACATCCAAATTCCAAAGAAAATAAAAATTGGTATAACCCAAGTAAATAAAATATCGGTTAAAACATTTGACTCATTAAAAGCTCCATAAGGAATTTCATTTTCATCAAGTGTAGCTGTAAGGTTTGGATCTTGCACTTTTTTAGCAGTATAAAGCACATTTCCACCATCTGCTTTTATAGTGCTTTGACCAATATAAACTTTTGAAATTTGCTTATTGGTTATTAAGCTTTTAAGTTCAGAATAAGGAACATTTCTCGTTGTTTTTGAGCCGTCCATACCAATGTCTGGCGACATAGATCTAAATACCGCTATAATCAAAACTGCAAAAATTAAAAACACAATTATAGGATTTTGATTAAAAAAATTGCTGTTTTTATTGTTTTGATCATTTTGGTTATTATTTTTTAAGTTATTATTCAAATTTAATCCTTTTAAATTTATTTTTTAAATACAAAACTTACCCAATCGTTTTTTTGCAAACTCTCAACTAACTCAAGTTGGCAAAATTCTTTTTTAATTTTATCAAAATATTTTTCCAAAATTCCTGATAAAATTAAAATCCCACCTTTATTTAAAGATTTTATAAGATCATTTTTTAACACTATGATAACATCAGCAATGATATTTGCTACAACAATATCATATGTTTTATCTGTGTTTGTAACGCTTCCTGTATAAATTTCAAATAATTCTACACCGTTTTTCAAAGCGTTTTCTTTAGTTGCTAAAACTGCCTGAGCATCAGTATCGCAAGCAGTTACTTCAAGTCCTAATTTTGATAAAGCTATACTTAAAATCCCACTTCCACATCCAACATCTAAAGCTGATTTATAGCCATTTTTATATTTTTGAATAAGAGCTAAGCACATATTGGTGCTTTCATGATGACCAGAGCCAAAAGCAAGTGCTGGATCGATCATTAAATTTAATTTGTTATCTTTTGGTTTCTCCCAACTTGGATGGATATAAATTTCACCAACTTCAACTGGTTGAACACCTTTTTTATACTCATCTATCCAATCGATATTTTTTTTCTTTTCATCTTTTAACTCTAAATCTATTTTTAAATTTAGAGCTTTTTCAAGGCTTTTTCTATACTCTAAAAAGGCAAATTTTAAAGTATCTATAGAGCTTTTATCCTCATCACGAATTATGAAAAAATCATCTTTAAACTCAACTGCATCAACACCCATTTCAAAAGCAAAATTTTTAAAAAATTCCAATGCATTGCTTCTAACAATAAGTTCAAAGTAAAATTCTTTCATTTTTTACCTCATTTTGTAAAATTTGATATTTATTTGAAAATTATTATTTTACAAAAAAATAGTTCAAATTTAGCTTAGTTTAAAAGCTTTTTCTAAATTTATTTTACCTTCGTAATATGCTTTTCCTACAATTACTCCATAAATTTCATCTATTTGTTTTGCTTTTACAATATCATCAATGCTAGAAACTCCGCCACTTGCAATAGTCTTTTTTCCACTTTTTAAGGCTATTTCTTTGGTAAAGTCAAAATTTACTCCACCAAGCATTCCATCTTTGTTTATATCAGTACAAATTATAGCATCAACTTCACTATCTTTATAAATAGCTGCTAAATCAAAAGCTAAAACTTTACTTTGTTTTGCCCAGCCATGTGCTGCCACAAATCCATTTTTTGCATCTATTCCAACTGCAATTTTATAAATTTTAGCTAATTGTTTTGTAAGTTCTGGATTATTTAAGGCAGTTGAGCCTAATATAAATCTATCAACTCCTAAATTCTCATAAAATTTAATTGCCTTTTCATCTCTTATGCCGCCACCTACTTGTATTTTTAAATTTGTTGATTTTACTATTTCTTCAATGACTCTATAATTTATACTTCTTCCTGCAAAAGCTCCATCTAAATCAACTATATGAAGCCACTTTGCACCAAAATCTTCAAATTTTTTGGCCTCATCGCTTGGGTTTTTAGAGTAAATTTTTGCACTATTCATATCGCCCTTGCTAAGCCTTACAACGTAGCCTTCTTTTAAATCAATTGCTGGGAAAATCTCCATTTTATCTCCTTTTGTTTTTTTATTTTGTCTTTAAAAAATAACTTTTTTTAGTTATGTAAATATATAATCCCAAAGAAGCTACTAAAAATGCGATTGCCACTATCAAACAGATTGGATAAATAATTTCATCTGGTGAAGTCATGGCAAATTTAAACACAAGCATCAAAGCTTCAATCGCAAGAGCTATGATAATTGATGATAAAAATTTTATCATAGTTTTTGAATTTGTGCTATTTTTTTCATGTCTTCCTAAAATTTCTTCCTCAAAATATGCTTTTATAAGGTCCAATATAGCCAAAGAAAGAGTTAATAAAATCGTTGATTCAAATATTTTTGATGTATCGTTTAAGCTAAAATTTGTAACAACTATACTTTTTACACCAAAATAAAATAAAATTGCCGCTACACAAAAAAGTGTTACACTTATAATAAAGTATGAAAGTCTTGAAATTTTACCAAAAGCACTATCAACAGAACTTGGATTTATAAGCTTTAAAATATCTTCAAGTAAAATATCACAGCAAACAACATATAAAAGCTCTTTATCTTGCGAATAAATAGGAACTGCCATAGTAACTTTAAGCTTGCTATCAAAAGTGCCAGGATATGGCTCACAAAGATAAGCTCTTTTTTCTTTTACAGCTTTTTTATAATATGACTTAGTGCTTTTATCCTCGCCTTTAAAAGTGTTTTTTATACCCTTAGCAGAAAAAACTAAATTATCACTTATTTGATAGCCATTTTTATCTAAAATATAAAAAGTATCGTATCCCATAAGCTCATCTGAGATATTTTTACAACTTTTTAAGATTTTTTCTTCATCTATATCTTCACTAAAATTTGGTAAATTTTGACTAAAAATATAACTAAGATAGGCTTTTATTTTAGACTTTGTTAGTTTAAATTCTTCAATTTCTCTAATTATCAAATATTAATCCTTTTTATTAAGTGCGTGAGAAAACTCAGGAACTATTTCACAAAGCTTAGACTCCATATCTTTTTCATCTAAATTTAAAAGTTCATTAATTTGTGAATTCAACAAATTTAAATCATATTTTTGAGATTTTGTTACAAAAATAGATTCAAATTTGGTCTGCTTGTCATTTTCATTAATTAAAAGCTCTTCATAAAGCTTTTCACCAGGTCTTAGACCTGTAAATACAACCTTTAAATCAGTTCTGTTTGCAAGTTCAAGCATCTTTTTGGCAAGATCAGCTATTTTAACCTGTTTTCCCATATCTAAAACAAAAAGTTCACCACCTTTTGCAATACTTGCGGCTTGAAGTACAAGCTGACAGGCCTCACTTACAAGCATAAAATATCTTACTATATCAGGATGAGTTACAGTTAAATTCTCACCATTTTTAATTTGTTCTTTAAATTTTGGTATTACACTTCCACTGCTTCCTAAAACATTACCAAATCTTACTGCAACAAATTCGGTTTTTGAGTTTTGATTTAGCGCATAAAGCTCACAAATTCGCTTTGTTGTGCCCATTATACTTGTTGGACGAACAGCTTTATCTGTTGAAATTAAAACAAATCGCTTGACATTATATTTATTACTTAAATCTATCATATTTTTTGTGCCAAGAATATTATTTTTAATGGCTGATTTTATGTTAAACTCACAAAGAGGCACATGCTTATAGGCTGCCGCGTGAATAACAATATCAATATCAAACTCTTTAAAAACTTCGTCTTCAATATCTTTTAAATTAACAACACTTAAAAGTTTTAAAACATTTTTTTTGTTACTTTTGGTAATTTCATTTATTTTATAAAGATTAAATTCGCTGTGATCAAGCATAATAATACGCTTTACACCAAATTTCAAACACTGTTTGCAAATTTCACTTCCTATCGTTCCACCAGCACCTGTTACCAAAACTACTTTATCAAGCATAAATTTTTTTACAATATCATCATTTAAATCTTTTGGTTTTCTAGCAAGCAAATCCTCAATAGAAATATCTCTAATGCTCTCTTTTTCAAGCAGTGAAAAAACTTTAACATCTCTTATGCCAAAGCTTATAAGCTCGTTATGAAGTTTATTAAGCTCATCTTGTTCAAGCCTTAAAGCAATGATTGCAGTTTTTATATCTTGTTTTTTAATGTCATCTTTAAGTTTTGATTTATCCTTTACGCTAAAGCTTTCAAAAGATGTGCCAACAAGCTCTTTTCTCTCATCGTAAACACCAACTGCGTAATAATTTATATATCCTTCTTTTATACCTTGTATAATGTGAACTGCTTTTTTTGTAGCGCCAATTACAACACAAGGTTCGTTTTGATGAGATTTTTTAGAACTATCCAAAAGCATCCTTTTTATAATTCTAAATCCGCTTATTAAAATATATGATATCGCTGCATCGATTATGATAACACTTCTTGGAAAAGGATTAAAAACATCATCAAGCAATAAAAATAGGATAAAAAATGATAAAGCTGCCAAAAAATGAGCTAAGAATATTTTTTTAGCTTCATAAAGTCCAAAAAATCGCCATGGAACAAGATAAATTTTAAAGCTCCATAGATAAAATATCTTAAAAATAGCCAAGAAAATGCAACTTAATAAAAGTCCTTTTTGAAAAGCTTCAGGCATATCTCCACTAAAACGAAGATAAAATGCCCAAATAGTTGAAAAAACTGAGATAAAAAAATCAGCTATTAAAAAAAATAAAAATCTTTTTAACTTAGTTGGTTTTAAGAAATTAGTCATTTTTTATAACGCTTTTTACAATTTCGCAAATTTTATCTATTGTATTATCACTCATATCAGTTCCACTTGGAAGACAAATCCCTCTTTCAAACAGATCCTCACTAGTACCATCAATAACACTTAAAGCTCCTTGAAATACTGGTTGTAAGTGCATAGGCTTCCATAAAGGTCTGCTCTCAATATCAAATTTATTTAATTTATCTATAACTTTTAAATGAGTGTTTTTTTCTTTAAAAACTAAGGTTGTAAGCCATCTATTGCCTTTGGAATTTGGAATTTCTGGCATAAATTCAATGTCTAAATTTGATAAATTATGCTTATATTTTTCAAAAATTTCTCTTTTTTTATCTACCCTTTTTTCTAAGACTTCCATTTGCCCAACACCAATAGCTCCTAAAACATTGCTTAATCGATAATTATATCCATAAGTTTTGTGCTCATAGTGTAAAAATGGCTCTCTTGCTTGAGTGCTTAAAAATCTAGCATTTTTAACTATATCTTCATCATTTGAAACAAGCATGCCACCACCACCGCAAGTTATTATTTTATTTCCATTAAAACTATAAACTCCAACATTTCCAAGTGTTCCAAGAGCTTTATTTTTATATGTTCCACCAAGTGCTTCAGCAGCATCTTCAATAACTTTAATATTATTTTCAAAACAAATTTCTAAAATTTCATCCATTTTTGCAGCTTGACCATAAAGATGGGTTACAATTAAAGCAACAGGCTTTTTAGGAGCTTTTTTAATAGCTTTTTTTAAAAGTTCTCGGCTTAAATTCCAACTTTCATCACTATCAATGAGCAAAGGTTTGCATCTTTCATAAAATATCGGATTTAAAGACGCCATAAAAGTAAAAGTTGATCCAAGTACCAAATCACCATCTTTTATGCCAAGGCTTTTTAATGCTAGATGAAGTCCTGCTGTACCAGAACTTAGTGCAAGTGCTGATTTTACACCTGTAAAATTGCAAATACTTTTTTCAAATCTATCAACAAATTCTCCAAGTGGAGCAATATAATTGCTTTTAAAAACTTCTTCTACATATTTCTGCTCATTTTTGCCCATATTAGGTGGGCTTAAAAACACTCTTGCCATAAATTTTCCTTAAAATAAAACTGTTATTTTACTTCAAAAACATTAAGCTTTTCTTATAAATTCTGTTTTTAAAACAACAGTTCCAAGCTTATCAAGTTTGCACTCAACCTCATTTTCATTTTTTGTTAAGCGAATTTTTGCTTTAGTACCTTGCTTAACACTATTTTTAGAACCTTTTAGTTTTAAATCCTTAATAACAACTATGTTATCTCCACTTTGAAGCTCAACTCCATTTACATCAACAACTGCCATTTTTTCTCCTTTGTTATTAATTTATATTATTCTTTACATTCTTTTAATGTAAAATTTTCAATCTCTACAATATAGCCAAAAAATCTATAATCTTTATAATTTTCTTCAAAACGATTTGTATTAATACAACATTTTACAAGCCTATTACCATTGTCATCCTTGTAAAGTTTGTTTATACTTTTTACAACTCCAACTAGGCTGTATGGATTAATTGCTCTACAATGCCCATCGTAATATAACTCTATGTTAAACTTATCTATTTTTAACTCGACATCTAAATCTACACTCCAGTCAATCTTATCTCTGACACTAAAAGATTTTCCACAGCAATCAAACTCCCAAGACTCATAATAGATAAAAATACTTTTTTTATCCAAAAGACTTTTTAGTTTCAAATTTTTTATTACTTTTGCTGGAACTCCAACAACAACGCTATTTGCTGGGACATTGTTTATCACAACTGCACCTGCGCCTACTACTGAGTTTTTACCAATTTTAATATTTTGAATTACAGAACTTCCAATGCCCAAATGGCAAAACTCCCCAACCACTACGCCACCAGCTAGTGCTGAATTTGGACTAATGTGTGCAAATTTTTTAATCACGCATTCATGCTCTATAACAGCAGCTGAATTTATAATGACTCCATCTTTTATTATTGCATCTGGATTTATTATAGCTCCAGCCATTACAACTACGCCTTGGTTTATAACAGCACTTTTTGAAATAACTGCTTTTGGGTGAATTAAACTAACTACATTAAAGCCTAAATTAAGTACTTTTTCTTGTAATTTTGCTCTAATTTTGTTATCTCCAACTGCGATTATAATATCAAATTTGGCTAAATTTTTACTAAATTTAAGCCCTTTTTTATCATCTAAAAAAATTATATTTTCATATCCGTTTAATCTAGCAATTTCGCCTACAACTTTTCCATGACCACCGCTTCCATAGATATAAATACTTTTAGTTTGAACCATTAAATTCCTCCGCAGTAGCCATACCTTTTTTCGAAATGCCCTCTTTTTTTATAACTTTTTTTATAGTTAAAAACAGTATTTTTAGATCAAGCAAAAAGTTTAAATTTGATGCATAAAAACTATCGTAACGAAATTTGTTTTTCCAAGAAATCTCATTTCTGCCATTAACTTGCGCTAAGCCAGTAATTCCTGGGCGAACGCTGTGACGAAGCCTTTGTTTTGGAGAATAAAGAGTTAAATATTTTTCAAGCAAAGGCCTTGGACCTATGAAACTCATATCTCCTTTTAAGACATTGAAAAGTTGAGGAAGCTCATCAAGACTAGTTGAGCGTATTTTGGCTCCAAATTTGCCAAGCCTAAGTTCATCACTAAGCAAATTTCCATTTTCATCTTTTTCATCACTCATCGTTTTAAATTTGTAAATTTTAAAAAGTTTTTCATTAAGCCCTGGGCGAATTTGCTTAAAAATTGGCTCTTTTGAAATTTTATTTTTGATTAAAAAATATAAGATTATCATGATAGGTAAAGTTATAATTATTAAAATTAAACTTCCTAAAATGTCAAAAAACCGCTTAAAAAACGCTCTATACATCAATAAATTTCCTATAAATTTCTAAATATTTTTTAACAACAATCTTTTCATCGTATTTTTGCAAAACTTCATCTCGTGCGTTTTTACCAAATTCATATGCCATTTTTTCATTATTTGCCAAAATTTCAATTTTTTTGGCTAAATCACTAGAGTTTTTTGGCTCGCATAAAAGACCATTAAAGCCATCTTTTATAGCTTCATTGCACCCTGTTACATTGTTTACAACACAAGGTTTTTGCATGCTCATAGCTTCTAAAACAGTTCTTGGAAAACCCTCTTTATAGCTTGGCAAAACAAACATATAAGCTCCTTTTAAAAGCTGGGCAATCTCATCACTCCATTTTATCCAACTTACATTTTTATTTTCCAAAAATTTTTTATCGGCACTACTTTTATTTCCCTCATAAGTATCTCCCACAAAGACAAATTTAAGATCATTTCTGTTTTTTAAAAGCTGTGCTGCTTCATAAAATTCTCTTATGCCTTTATGCCACAAAGCTCGCCCTATCATTAAAACTATTTTTTTATCACTTTTATAATCATAAGCTTTTACTTTTTGTGGATCAAATTTTAAAGAATCAATTCCAACGCTTTTTACTATGAAGGTTTTTTGTTTTAAAATTAAATTTTTATCTAAAAAGTAGCTTGGATCAGCCTCATTTACAAATATACATGCATTACTCAAATTTAAACTTTTTTTATAAAGTCTTTCCATAGTAAAACGCACAAAGCGTGATTTAAAGTTATTATCAACATAAAAGCTTCCAAGTCCTTCGATTAAATTTATAATAACTCTAATCCCGGCTTTTTTTGCTGCATAAGTTCCAAAAACATTTGATTTATGAGCTGAAGTTTGAAGCATGTCTAAATTTAAGTTTTTTAAAATTTGTGCTAAATCTCGTGAGTTTTTTGCTATTTTAAATGGATTTAAGCTAGCCTTATCAATTTCATAATTTATAGCCCTAAACTCTGATTTTATAACTTCATCCATAATTCCTTTTGGATAAATAGCATAAACTTCATGTCCAAGATCTTTTAAAGCTCTCATTATAGGAGCACGAAATAAAGCTATGCTTAAATCAGAATGAGATAAAAAACCAATTTTCACTACTTTTCCTTAAATTTTTAATTTATAAACTTTTGCAAGTGGCGTTAAAATAACTGGTTCAAAAAGCTTTTCATCATAATTTTCTAAATAAAAAAGCTGAACATAGCTCGATTTTAGCGCTTCATCATCTAATATTATAAAAGTTCCATCATTTTTTACTAAAATTAAGCTTAAAAATCCATCTTTATTTAAGTGAGTAACATTTTTACTAAATTTGCCATCTTTGTTTTCAACTTCATAAAAAGTTTTTATATTAAAGCTTTGATCTGCTAATTTTAGAGTTTTTAAATCAGGCGATAAAACAATGCCATTATTTAGTAAAATTCCATCTGCAGAGCCTGAAACAGCATAAGAGGTATTAAAAAATGGTTTATTTTTACTCTTGCCAGTTTTTAAATCCAAATTTGAAAATAAAACAACAGTATCAAAAATATTTGACATTCTTTTTGGCAGATAATAATAAACATCCCTTGTTTTTTTAGGCAAAGTAAAGTCCCTAAAACTAAGACTTAGAAGTAAATCATCAGCATCTTTAAGATTATAGTCTTTTAAAATTTGATCTAGTATGTTTGGGAATTTTTCTTTATATTGTTTTTCTGTGTATTCTACAATAAGTCTTGCCATATTTGCAGAACTTACCTCATCTTTAAAAAGGGCAAAGCTTACTGGAAAATTTTGATTTCCAAGATGTTTTCCACCATCAATTAGAGTTTTAACATCACTATAATAGCGAATCGGATAGCCATAATCCCACCAAGCAAGTGCATAATCCTCTCTATTGGCAATATTTTTAAGATTGTTTAAAACCTCAACCTCTGGAGCAAAAAACACTGTTGGGCTTTTATACTCTTTAATATGTAAAATTGCAGGAATAGAGCAAAGGATTGCCAAAATAAATGAGATTATAATATTCAAGCCATCCTTAAATTTAAAACTTTTTACAATAAAATAAAGAAAATATCCTAGCCCTAGCCCCATAATAGGTACTGCATAAATAGTAAATCTAAGACCAGCTTTTAAGGCTAAAAAACCAAGTCCTAAAATTGGAAGTGAGAGTAAAAATGCTCTATTTTTAAAACACAATAAAACATATCCTAAAACTGATAAAAAAAATAACGCCGCTTCTGAACTAATCCTATCCATAAAATAATCATAATCAATAATGCCTGATTCTTGGATAGTTTGATTAACATTAAAAAATATATAATTTGTGGTTTTTATCTCTGATAAATCTCTTAAAATATAAAACTGAAGGTTAAAAAATACAGAGTTTAATCCTCCTAAAATAGCAAATATTGCAAAAACTACTCCACCAATAATGGCTGATTTTTTAAAACTAAGTCCTTTTTTAAATATAAAATAAAGTGCTAAAATGGCTATAAATTTTATAAAAATAGCTATATTTATAAGTGCGACTAAATATAAAATAAGATTTTGATAATTTGCTAAAACCTTTCTTTGAAAAACTAATGTATAAAGAAAAAATGTCCCAAATAAAGCCAAATTTAGAGTAAAAGATGATGGATACCACCAAAGGCTAATTAAGACAAACAAAGGAGCTATTATACAAGGTTTTTCTTTTAATGATGCTCTTATAAGCCCCCAAAGCACAAAGCAAGGAAGAACGATATTTAGCATATCAGTATCATAATATCCTGCCATGGTGCGGTTATAATATGAGTTTGCAATAACGCTTGTAAAAGAAGCAATTATTCCTGTGGGGATGGCTTTAAACTCTTTTGATATAAGAAGTAGTGGAATTACTAAAAGTGAGCTTAAAACTACGCTCATATATAAAATCACACTTTCAAACTCAAATGGTAAAATTTTTGCTACAAAAGCTGTAAATTTAGACATTGAGTGATCTACATAACTTAAATCATTTGGTTGATGAAAACCTGCTATTATATCCCTTGCTCCTTCTGCAAAAGCATATCCATCGTTGGTATTTATCATAACAATATCATCAAATTTCATCTCGCTAAACTCACCAGCCCACCAAACCCAATAAAGCCTACAAACAACACCAAATAAAAAAGCTATTATTATAAAAGTACTAACCCAAGTTTTATTATTAAAGTCAAATTTAGTCATTTATTTCCTTAAATTATTGTAAAATTTCCAAATTCTAGCACAAATTTTATAACCAAAACAAAAATAAAGCAAAAAGTAAATTTTATGAGTAAATTTTACATTTTTATTAAATAAAGTTTCTATGAAATCTTTAAATTTAAGAGGTTTTTTATATGGTTTATAATCATCACCAAATCGAACTGCTGCTGCTAAATTTACTAAATTTTCATAAAAATTTATAGCACGTAAAGTTTTTTTATCATTTATAAAATTAGATTTTAAATCATTTAAAGCCTTAAACATGAAAAGATTTTTTTGGCTAAAAACATTAGTTCTTGAAATAGAATCACTTCTTAAAAGATAAAAATAATCTTTTTTATCACAAAATACTACTTTCTTTGCATTTTTAAAAATATATGGAATAGTTGCTAAATCTTCTGAAATTTCGCCTTTTGGAAAGCGCAAACCATTAAAAAGCTCTTTTTTAAAAAGTTTTCTAGTTGCGCCAATATCATAAAGCTTACTATAAAAAATTTGTGATAAAAACTCATCTTTTTCATGAGTTAAAACACTGTCATTTTCATCTATTTTTGCCGAAATTTCATCCTCGTTATTTCCAAAAACATATTTAAAGCTTGTAATTGATATATCAGAGTTGGTTCTTAAAGACAAATTTAATAAATTCTCTATATAGTAAGGACTTACAAAATCATCACTATCAACAAAACTTACCCATTCCCCACTCATTACATCAAGTCCTGCATTTCTTGCATCACTAAGTCCGCCATTTGTTTTATGAATAACTTTTATACGGTTATCTTTTTGGGCAAATTCATCACAAATTTTACCTGAGTTATCACTACTTCCATCATCAACTAAGATAATTTCTAAATTTTCATAAGTTTGCTTTATAATACTTTGAATACTTTTTTTAAGATATTTTTCTACATTATAAACTGGAACTATAACTGAGATTAAGCAAATCATTTAAAACTTTCATAAATTTTTTCTAATTTTTTGGCTTCTGTTTTTATATCAAATCCTTTTTCTGCTAAAATTTTTAAACTATTTTTTTCTCTAAGAAAGTTGGAATTTAAAATTTCATTTACCCATAAATCAATATTTTCAATAGTTAAAAAACTACAATTATCTATAAATTTGATCTCTTTTGAAACCCTGTCCGAAACTAAGCATTTTAATCCATTAGCTTGAGCCTCTACTAATACTATAGGAAAACCTTCAAATAGGCTTGGCAAAATAAAAATGTCAAATAAACTATAAATTTTATTTACATTATCAATGTTTCCTAGAAAAATAATATTATCACAAACACCAACATCATTAGAATAGTTTTTAATCTCGTCAAAAAGCTCGCCATCTCCTGCTAACAAAAGATAAAAGTTATGATCTTTTTCTAAAACCTTTTTAAATACATCGATTATAAATTTATGATTTTTCTCTTTTGAAAATCTACCAATATGTCCTATAATTTTTTTATTAAAAAGATTGTTTTTTTCAAAAAAATGCTTTTTGAAATTCTCATCAAAAACAAAATCATTTAAATTTATGGCGTTATGAATTATTGTAAATTTTCTATTTTTAAAAACATATTTTCCAGTATTTTTACCACATGCAAAGTATGTGTTAGCAAAACTACAAACTAAAAACCTTCTTATTCTATGCTTAAAATCTACTTTAGTCTGATAGGCATGAGAATGAGCTATTATGGTTTTTATACCAACAAGTTTGGCTATAAAATATGGAAGTGGGGATAAATAATTACAATGAAAAATGCCATTTTTATTTTCTTTTAAAATTTTAAAAACAGTTTTTATATAAGATAATTTATCTTTATAATAATCAGGTGTTAATACTAGCTTTGCATTTAAATATTTAATCTTATCGTATGGTATTTGCATAGAGCTTTTACTGGTTACAAATATAAAATTAAACTTATTTTTATCTAGGTTTTCACAATAGCTTAATATTATCTTCTCCACTCCTCCACCATTCATAAGACCTATGAAAAATATTATTGTAGTTTTTTCCATTTTATACCCTGCTTTCATAGTATTTATAAGTATGCGTGTTAATCCTTTTTTCTTCTGGTGGCAATTTCATATAATCACCATAATAAATTCTTAAAATAGTATCATAGTTTTGAACAGCCATTAGTTTAAAATTTTCAAAGCTCACATCAATATAGTTTTTAAAATCATTCTTATCATAAATCTCCTTTAGCCCATCTGAGAAAATACCACATTTTTTTGTAGTTATATTTTTATATTTTAATATTGTTTCTTTTAAAATTCTTATTAGATATTTTTTTGTAAAAAACACTCTTGAAATGCAAAATAACGGAAAAAACAAAGAAAATTTAGCTATTTTTTTCAAAAAGCTTCCTGGTGATAAAATCATATTAAAATTTCTATATATAAGCAAATGTTGTATTAAAGATATTTTTCTTAAATGTCTTTTTGGCTCTTTTTCTGGCAAATTATCAATGGGAAAAATATCAACAAACACACCAAACAAATTGCACTTTAAGCGATATTTGTCTTTTTCTATAGCCAAAGTATTCTTATAGCAAATTTTGGAAAAATTTAAGATAAAGCCACTATCAAAATCCAATAAATCATACTTATCATCTTTTTTAATGATTTCTATGAGCTTGTCGTAATTGTCTCTTGTTAGCATTATATCCATGTCATCATCCCATGGAATAAATCCTTTATGCCTAATAGCTCCTATTAATGTGCCATAAGCTAAAGAATACTTTATATTGTTTTCTCTACAAACTTTATCTATATAGCACATCATTTCAAGCATTTTTTCTTTTGCCTCATCAAGGCTAATTTCTACTAAATTTTCCATTTAGCTTTTCCTTTAATTCATCTATATCTTTTATATCATCTAATTCGCATACATAATTTGGATCTATAAACTTAGAGTATATAGATATTTTATCTATTAATTTAGCAATAACATTATCATAATATAGCTTAGAATCTAAAAAATAATCATCATCTAAATTATATATCTCATCTTTTATTATCTTTGCATCTTCTTTTGTAAAATAGCTAATCCCAAGTAAGCTTGGCTTTTCATCTGTGCATATTTTTATATCAAAAACTCTATCTTTTTCATCTGCGCAAACAATCCATTCAGCTTTTTGTGTTTTTCTTCTTAATGTTGTGTAGTATGTAGATCTGGTTTCTAAACTAAATATATTTTTTAACAATACAACATCAGCATCTATAATAAAACTATCTGAAAAATAATCTATTGCCAATTTAAAAGAATAAGCATTATTTTTAGTTGCAAAATCTGAATTAAAGATTAAATTTATATTTTTATACTTATCTTTTAAATATAAAAATTGCTCACTTAAATAACCTATAACTATATGTATTTCATCTATGCCTATTTCATTTAAATATCTTATAGTTCTTTCTAAATTTGGTACATTATCAACTAAAAAAAGAGATTTATGTGTAGTTTTTGTATACTCTTTTAATCTTGATCCAAGACCAGCTGCCATTATTATTGCATTACTCACTAGCTATCCTTTATTATTTATATTTGTAAGCATACTTCCTGTTATTATAAATAAAGCAAGTATAAAAGTTGTTAGCATAAATTGTCCACTTATAAAAAACATTATTAAAACAGTCCAAGCAGAGTATGATATATTTAATCCCATAGCTTTAAGCACACCTATTTTTTTTATTGCGGCATAATAAAACAAGTATGAGATAGTTCCAAAAATAGAAGCTAAAAAAACTATATTAAAATCTTTGGCTTGAAAGCTAGTGTTAAAATCTGTATATAAAAAATAGATAAAGGCTATAAAACAATATGTAGTAAAACTAATACCTTGCCTTATACAAAGTGCAGAAAATTCACTAAGTGAGCTATCTTTAATAAAAGCTTTTTTTATAATAACACATTCACTTCCCCAAGAAAGAGCTGTTATAAGTGCAAAAACAAATCCTAATATACTAATATTAAATTTAATATTTAAAGAATAAAGTAAAATTGTAGAAACAATAGCTATAAAAAGACCTATCTTGCCTATTAAATTTAACTTTTCTTTTAATAAAAACCTTGCTAATAGTGCTGCAATTACTGGATAAGTTATACTAATGCAAGTAGCTAAAGCTGGTCCTATCAAAGATATAGCAATGATATATGAACCCATTCCAATAGGTCCGCCAATAAGACCAGCAAAAATTACTATTTTAAAACTATCACTTTTAACTATGTTTTTAAAATTTGAAGTTTTTGAAAAAGATGATTTTATGGATAATAATAAAAATCCAAAACCATCATGTATAAAAGCTGTAAGTAAGATAAGTAAAGTTGAATAAGATAATAATACTGTATCTATACTCCAAAATATACCACTAAAAAGACCTAATAAAAATCCACTCAAAATATTTTCCTATCAAAGGCTTGTTTAAACCTATTATCAACATATGATGTCAAATCTTCTCCCGCGCTCATTTTTGCAAGTCCCCATACAGACCATAAAATATCTTGAATGCTTTTAAAAATATCAATCTTGATAACTTCATCATTTTTTAAACCATAGCTTTTTATAAGCTTTTCATCTTCTTGTTTGTTAAAATTGCTCTCAACTGATATAAAAGCAACATCCCAAATAGGATCATTTAAACCTGAGTATTCCCAGTCTATAAAATAGAGTTTTTTTATACTATTATCAGGATTTTTTATAGCTAAAATATTTTCAGGCACTATATCCCCATGAGTTGGAGTATAAATAAAGCTTTTATTGTATAAATCCATATTTATTTCAATTAATTTGTTTTTTAACTTTTCAAATAAAATAAGTCCATCTTTTAAAAATTTATGATTTTTATACTCACTAGAAAGCAAAGATAGATATTTATCCATCTCTTTAAATGCATCAAAATGATTTGTAAATAGCATGTTTGAGCTATGGATGTTTTTAATATCTTTACCAATTTCTTTTATATACTCTCTTGCGGTTTGTGGACTTAAAGTTTTTGCCTCTTCTAAAAATTTAGTTATTTTTATTCCTGATTTGTCATTAAAATAAACTGTTTCTACATTAAACCCACTCTTAAAACTTAAAATTTGATTGTTTTTTTCATTTATTCTATTTATTATGCTATTTGCATTTTTTCCAGGAATTCTAAAAACAAATTTATCATTGTCGCAAACAACAAGATAGTTTTTATTGGTCATTCCTCCGATAAAAATAATTTTATTAACTTTGCAATCTGTAAAAATCTCTTTGAATTTTTGCTCTATTTTAACACTATTCATATACTGCACCATTTTTTTCATTATTGATCATTTTGTTGATGCGTCTTTTTAAACGCATTCTTTCAAATTTGGCATAAGCATGACAACCAAAACAGATAAAAAATATAATTTTTATCTTTAATTTTAAATTTATATTTTTATTAAAAAGTAAAACAAATAATCTTTTATTATTTATATTTTTACTTACTTCATTAAACAAAATCCTTTCATTATCTGAAGAAATCTTTATTTTAGGTAAATCTGTCAAAGGCGATAGAGCTTTAATATCTTTTAAAACATTTTTTATAGATAAATTATTACAAAAGTATCTATCTAGACTATCTAAAGCCTCATATCCTTGCATATTTTTCTTAGAAAAACCTGACTTTGTTGTTGAATTTTGCCTACAATAATAAAAATAATCTACCACATTACAAAATGCCACTTTTTTTGATTGACTAGTGATAATTGGCATCAATTCAAAATCTTCATAAATTTTACCTTTTGTAAATCTGTTATTGTAAAATAAATCTTTTTTATATATTTTTGACCATGGGCTTACAGAGTAGTACTTTCCATAAAGCATATTTTTTACGGCTTCATCTGGATTATGAAGTAACACTTCTTGATTTGATATTTTACTTGATGATAATTTGGTATTTTCATTAAAAAATCTAACAAATGAAGTTATAGCTATATCTACATCATATTTGTTTACTAAATAGTGCAAATTTTCTATATAGTAAGGACTTACAAAATCATCACTATCAACAAAACTCACCCACTCTCCATTCATAATATCCAAGGCTTTGTTTCTAGCATCTGCTTGACCGCCATTTGTTTTATGAATAACTTTTATACGGTTATCTTTTTGGGCAAACTCATCACAAATTTTACCTGAGTTATCACTACTGCCATCATCAACTAAGATAATTTCTAAATTTTTATAAGTTTGATCTACAATGCTTTGGATGCATTTTTTAAGATATTTTTCTACATTATAGACTGGAACTACTATAGAAATTAAAGGATTATTTTGCATTATCAACCTTTAAATTTGATATCAAAAAATTCTTAGAAAGCTCTCTTTGCTCTTTAATAATTTCATTAACTTTTTTATAATTTATATTTTTTTGACTAAAATTATTATAATCTATAATTCTATCAAATAAATCAAACATTTCAAATAAAGAATAAAATCTATCAGCCCCTCTTTCTTTATTTATGAAAGTATAAAATGGTTTATTAAACAAAATCGAAAAAACACATCCATGAAAAGAATCTGTTATTACGGTATCTGCTTCATAAATGCTTTTTAGCCACTCTTTAATAGATATAATATCACTGGATAAATTTCCATCATTTATCTCATAAATTTCTAAGTTCTTATCTTTTGCAAAATCAGTGATAAGTGTTTGTTTTTCTAAACTTTTGTCTAATACATAGGCAAAAACCTTACCTTTTGAATTTGATGTTTTTATATATTTAAAAAGTTTTTTGTACTCATCTATTTCAAGCATCATAGTTGGATCTAAAACCCAAGTTGCATCAACTCCAAAAGTTTCTTTACATACCTTTATGCCACTTTTTTCTCTAACAGAAATGGCTCTAAATTTTTTAAAATTCTTTGCATGAAATTCCTCTTTATAGCCACTATATTTTGCTCCTCCAAAAGAAGCAGCGTATGAAAGCTTTATAACATTGTCATTTAAAAACCCCAATGAAAAACTATCTTTATAAAGCCAAAAATATTCTGGTCTAAAAACCTGATCGCTTCCTACTATACAAGCATCAAATTTATATCTTTTAAAGACTTTATTTAATTGCTTAGCGCTATTTATTTTTGATGTTAAAGGTATGTTTTCTAAAATAAACCTTTCAAATTTTTTATATTGTTTCTTTTTAAAAACCACATTTTTATATTTTTTATAATATATAATTTTTGCTATTAAAAATTTTAAATAATTAAGACTAAATCTGCTCTCATTTGGCTCTAAATTTAATAACTTCGCACTAAATCCACACTCATTTAAAAATTTCACTAAAGCAAAAGCTTGCAAAATTCCACCGTAATTATTTAAAAGCGGAAGTGTAAAAACTGCTATTTTCAAACTGTTTTCCTTAAAATATGCTTTTTAAAAAGATAAATAATGGTATCTTTTCTTGCTTTTAATTTTATCTGTTTTTTTAATTTTTTAAGCTTTATTTCATCCATTTTTTTATCTTTTAAACTTTGTTTTTGAATATCTTTTTTTATTCTTACTATTTTTTTATTTAAAATATTTTGTTTATCATAAAAATAAAAGCTATTTTTTTCATTTATAGCACCGTTTTGTGATTTTACCACTAAATTTGGATCTATTTTTTTATAAAAAACATCATTTTTATCAACATTTTTTAAAATTTCATCAAAAATTTTATTTCTCACAATTAGCAAAGAGTGTCCTGAATAATCTTTTATCTTTTCATCAAGCCAAGCATCCATTAAAGTTACATCCGCACATTTTGCAAAAACATCTATGCAGTTATTACAAGCAAGTGGCGTAAAAGCCCTACTTGTCCAATACTTAAAAGCTGATTTATCCCTATAATCAATCGCTAAATCGCCATTTATATCTTCAAACTCAAAAGCAAACCCATACGCTGTTTTATGTGGAATCTTTTTTCTAAAATTTACACTTTTAATCAAAGTTTTATTTTTAAAAGTCTCATCTGCAATTTGCTGTGCAAAATCTTTACTCTTCATTTGACCGCAAACCAAGCCTACTATAAATTTTATTCTATTTTTAGCTTTATGATTGTTTTTTTGAAAAAGTCTTATGGCTTTTGCAAAACATGGAAGTGCTGTTATTGCGTATCTTTTATCGTTTTTTAAAACGTATTCTAAAACCTCATCCATAGAGACTGGGTAATAAACTGAACCTCTACTTTCATCTATCTCATCTTCATTCTTAAAAACATTAAATTTAAATAGTTTATTTGGATCATCATTTGGCTTAACTGTTAAAATTTCATCAACTAAATCAAGCTCTAAAAGTTTTTTAAGCAAATAATTTCCCGCTCCACCACTTGCCGAGCAGAGTTTTTCTTTTAAATTTAATTTTGAAAACTCGTATGTGTTTATAAAATATCCAATGTGTTGCTTATATTCTGATTCATAAAATAACTCTTTTGATAAAATGTCCTCATACTGTTCTTTTTCGTAAAAAGGACACACTTTTAAACACAACGAACACTTTTTTAAACATCCTGAAATTTCTTTTGGTTCATATAAACCACTACTATTGAAATCCATAGATAAAACATTTACAGGACATATCGAAACACAAGCTCCACAACCTATGCATCTATTTTCTTTTACTACGAGTTCTATAATATTTGGTTTCATATATTGCCTTTATTTTTTACAACTAAAGACCTTATTAGACTTTTTTCATATTCATTCATAGATATAAAATAACTTATTAAAGTGTATAAAATAATAAAAAATATCATACTTATGAAAAATAACTTTTCATCCATAAATTTAAAAAATAGATTAAATAAAATAAATAAAACGAGCTGTGGAAAAAAATTATAAAATATATTTTTCCAAAATTTAAAAATATTTAGACCAATTTTTTTATAATACCAATTAACAATAACTCCATTTACCATTAAAAAAGACATACAAATACTAAAAGCAACACCATAATAACCATATATTTTTACAAAATAAATAGAAGAGATAATGCTTAAAATAGCACCTACTAAAGCAGATAAAGATCTAAATGCATACTTATTTTTAGCTTGTAAAATACTAATACCTAAATTCTGCACAAGAGGAATAGCAAGAGGAATCATTATAATAACGGTTAAATAATAGGCATCTTGATACTCTTTACCAGCCCAAATTTCAATAAATTTTTTACCAAATAAAATAAATCCAAAAAGCATACAAAAAATAATATACCCTTGAAGTCTTCCTATCTTTATCATCTCATCAGTTAAAATGTCATTGCTTACGCCACTTGAAACCATTTGAGAAATTTTTGGTAAAAAAACACTGCTAATTGCAGTTGAAAGCATTATAAACATACCATTAAAAAGTATAGATATGGCAAAAATACCAACTTCTTTGGCACCAAGAGCAGACCCTACTATAAGCTGTCCAAAATTCCAATTAATCTGATCAACAATAGCTGCAATAAAAACAAAAACAGAATAGCTCAAAATTATTTTTAAAGCTTTGAATTTAAAATTAAAAATATCTATTTTTATACCAATATTTTTTCTATAATAAAGTATTATAAAAAAAGTATATAATATATTTAAAATTGTTATTGAGATTATTATTTGTGTTGATTTAAAACCAGCAAATAGCACAAAAGCAATGATAACAGGTGTTAATAGCGATCTTAAAATTCCCATTTTTTTCATAAATATAAATTTTTCATAAGCATTTAATATAGATGAAAAAATGCTGCAAGGAAGTAAAAAAGCCATATTAAATATAAGAAGTAAAATGATATTTTTTAAAGTTTTTATCTCATAAGCATCAAAGGAATTTTTAAAAATAATATCAATATTATTCAAAAAAACAACACCAAAAACAACAACTAAAAAACTCATAAAAATATAAAAACTAAAAACAGTTGAATATAGTATTTTTTGCTTATTTGTTTGGTTTTTTATCAAAAATTTAGAAGTAAAAACAATAATCGCATTTCCTAAACCAAAATCAAATATAGCAATGTAACCCATTATGCTTAAAGCAAGCGAATAAAGTCCAAATTCGCTTTGCCCAAGCATTTTAATAACAAAAGGTGTGTAAAAAATCATCACAACGGTGCTTATAAAAATATTTATATACGTTAAAATAGCACCTTGTTTTCTTTGCAATTTTTAATCACCTAGAATTAATTAAGTATTTTACTTTCTACTTTTTTAAATACTTCATATTTTACACTAAAATCTATCGGCACATAAAATACAAGTGGATAATTTGAGTTATAACGAACTATCAAATTTGGATCAAAGCTTAAAAAACTAAGCTTTTTTGGCTCGCTGCAAAGCATCATAGTTGAGGCTATCTCATCACTTCCACTAAGTTTAAAATACTCATATCCATAGCCTTGAAGTATTTTTTTTTCTAAATTAAGCCCCATAAAAGAGTGAGCGTTGCAATCTAACATCATCTCTTTTCCAAAAAACACTTTTACTAAATACTCATCTTCATTTTCTAAAGACTTAAGTGTTAAAATAACTTGCTTTTCTCCATTTTCAGTCTTTGGAAAAATGCTAGTATCAAAACCAAATATTGTACTTGTCATGATTAAAAATCCTAAAATAAATCTCATTTTTTTAGCCTTTTATTTTCTTTTCCCACTTTAAAGCTGAGCTTATAATTAAGCCTAAATCATCATTTTTTGGTTTCCAGTTTGTTAAGCTTCTAAGCTTTGTTGAATCCGCCACAAGTCTTGCAGGATCGCCATCTCTTCTTCCACTAACTTCAGCTTTAAAGTCAACCCCACTAACTTCTTTGGCTTTTTTAACAACTTCTTTTACGCTATATCCTTTGCCATATCCAACATTAAAAATCTCACTTTTTCCACCATCATTTAGGTATTTTAAAACCGATAAATGTGCAGCAGCTAAATCTTCGATATGAATATAGTCTCTTATGCAACTTCCATCCTCTGTTTCATAATCCTCACCAAAAATACTCATTTTTTCTCTTTTTCCGAGTATTGTTTGGGTTGCTACTTTTATTAGATGTGTTGCGTTTGGATAATTTTGCCCTAAAAGTCCATCATTGCTTGCACCTGCAACATTAAAATATCTTAAAATTCCATATTTAAAATTTGGATTTGACAACGCATAGTCTTTTAAAATCCACTCTGTAACGATCTTGCTTCTACCATAAGGATTTATTGGATTCAAAGGAGTTACCTCTTTTACTATTCCGTCTTTAGGCTCTCCATAAACAGCAGCTGTTGAGCTAAAAATAAATTTATTAACATTATATTTAGCACATAAAGTTATTAAATTTAAAGCATTTGCTGAGTTATTTCGGTAGTATTTAAGTGGCTTTTGAGTACTTTCAAAAACCTCTATAAATGCCGCAAAGTGAATAATAGCTTCAAATTTATGCTCTTTAAAAACATCTTCAAGCTCATTTATATTTTCTAGGCTTAAATTTATAAACTCAAATTTTACCTCATTTTTTTTCGCAACATCTTTTAAAGTCTGTATAGCTAAATTCGACCCCTTGCAAAAATTATCTATTACAACTATTTCATAATTTTTGCTTTCAATTAGCTGTTTTGTAACATGTGAGCCGATATATCCAGCACCACCGGTAATTAGAATTTTCATTTTTTATCCTTTTTGTTATTTTACATTAAATTTGTTAAATTTCATCTCTGATTCTTAAAAATACTGGAAATCTTGGCACTTCATTTGTAGTTAAATTTTGGTATTTATAAGTAATAATTTGCCCTATTTTTGGTGGATTTTTTCGATCACTTTCTTTAAAGCCACTTCCAATTTTAAAAACTTTTGAATTTGGCATTTTGCAATCAATCGAACCCATTAATCCTTCAAATTTGCCTTTTCCAGGATTTATTTTTACCACTTCACACTCTGCATCTTTAAATTTTTTAATTTTTAAAATTTTAGTGCTTCTTTTGTTTTCATAAATCAAATTTGGATCACGCACAACAACGCCCTCTCCACCACCAGCAACAACCTCATCTAAAAACTTAAAAACTTCATCATTGTTTTTAACTCTAGTTTGTGAAATCACCTCAATAAATTTAGAATTTTTAGAAATTTCTTTCATTTTTTCATATTTTATGCTGAAATTTTCTCTATATTCAGGCATATCAAAAATATAAAATTTAAGCTCTTTCCACTCATCGCTTGGAGTTAGTTTTGAAGTAATTGAAGCAATGTTTTCAAAATCATCTCTTTTTGTATAAAGCTCTCCATCAAGCTTGGTTTTAGGAAAATCCTTTGTAAAAAACTTAGGAGCGGCAAATTTATTTCCTTTTCTTGAAATTAAATTTTTACCATCCCATGTGGCACGAACGCCATCAAGTTTTTCACTCATAAACCAGCCGCTTAAATTCTCGTCCTTATACTCGCTTAAAAGCATCACAGCATTTAAATTTGCAAAGATTAAGCAGACCAAAAGCCATTTAAATTTCACTTTCGCACCTTTTTATCTCTTCATCAATGCATTTTGTAAAAACAGGCGTGTAGTTAATGCCTTGTTTTTCAGAGCTTAAATATTCTTTTGTTTCTAAGATAGAACTTGCATAATCTTCTAAATTTATATTTCCTTTTAAAAGCTCATATTTTAAAAAAAGCAAATATGTATTTAAAACATCACTTTGGCAATAAATTTGAATTTTTTCAAGCTCATCGTTATAAAAAAGCTCCATAACTTCATCGCCGTGAGTGTCAAATTTACCAGGTAAATTTAAACTAAGGCAAAGCGAGTTTAAATTTAGTCCTCTAACTGAGCCAAATTCGCTTATATGGTCCATTAAATCAAGATGAAATTTGCCATCATATCTGCTTTTATAATTCCCATCCCATTTGCTTTTATTTAATTCTTTATTTTCAATCTCAAAATAAGCTGGAATGCTTAAATTATAACGCATTGCTCTTATCATCATCATCGGTAAGTCAAACCCACGCCCATTAAAGCTAATTAGTCGCATATTTTTTTCCATTATCATAAAGAAATTTTTAATCATCTCTTTTTCATTTCCTGGAATTTGTGCAACTCTTACAAAATTTCCGTATTCATCGGCAAAAACAACACTAATTGCAACAATTTTATGAAAATTTACTGGCAAAAAACTACTTCCTGTTTTTTCAAGACGCAAATTTTGTATAAGATTTGAAAACTCATAATTTATCTTATTTTCATCCGCATTATTTTCATAGTTTTTTAAAATGCTTTCATACTCGCTTGGAAAAGCTTTTTTAAGACTTTCAACACAAGGAATTGTCTCACAGTCAAATACACATAAGCTTTCTTTCATAAAATATCCTTACTTATCCTTATCCCATGCTAAAATTGTTTTTCCCTCTTCATCTTTGGCTATATCGCCCATTCCAAGGATATTATAACCACAATCAACATAGTGAATTTCTCCAGTTACTGCTGAAGCAAGGTCACTTAAAAGATACATTCCACTTTTGCCAACATCTTCAATTGTTACATTTCTTTTAAGTGGAGCATTTATCTCATTCCATTTTAAAATCATTCTAAAATCCCCTATTCCACTCGCTGCAAGAGTTTTTATAGGGCCTGCAGAAATTGCATTTACTCTTATATTTTTACTTCCTAAATCATGAGCTAAATACCTCACACTACTTTCAAGTGCAGCTTTTGCAACGCCCATAACATTGTAATGTGGCACAAACTTAGGACCACCTAAATATGTTAAAGTTAAAATACTTCCACCTTCATTTATGAGTGGTAAAACTGCATTTGTTAAAGCTAAAAGCGAATAAACACTTGTTTGCATAGTAACATTAAACGCTTCTCTTGAAGTATTTACAAACTCACCCTCTAATGCCTCTTTTGGAGCAAAAGCAACTGCGTGAAGAACAAAATCAATTTTTCCAAAATCTTTTTCTAAGCTATTTTTTAAATTTATTAAATCTTCATCACTATTTGCATCAAGCTTATAAATTTTATCACTGCCAAGCTCATTTGCTATTGGCTCAACTCTTTTTAAAAGTGCATCATTTAAATATGTAAAAGCTAAATCTGCCCCCATATCTCTACAAGCTTTTGCGATACCATAAGCAATTGATTTTTGATTTGCAACTCCAACTATTAAACCTTTTTTCCTTTTTAAAATCATCTTTTATCCTTTTTTGTAATTTATTAAATTTATAAAATTATTTACATCTAAGCTTGCACTTCCAACTAAAACACCATCGCAGTTTTTAACGCTTAAAATTTCACTAATATTACTTAAATTTACACTTCCACCATAAAGAAGTGGAGCATCTGTAAAAGTTCTTAAAAAATCTAAAACCTCACTTATCTCGCTTATTTTTGCACTTCTTCCAGTTCCTATAGCCCAAATCGGTTCGTAAGCTAGGTTTAAATTTTCATACTCTAAATCAAGTCCTTCAAGCTGTGATTTTAAAAATCTTTTAGTTGAAGCATTCATATAGGTTATATCACTTTCACCAATGCAAAAAATTATTTTATATCCATTTTTTTTAGCAAACTCAAATTTAGCTTTTAAAAATTCATTACTTTCACCTAAAGCTCTTCTTTCGCTATGTCCTATCAAAACTGTTTTTATGCCAAACTCATCTAAAATCTCACTTCCAATTTCACCTGTAAAGCTTCCATTTTTTACAGGATAAAAATTTTGAGCACCTTGGTTAAAAACAAAGTCGCCCTCTAAAAATGCTGAACTTGTAGGAAAAACAAAAATTTCATCACTATTTTCACAGCTTTTGCGATTTTTTAAAAAGTTATTTAAAACGCTTGCATATTCTAAAAAGCTACTTCTTGTGTGATTGCACTTTAAATTTGCAGCAAATATCACAAATCTTCCTTTCTTAATAAAACCTTAACTCCGGGAAGTTCTTTTCCTTCGATTAACTCCAAACTTGCTCCACCGCCTGTTGAGATAAATGTTATTTCATCTTGATCGCCTGCTCTTGCTACAACATCAGCCGTATCGCCACCTCCAACTACTGTAGTTGCATTACTTTCAGCAACTGCGTGGCTTATCCTTAAGCTTCCTCTTGCAAATTTATCCATTTCAAAAACACCCATTGGCCCATTCCACCATATAGTTCCTGCATCTTCAATTGCTTCTTTAAATAAAGTAACCGTAGCAGGTCCGATATCTAAACCCATCCAATCTTTTGGAATTTCTTGAGTTGTAACATACTTCATAACACTATCTGCTGAAAAATAAGGCGCTACAATGGCATCAACTGGAAGATAAATTTTAACTCCAAGCTCTTTTGCACTGTCTAGAATTTTCTTTGCATCTTCTAAAAGCTCTTCTTCTAAAAGTGAATTTCCTATTTCAAAACCAATTGATTTTAAAAATGTAAATGCCATTCCTCCACCAATTATCAGCTTATCAACTTTTGGAAGAAGATTTTTTAAAGCTTGAAGCTTCCCACTAACTTTGCTCCCTCCAACTATCGCAACAAAAGGACGAGCAGGATGTTTAATCAAATTTTGAGCAAAATTTATCTCTTTTTGTAGCAAAAAGCCAGCTGCTTTATGATTTTCATCAAAAAACTTAGTTATTGCATGAACTGATGCATGAGCCCTATGACAAACGCCAAAAGCATCATTTATATAAAAATCGGCAAATCCAGCCAATTTTTTGGCAAACTCATCATCATTTTTAGTTTCACCTTTTTCAAATCTCAAATTATCTAAAAGTAAAATTTCATTTTCGCCCAGTTCATTTACTGCATTTTGAGCATTTTCGCCTGTTATATCATTTACAAATTTTACATCTTTTTTTAAAAGTCTGCTTAGTCTTTTTGCAACTGGACTTAGACTAAATTTCTCCTCAAAACCATTTTTTGGACGACCCAAGTGACTAGCTAAAATAACTGCCATACCTTCATCTAAGCAGTACTTTATAGTAGAAAGCGCTGATCTAATCCTTCTGTCATCAGTTATATTTTGATACTCATCCATTGGCACATTAAAATCGCATCTTATAAAAACTTTTTTACCTTTTTCAAACTTAACATCTTTTATAAACAGTAAATTTTCACTCATTTTAGCCCTTTTATTTCATCTTGTTTTTTGCATAAATAGCCAAGTCAATAAGTCTGTTTGAATAACCCCATTCATTATCATACCAACTCAAAACTTTAAGCATATTTTTATCTACAACTTGTGTCATATCAGCTGCAACAATACTTGAAAAGCTACTTCCTATAAAATCACTTGAAACACAATAATCTTCATCGACGCTTAAAATTCCCTTCATTGAAGAGTTTGCATACTCTTTAAATTTTGCATTTACCTCGTCAGCAGTAGTATTTTTTTCAAGTAAAACAGTTAAATCAAGCATTGAGACATTTGGCACTGGAACTCTAAGACTAAGTCCGTGCATTTTATCTTTTAAGTTTGGCAACACTAAACTTATAGCTTTTGCAGCGCCTGTGGTTGTTGGAATGATATTAATAGCTCCTGCTCTACTTCTTCTATAATCTTTGCTTTTTACATCAAGCAAGTTTTGACTACTTGTATAAGCGTGAGTTGTATTCATAAGTCCCTTTTGTATACCGAACTCAGCATCAAGTACTTTTGCAATAGGTCCAAGACAGTTTGTTGTACAACTTGCATTTGAAATGATTTTTTCGCCTTTATAGTTTTCATTATTTACGCCCATTACAAAAGTTGGCGTATCATCTTTAGCAGGGGCACTCATCACAACTAAATCAAGCCCGTTTTTAATATAAACTTCACAACTTTGAGTTGTTAGAAAAGCTCCTGTACATTCAAGCACAACTTCTGCGCCAAAATCTTTAAATTCTAATTCATTTGGATCGCGTGTTGAAAAAACCCTTATTTTTTTACCATCAACAGCGATATAATCATCATTTATTACTTCAACTTTTTTGTTAAATTTACCATGAACTGAATCATGTTCTAATAAATATCTTGTAATATCTCTTTTAGCTGTATCATTTATCGCAACAAGTTCAGCATCAGGTCTGTTTAATAAAATTCTAGCAGCACATCTTCCGATGCGTCCAAAACCGTTTATTGCAAATTTAAGTGCCATATATTTTCCTTTTATTTGGTATAATCAAAGCTTATTTTACTCAATTTAAGGTTAAAACTAATTAAAATGAAAATAGCACTTTTTGGTGGGAGCTTTGATCCCCCACATTTAGGACATGATAAAATTGTAAAAAAAGCTTTAAAAGTTCTAAATTTAGACAAACTTATCGTAATGCCAACTTTTATAAATCCATTTAAAAATGGTTTTTTTGCCCCACCAAATTTAAGGCTTAATTGGTGTAAAAAACTTTGGCAAAATTTAGATAATGTTTTAATAAGTGATTATGAAATTTTACAAAATCATCCAGTTTCCACGATACAAAGTGTTAAATTTTTATATTCTAAATTTGAAATTGATAAATTTTATTTAATTATTGGCGAAGATAATTTAAAGGATTTAAATAAGTGGCATAAATTTGATGAGTTGTGTAATTTGGTAGAATTTATAGTGGCTTCAAGAAATGAAGATGAAATAAAAAACTTAAAACAAATTTTACCCTTGAAAAAGTTAGACATTAATGTTAATATTTCATCTACAGAATTTAGACAAAATTTAAACAAAGACTTCATACCAAATTCTATAAAAAATGAAGTTATGAAATTTTATAAGGATAAAAAAATGGAAAAAAAACTTGAAATTATTAAAAAAGTCTTAGAGGATAAAAAGGCTGAAAATGTCGAAATAATCGATATGAGAAATGAGGACTATATCGCCAAATATGTAGTAATTGCTACAACTCTTACAGGAAAACATGGACTATCTTTAACTGATGATTTAGACGCAGCTTTAAAGCCTTTGGGTGAAGAGTTTTTAGGCGTTGAAGCAAGTGATGAATGGAGCGTAATAGACTTAGGCGATGTGATCATTCATCTAATGAGTGAAAGCCATAGAGCAAAGTATGATATTGAAGAACTTTTAGCAAAACTTAAGAAAAAAGAGAATTAAGAAACTAATAAATACATTTCACATAAGGAGAAAAAATGACAATATCAGAAATTTGTCAAAAATTTGACATAGACGGCGTTAATGAAAGGTTCCAAAAATCTTTAGAAGACAAGATAGAAATTGGTTTTTTAGGTGAGTTTTCAAGCGGAAAATCAAGTCTTGTAAATTCTTTATTAGGTAGAGATCTATTAAGTATAAACCCACTTCCTACGACAAAAACGGTGGTTGAGATAAATTTCAGCAACAAAGATGAGTTTTTTAAAAAAGATGGCGATACAATAAGTGAAATTTCCGAAGATGAGTTTACAAATTTACAAACAAAAGATGGAAAATTTCATCTAATTGCAAATATTTCAGCCGCCACCGAGAGAGAGAGAGAGAGAGAGAGAGAGAGTAAATAACTCCGATTTTGTCTTTATAGATACTCCAGGGGTTTCAAGTCTAGATAAAAGTGATTTTGATATAACATTTGGTTATTTACCACGCCTTGAATGTGCAATAATTTGCCAAGATATAAACCAAGGTGGGCTTACAAAATCGGTAATTGATTTCATCTCACAAAACTTAGATATAAAAAACAACCTTATATTTTGCCTTACAAAAAGCGATTTAAAACCACAAAACATAAGAGAAAATATCAAAAAATCAGTTTTAGAGCAACTAAAAGATTTAAATATTGAAAATTTAGAAGACAAAATAGTTTTTACAAGCACAAAAGAGCCAAATACTGAACTTTTAAATTTAATAAATAACAATTTTTACTCTAAATTCGCAGAAATTAAAAAACAAAAAATAGCCAAAAATACAAAAATATTTTCAAAAGAATTATCTCAAATTTTAAAACAAAGAGTTGAGTTGATTGATTTTAACACAGATGAGCTTGATGAAAAACTAAAAAATATTCAAAAAGAAGAAGATAAAATCCAAGATGAAATTCAAAACCAACAAATAAAACTTGATAAATTTATACAAAGTTTAGAAAATAAAATTTACTCAGAATGCTTAAACAATATACCTCTTCTTAAAAATGGAGAAACACAAGAATTTTTTGAAAATATGATAAAAATCATAGAAGAAAATACAAAAAATTATTTTAATGATTACTTTGTATTTAATGCAAATGATATGGATTTAGGTACTTTTGAAAATATGAAAAAAGATTTAAATATGAATCAAAGTATTAAATTTATCATAGCCGAGGGATTTCCTTTTGTGCTTGATAAAATAGGTAGTGTTTTAGCCACTATTCCAAAAGTTGGGATAATTTTTAAAGGATTTCAACTATTAAGCATGCCACTTTCATTAGCTGGAGGTTTTTTGGCAAATCAAATAGAAAAACTTGTCGCAAAAAATCCAGCAGAAGTTGCAAAAATGGCTACTTTAGTCGTTATGAATTTCACTAAAGGTTATATTGAAAAAATTTCAAACGAGCAAATTTTTGAACCTTTAAAAAACAAACTTCAAACCACAAAAGACAGTATAGGCGACACAATTACTCTAAAAAGTAAAAAAATAGATGAGATAAAAAAGACTAAAAAAGATATGGAAAAAACTATAATCGAGCTTGAAAATTTTATAAATTCATAAGCCTAAAGGGTAAAAATTGGAAAACTTAAGCAAAAATTTAGAGAGATACATTGATTGTATCTCTTTTTTATATGATTTATCAGATGATGTAAAGGCTGATGAGGTTACAAATTTACTTGAAAATTTGATAAATGAAGCAAAAGATATAATTGCCAAAGAAATTTCTCCCTTGGCAAATACAGCCAAAAATTTGGAGTTAGAAAAAGAAAAATTCTTAGAAAAATTAAGCGTATGTTTAGATATCATAGCAGATGATATAGACCAGCAAAAATTTAATAACGATAAAAAATTTCTATTTTTTTTAAATGAAGATGACTTTAAAAAGCTAAGACCTGAGTTTGAAAATTTAGCAAAAAAAGTATGTGATGATTTAGAAGTTGTAAGTAAAGAAATTTATGTTTTGGAAAATAAAGAGTGCTTTAATGATTATTTCTACATAAAAATTGAAAAGTTTGATGAAGAGCTTAATAGCCTCAAGGGTTTTCTAATAAATTTTATCCAAAGCAAGTATGAAAATATCAATACACAAATCCTTTATATAACACTTTCTAGAGCTTTTGAGTTTTTTGCAGTTGACACTGTGCAGATATCAAACAAATACGCACGCCATATCCCAAAGCATTACAGCAAAGAAGAAAGAAAAGAATATATAAGTGAAATTAAGGAAAATTATATCGATTATATCGTTTCAAATTTAGCACATTTTGAAGATATTATAAATCACGCAATTGATGATTATAACAATATCGTTTCAAATTTAATCAGCGATGAAGACTATAAACTTGATGATACTTTGCTAAAAATAACATATTTTATGCTTAATAATGAAAAACTAGCCCTAATGCCAAGTTATATGGCTTTAAGTATCGCTTGTGAGAGGTTTTACAAACCAATGAGAAAAGATGACAAAGACTATATTTTCAATGCAAAATATCACTCAAAATCTCTTTTTGAAACAGCAAAAATGATACTTAAAAATTGTTCATATGATGAGAAAATTTTAAAACAAATAATTGAAGATTTTTTAGCAAATTTAAAAAAAGAAATCTGTGAAAATCCAACAAATAACTACGAAATTTTTTATTTTTTTATTTTGATGCGAAGCATTACACATTTTAGATATGCACTAATAAACAAATTTGAGTTTAGAAAAGTTGCTGAAAATAAAGCCAAAAACAATGAGGAGAAATAATGATAAATTTAAGTGATGATTTTAAAAAATATATTGATTATATTTCATTTTTACACGATCTATCAAATGATGCTGGTGTTAGCGACCAATATGACTACATTGAAATGTTAAAAAATGGTGCAAAAGAATTAATCGCAAAAGAAGTAATCCACTCAAACCAAATAGCAAAAGCAGAAGTTGCCGTCATAGGTGACTTCTCATCTGGAAAATCAAGCTTCATAAACTCAATTATTGGCAAAAATTTGTGCCCTGTTGGAGCCGGTGCGACAACTTCATCGATTACTACATTTAACTACTCAGATGAGGTTAAAATTTTAATAAATGGGGATGAAATTTCTCAAAGCGAATATGAAAATTTAGCCAAACATAACGACCCAAACACAAAAAGCAAAGCTTATGATATAAAATATTTTTATCCATTTGAAAGTTTTAGAAATGTGGTTCTTTATGATACTCCAGGATTTTCAAATGCAGGAAATTTGGATAATGGTAAAAACGGCGATACAAAACTTACTATGGAAAAAGCAAAAGCTGTTGATGTGCTTTTAGTGGTTATTGATATACATCAAGGCTCAATTACAGATGAGCTTAAAAAAAGACTTTTGGAAATAAAAAATCAAAATAAAGATGCGTATTTTATAGCTGTTTTAAATAAAGCTGATAAAAAATCACCAACAGCAAGAGAAAAAATAAAAGAAGAAATTCTAAAAAACTTTGAATTTAGAGAAATTTTCATTTATAGTAGTATAAAATCAGACAAAGATGAGTTTATAAATGAAAAAAGCAAAATGCTTTCATTTTTTAATCAAATCAGCAAAAATAAAGACAAATTTATAAAAGATCGTTTTAAAAATGAAAAACAAGATTTTATGGATAATTTAAGTATTACTTTAGATGTTGTGAGTGATGATATAATCAACCAAATACATAACAATGCTGCGAATTTATTAAAAAACTTAGAAGAAAATGATTTCTACGAAATGAGAGCCAGTTTTGAAAAAATATCAAAAAAGGTATGTGAAAATTTAGAAACTATAAGAAAAGAAACTTATGCTGAAAGAGGTGAGGGGTTTTGGGATGGTCTTTTTGGAACTGATAAAAAATGGCATGATGAGTATTACTATATAAAAGAAGAAGCACTACAAAACGAACTTCAAAATTTTAAAAATTTAACAATACATGCTATACAAAATATAAATCATTATTCAGATATAAATATGGAAAATTTAAATGCTACCATTGATAGAAATTTAAATTTTTTTGCAAATAAAATGATTATAAATTCAAGCAAAGACCCATATTGTATTCAAGCAATAGAGTATTACGACGAGCATGGAAATGAAAAACTAGAAATAATAGAAGAAATTCAAAATGGCTATCTTGACTTTTTCATGCAAAGCACTGAATTTTTTGAAAGTTGTATAAATAATTCAATTCGTGAGTACAACGATGAAAATATACAAATAATTAATAAAATAGATGATGAACTGGTCACAACGCTGTTTAAAATAGCTGATTTTTTATTTGACAATGCAATAGCTAATTACTTATCCTTATGTTTTTCTTTTTTTGTAAAACAAGAGAATATAGAAATACTTTGTGATAAAAATGGATATATCATTTTTGATAAAGAATATTTTGCACAAAATATTCTTGATGGGGCAAAGATTATATTGGAGAATTACTCATATGATAAAAACTCTTTAAAAAAATGCATCGACAACTCTTTAAACGATTTAGAGCAAAAGCTATCAAGTGATTCAATAAAAAGTGATGAAGGTCAGTTTAAAGCTTGTATAACTCGTCATTTTTTTATGAATTTTAAAAATGAATTGAAACAAAATTTTGCTCTTACAATAAATAATTAAAAAAGAAAGGACTAAAAATGCTTGAAATTTTTGAAAAAAACAAAGATGAATTAATTAAGATTTATGGCGAACTTATTGAAAACAAAGCCATAAATTTAAATAATATAAACGAAGAAACTCTTAAAGAAAAATCTTTAAATTTACAAAAAGAAGAATTTATCCTAGCCGTTGCAGGCCAAATAAAAGCTGGTAAATCAACACTTTTAAATGCATTGATTTTTGGTAATGACATACTCCCAAGTGATGATACGCCATATACTGCTAAAATCACAGAGATAAGATATGGAAGTGATAAAAAACTAAAAGCCATCTTTTATACAAAAGATGAGTGGCAAGAGCTAAAAAATGAAATTACCGAAATTGATGATAAAAAGGTAAATTATTTTAAAAATTTTATAGAACCTGATATTAAAAACAGCTCTTATATAAAATTTCTAAATCAGACAAAAGAAGATAATATATCAAACTTAAAAGAATATGTCGCAAAAGGCGGAGTTTATACACCATTTGTAAAAAGTGTGGAAATTTACTATCCAGCTGAAATTTTAAAAAGCTTAGTTGTAGTTGATACCCCAGGGACAAATGATCCAAATATCTTTAGAAGTAAAATTACACTTGATTGGATAAAAAGATGTGACGCTGCCATATATGCGACATATGCCGGAAGAGCCTTTGATGAAAGTGATATAAAATTTATAAATGAATATCTACTAAGTCTTGAAAACTCAAAAAGAATAGTTGCTATAAATAAAATAGATGTTTTAAGAAATTTTGATGAGGCAAAAGAACTGCTTGAAAATAATAAAAAAAATGAAACCTATCAAAAAACGGTATTTAATGAAGCTAGTTCATTTGTCTTTACAGCCGGACTTTATGCACTTTTGGATGAAAAAGAAAAAAATGGATTTTCGCTAAATGAAGATGAGCTTTGGTATAAAGATGAAGCAAATGCTGAGTTTTGGCAAAACAACGGGCTTAATGAGCTAAAAAATTTAATAAGCGATAAGATTATCCAAAATAAAGGTAAAGATTTACTTGTTTCGCATATCAATTTTATAAAAAATGCTTTTGAGAAAAAAGAGGTATTTTTAAATACAGAAATAAACGCTCTTGAAACGAAAATATCTCAAAACCAAAAAAGCAAAGATGAGATAAGTAAAGCACTTGGTGAAGTGACAAATTTTAGAATAAAGCTTGATGAAGTGCAAAAAAAATTTATTTATAGCATCAGAAATAATTTAGCTCAAAAAATTAAAAATTTAAATAAAAATATAGATAGAGAATTTAATGACATTAAAAATACTCTAGCCTCAAAAATCAATAACTACAGAAGGATTACAGAATTAAAAAACAATATCATATGGGATATTAAAAATGCTCTTGAAAGTGAAAAGTTAAAAATGGATGACCTAATAAGTCAAGAAATGCAAGATATCAAACAAGATACAAAAAATGAAACTGGAAAGTTTATAAATGAGATGAGTAAATTTGAAGCTTTTGACTCAGAGTCTTTAAGACAAACTCTTAGATATGATACTTTTGACATATATAGAGATTTTAGTGAGTTTTTTGATGCTGGTTTTATAAATAGCGATATTTTAGAGGATATTGCTTTTGGAAATTTTAATTTATTTAAAAGATTAGCCTTCAAGGGAGCTAAAACCTACATACCAAAAGTTAGAGATTTCGCAATTGAAAAGGTTGATGAAAGTAAAAAAGAATTGCAAGAAAAAATTTTAAATAATATTCATAGTTTTGGAGAAAAATTATGTGCACAAGTGCCTAATTCTATAAAAAATGTATTGCTTAACAATCAAAAGGATTTAGAAAATATAAAAGAAAAAGGAAGTTTAAATGAAAAAGAATTAAACGAACTTATTTTAAATTTAAATCAAAAAGAAAATAACATAAATAAATTTAAAGAAATTAAAGAAAATTTTATGAAAAAACTTGAAAATATGAAAGGGGAAATTTATGAATAGCAGTCAAATAGCCATAGCACTTTTAATCGGTGCAGTTGTAGTAGGTGGAGTTATATACTCTCAAAAAAATCAAAAAGAAAAAGGAAATCATTTAAAAAAAGATGACATAAAGCCATCAAATTTAAAAGAATTAAGCGACAAATTCAAAGATGATTATTTCAATGAAAAATTAAGCGATTTTGCATTAACAAAAAATATAAATTTTGAAAAAGTAAAAGAAATTTATCCTAAATTTCAGCATACAAATTTAATGGCACGAATAGACTGGGCTACTTTTACAGGAAGACATAAAGAGTTAGAAGAGATTTTAAAAAACTGGGATAAACATCAAAATTTAACTATTGTAGATAGATATATTTATTTTTTACAAGAAAGCTACGAAGATGAGCTAAATTCTATAAAAACCAAAATAAAGGATTTAAAATGATATCTTACGCTTCACTTCAAGGTCAAACTTTAAGAGTTTATGGAGCTGGTGGGAGACTTCTATACTCTCGTCCGGTAAGTGGAGCATTGTCAGTCAGCAATACCTCCACAACAGTTACCGTAAAAACAAGAACCATGATATATACCTATGATGAAAAAGGTCGTCAAATTTCAGTAAGACCTGCTTAAACTAAAAATTTAGCGATCACAAAACAAATCATAAAAAGCCATATAGCTAAAAAAGTAGCTAGGATAAATGGCTTTTTACCTGATTTTTTTAACATATCTTTTCTAATTGTAACACCAAGAGCAAACATAGCTGTTGTTAAAAGCATAATGTCTATAAAATTTACAACTGGAAGTAAAATATCACGCAAATTTAATGGCAAAAATGACCCAATAAAAACCATAGCCAAAAACCAAAGTCCAAACCAAGGAATAGTTACTTTTTTACTCATTTTTTCACTATTTTTATCACTACTTTTTTCAAAATTTAAAAAACTTATCATAAATAAAAATGGCACAAGCATTAAAACCCTAAGCATTTTCATTATAACACTTAAATCATTTGCCTCCTGGCCAACAGCTGCTCCAGCACCAACTGCGTGAGCTACTTCATGAAGAGAAAGTCCCATTAAATATCCCATTTGTGTTTTTGATAAATCCAAAACTCCAAGTCTAAATAAAACTGGATATAAAAACATAAAAATAGTCCCATAAACCACAACAGTACAAACCGCAACTCCTATTTTATCGCTCTTTGCTTTTATAACACTGCTTGTTGCTAAAACTGCTGCTGCACCACAAATAGAACTTCCTGAGCTTATCAAAATAGAACTTTTTTTATCAAGTCCTAAGAAAAGTCCTAAAAAATATCCTATAAAGAATGTAGAAAAAACTATAAAAAATGCCATTAAAACGCCGCTAAATCCAACATGACCAATATCATTTAATGTTATTTTAAAGCCATATAAAACTATTCCAAGTCTTAAAATTTGTTTTGTTGCAATTTTTATAACGCCTGTTTTTTCTAAAAAAAATGAAGCACCATAAAAAGTATTTGACAAAACAGCTCCTAAAATAACAGCAATTATCAAAGGGCTTATTGCCAAAGCCTTAATTGGCGCAAGAAGCGACAAAGAATAAGCACAAAGCGCGCTTGTTAAAATAAAAATCCAAGCTTTTACTCTTCTTTTTTTATATATTGATTTATGAGATAATTTTTCTTTATTAAGTTCTTTTTTAAAGTTTTTTTTGCTTAAAGTGGAATTTTTCAAAAAATTTCCTTTATATTAATTTTTATATTAATTTTGATATTTTATCAAATAAAACTAAATTATTACATAAATTCACAAAACATTTAAAAAATTTATATACTAAAATATTTTATATAATATATTTTTAATTATTTAGATATAATGTTATAAATTTCATAATCAAAAAGGATCTTCTATGACATTAAAGCAGATTGAGTATTTTATCAAGGTTTGTGAATTAAAGCAAATTAGTGAGTGTTCAAAATTTTTTGGTATTTCACAATCAGCAATGTCAATTGCTATTAAAAATCTTGAGAACTCGCTTGGCGGTGAGCTGTTTGATCGAATAGGCAAAAGTCTTGTAATCAACGAAAGAGGAAAAGCTTTTTTAAAATCAATTACTCCAATTTATAACCGAGTTTTAGAAATTAGAAAAAATATGCTAAATGGAGGTATGTTTGATATTGCAATTACATCGAGTAAAAATATCGGAAGTTATCTTTTGCCAGAAGCAGTAAGCGAAATATTGGAAAATAAAAACGATAAATCAAAAATTCACTTAGATATAAAAATTGAAAATACTGAAGCTATATTGCAAAGTATTTTAAATAATCAATGCGATATTGGTCTTATTGAAGGCAGCTTAAAAAACAGTGAAGTAAGTACTATAACAATATGTGAAGATGAGCTTTTTATAGTAACTGGAGATAAAGATCTCGCGCAAAAATCTTGGAACATAAGCTCTTTAAAAGACTATGGTTGGGTTATGAGAGAAGTTGGCTCTGGCACAAGAGAAGTCTTTTTTAATAATATTAAAGAAAATCCAAATTTAAATATAATCTTAGAGCTTCCAACATCAGAAGTAATAAAAAACTCTATTAGGAACAGACCATTATTTACCTGTTTGCCTTATTTTGCAATACATAATGAACTTGGAAATGGACTTTATAAAGTGAATATGAAAGGTAAAAAGTTTATAAGAAATCTATATGCAATTTACTCAAAAGACAAGAAAAATAGCGAAACTTTTATGAATATAATAAATGAAATTATTGAAAATATAAGAAAATTTCACAAGAAAATCTCATCACAAAACAGCTGAGATTTTATCATAAATTTCTAAAATTTCAATTTTTTTATTTATGAAACTATTTTTGTTAGATATTAAAAAAGCTGAACTATCCATGATAGTTTCAGCTACTTTTAGTCCGTTTTGTTTCATTGTTGTTCCGGTTTCAACATTATCAACTATTAAATCACTTAGTCCTATTAACGGAGCAAGCTCAATGGAACCATATAGTTTTATAATAGAAACTGGAGTAGCTTTTTTGGCAAAAAATTCTTTTGTTATATTTGTCATTTTTGTTGCAACTGTTAAATTTGGCTTATCGTAATTTAAAATCTTATTTTTTTGTATGCCAACACATACTTTGCATTTACCAATCCCTAAATCAAGCAGTCTTAGAACATTTGGCTTATGCTCTTCCAAAACATCAAGTCCAACTACACCTACATCAGCAGCACCATTTTCTACATAAGTAGGCACATCCTGGCTTCTAATAGCTAAAAATTTAAAATTTTCTACATTCAATATAAGCTTTCTATCTTCAAAAACAAACTCTTTTTTAAAAACTTTTTCAAAAATTTCTAAAGTTTCATTTGCTATTCTTCCTTTTGGAAGAGCTATTGTTATCATTTATTATCCTTAGTAACTTTACTATTGTGTTCATTTATAGCTTTAAGCATGCCCCTAAAAACCAAATTCTTATCAAAAATAGCTTTTTCAAAAAATTTGACAAAAAAGCTCCCGTCCCCACCTGTAAAATAAATCTCTTTGTTTTTTGCCATTTCATTTATAGCTAAAACTAGAGGTTTTACAATCCCATAAGCAACAGCATCATTTGTTTTTTGTGGAAAACAATCAAGCTCAATTTGTGAGTTAAATACAATATCTAAAACTGGCGAGATACTTTTATAAGCATTTAGATAAGCTCCGATGCCTGGGGTAATAAATCCGCCTTGATGAGTATTTGAAATCATCAAATCAATAGTTATTGCACTTCCTGCATCTACAATAACCCCGTTTTCTATAGTATAACACCCTGCAATCCTATCTATGCCAAGACCTTTATAAATAGTATCAAATTTAAAATAATCTTTTATATCTATAAATCTACTGCTTTTTGGAACAAATTTGGAATTTACACTTATATAATAAACATCTTCTTTTGGGTTAAATTTATTAAGCTCATCAATGCTTAGACTAAAAAGCCTGCCATCATCCCAAAACTTAGCACTACAATTTCCTACATCACAAAGTAACATTTCCAACCATTCTTTTTCAAAAGTTCCAACGCTTTTGAACAAATTTGTGAGTTATAAAAAAATATCTTTTTTTTGATGATTCTATTTTCTTTTTTTGCTAAAGTTTCTGACATCTCAATAAGCTTTAAGCTATCTTTTTGCAAAAACCTACTCTTAGCATCTCTAAAAAATAAAATTGTATTATTTGAATTTAAATCAACGCCAAATAAAGCCTTATAAGATCTTGTTTTAAACTCTTTAAGGCTTAAATTTTTGCTTTTTTGAAGTATTATATTGTGCTTTACTAAAAGCTCATCCATTTCAATACGACTTTATTTTAACTCTATAAATTTATCTTTATGATAAAAATTTTCTATACTTGCAAAGCTAAGTTTATCAAGCTCATCATTTAGTTTATAAATTTGAGCATTTTCTAAATTTAAATCTGTTTTTATAAGATATCCTGTTTTTTCAAATATATAAATGCTATTTTCATGTGGCATAACTCCTGAAAAAATTGCAAATTTAAACTTACTTTCTTTTATCTCATTTAAATTTAAATCATAAATTTGAGCTATTCCATCTTTTCTAAATAGATAAATTCTATCTTCATATCTAAAAATATCTCTTATATTTTGAAGTAATCTTTTATTTCCACTTGGTGAAATTAAAATTAAAGTTGAATTTGTAGCTGCAAACATCTTATCGCCTAAAACATCTAAATACATGATGTTGTTAAAAAATGGCTCAGCACTTACAAAAATATCTTGCGCTTTCATTCCATTTACCGTAATTACAACTCTTCCATCAAGTGTTGGAAAAACAACAACTCCATTTCCAGCAAACAAAGGAGATGCGATCCTTGAATCAAGCGTAAAAGTAGTATCAAATTTATCACTTAAAATAACATTTTTACTATTTATATCTATCATCCAAATAGAGTTATCAGCACAAACAACTGCTAGTTTTGTTCCGATTAAACTTGCACTAACAGGCTGAGATGGAAATTTTTCATCAAAAATAAGATTTGAGTTTGTATCTAGTATTTTTAACCTTCCATCGACAGTTGAGGTTATTATTTTTTCATCATTATAGTTTAGAAATTTCTCTTTTTTTTCTAAATTTAAATTAAAAGACCTTTCATCTTTTGTTATAACCTTGCCATTTTTAAGAGTAATTCCACTTTTTGTTACATATAAAATTTCACTTCCTGTTTTATTGTCAAAAGAAGCTTTTCCTAAAATTTCCTCTTTTTGTGGTGAAAAATACTCTCTTTTTGTTGAACAACCAACTAAAAAAATAGATAATAAAACTATGCTTAATAAATTAATTTTTTTCATTTTTATTTCCATTATAATGTCTTAAATTTTTAACTATTTGAGTTAGTCCTGAGTTTGGAGAAATCTTAATAAATTCTTTATTAGCCTCTTCTACTTTTCCATCTTTTAAATAAGCGTATCCATTCATAAAAGCACTATATGAACTTAAAATCTCACCACTTTGTTTCCCAGCTTCATAACTTATAATATCTTTTAAAAGCTTATCAATACCTTCTAAATTTGACAACTCGTCAATTTTTTTACTGTCATTATTATCCAAGGCTTGTCTAAATTCAAAAAGAGTAAAAAGGTTTTTATCCAAACTTTTTAACTTTTTGGCTGCTTCTTTATCATTTGGATTTAAAATAAGCTCACTATAACTTTCATTTGCTTTTTTAAATTTTGTTTCTTTTTGATAATCAACCACCAAATACACAACAACAGCCAAAAGTGCCACAATAAAAGCACCAACGATTGGCTTTTTGTATTTTTTGACAAACAACTCACTTTTTATAATATTTTCTAAAAATTGTCCTTGAGAGTCCATCCTCTCTTTGACATCTTTAATATCGTCTTTTATAGCCAAACTTATTCCCTTTTAAATAAAATTTTCGTGTATTGTATCATAAAATCTTTTAAATAACGCCTAATGTAAGATAAAATGTGTTATAATACCAACACTTATTATTTGCAAAAAAGGAAAAATTTTATGTTAATTGATGATGAATTATTAAATAAACTCGAAAAACTAAGTGCCTTAAAAATACCAGAAAACAAAAGAAGTCAGATGAAATCACAGCTTGAAAAAATTATAGATTTTGTTAAAATTTTAGATGAAGTTGATAGTAAAAATTTGGAAATTAAAAACCAAAATTTCACCCCATTAAGAGAGGATGTACCACATCAAGATCAAGAAGTTGTTGATATGATTTTAAAATCAGCTCCAGCAAGTGAAGATCATTTCTTTGTAGTTCCAAAAATTATAGAATAAAAGGATGCCATAATGGAAAAAAGCAATATAAAAACCGACATTCAAACCCTTTTAAGGGTACAAATAAACAACGACGCAAGTGACCTTCACATGGTAAGCAGAAGTGCTCCACAAATTAGAATTGATGGAAAATTAGTTCCTCTTGATATGCCAAATTTAACAGGAACAGACATCGAACATCTTTGCTATGCGATTATTACAGATGCTCAAAAAAGCGAACTCGAAGAGAAAAAAGAGCTTGACTTTGCTGTGGAAATTCCAAACATAGGAAGATTTAGAGGCAACTATTATTATACTATGAATGGTGATTTAGCAGCTGCATTTAGAAAAATTCCTGTTGATATTCCTTCCCTTGATGATTTAAGAGCTCCAAGTATTTTTAAAGAGCTAGTTAAAAGAGAAAAAGGAATGATTTTAGTAACTGGTCCTACAGGAAGTGGTAAATCAACTACTTTGGCTGCAATGCTAAATGAAATAAATTTAAATGAAAGAAAACACATTATAACAGTTGAAGACCCAGTTGAGTTTGTTCATGACAACAAAAAATGTCTTTTTTCTCATAGAAATATAGGAACCGATACTCACTCTTATGCAAATGCTTTAAAATATGCTCTTCGTGAAGACCCTGATATTATACTAATTGGTGAGATGAGAGATAAAGAAACTATTTCAATCGCCATTACAGCAGCTGAAACAGGACACTTAGTTTTTGCTACACTTCACACAAACTCAGCTATGCAAACAATCAGCCGTATAGTTGATAGTTTTGATGGAAGTGAACAAACCCAAATAAGAAATATGCTATCAGTTTCATTAAGTGCGATAATTTCACAATCTCTACTTCCAAAAATTGGAAAAGGACGACTTGCAGTTCATGAAATTTTGGTAAATAATCACGCCATTGCCAACCTAATAAGAGAGGATAAAACTCAACAAATTTATTCTCAAATGCAGTTAAATCAACAAGAAACAGGCATGGTAACTCAAACTCAAGCACTATTACAAGCACTTAATAAAAGACTCATTTCAAAAGAAAGCGCTCTTGCTTATACTACAAATAGACAAGAATTAGTTAAAGCTTTAGGGGGTGAGTAGATGAGTGGCATAAACTGGCTTGATTTAATAGTAATAGCTTTTACTTTAATTTTTGCGCTAAAAGGACTTAGCTCTGGTCTTGTAAGAGAAATTTTTGGAATTATAGGTATGATTGGTGGATTTATAATTGCAATAAAATTTAAAGCAGAAGTTGGAGCTTGGATAAGTGCAAATGTTTATGATTTAAATAAATTAGGACTTATGGACTCAAATGGAACTGAAATTATAGTAGGTTTTGTAGCTGCACTTTTTGGTATTTGGTTTATAGCTTTAATTTTGGGTGAGCTTTTAACTAAAATGTTAAGCCTTAGTGGTCTTGGTATAGTTGATAGAATTGGCGGATTTATATTTGGCGGGGCAAAAATATTTTTAATTTTTGCAATAATTGCTGTTTTTATAAGATCATCGGCTTTTTTAAACAAGCAAGCAAGACCTTTTTTTGAAAACAGCTTTACTTATCCATACCTTATAAATACAGGTGCTTGGATGATGGGACTAAAATTAAATGATATTATTCCTGTTGTTGAAGACGAAAAAAGCCAAGAAGCAAATCAAACAAATGTAATTTATGAAAAAAGTAATTTTGATGAAAATTTTACAGATGGAGAGAGCAATGAAACAGAAAAACAAAACTACGAGAATTGAAAATTTAGAATTTGATGCAATTTTACATGAGTTTAGAGAAATCTTAAGAAAAAACAAGCTTAAATATACAAAACAAAGAGAGTCTGTTATCAAAATGCTTTATAACAGTGATCATCACTTTACTCCAGAAGAGCTTTATCTAGAAATAAGAGAGGAACAACCTGAGCTAAATATAGGTATTGCAACCGTTTATAGAACTTTAAATTTGCTTGAAGATTCAGGTATGGTTACATCTATTTCTTTTGGCACGCAAGGTAAGAAATTTGAACTTGCAACAAAACCACATCATGATCATTTGATTTGTAAAAACTGTGGTAAAATAGTGGAATTTGAAGATCCTTCGGTTGAAAAAAAGCAAGAAGAAATAGCAAAAAAGAATGGTTTTGTTTTAACAGGACATTTAATGCAACTTTATGGAATTTGCAAAGATTGTAATAAAAAGGAGTCATAATAAGTGGTATTTGATAATCAATTAGAAATTCAAAGAATAGAAAAAAAAGAAGAATTAAGAAACTTAGGCATAAATCCATATCCGCATTTTCTAAAAAAAGATATGGATATAAAAGAATTTAGAGATAAATTTGAGTATATAAAAGAACTCGATGAAAAAAGAGTTAGCGATGAAGTCACAATTTCAGGACGTCTTATGCTAAAAAGAGTGGCTGGTAAATCAACATTTGCAAATATTGAAGATGAAAGTGGAAATGTTCAAATTTATTACTCTAGAGATAGTATAGGTGAAGATTTATATAAAGTTTTTAAAAAAAATCTTGAAGTTGGAGATGTAGTTTTAGTAAAAGGTTTTCCTTTTGTAACTCAAACAGGGGAATTTTCTATGCATGCTACAAACCTAACTCTAGCCTCAAAAGCAATTTCACAACTTCCTGAGAAATTTCATGGACTTGTAGATATTGAGATGCGTTACCGACAAAGATATCTTGATATGATAATGAACCCAGAAGTTAGAAACGACTTTAAAAAAAGATCAAAAATCATCTCACTAATTAGACATTTTTTTGAAGAAAAAGGCTTTATGGAGGTTGAAACTCCGATGATGCACCCAATTCCTGGTGGAGCAAATGCAAAACCATTTGTAACTTATCATAACGCACTTGATGTAAATAGATATCTTAGAATTGCACCAGAGCTTTATTTAAAACGACTAGTTGTTGGTGGAATGGAAGCTGTTTTTGAAATAAATAGAAATTTTAGAAATGAGGGAATGGACTTAACTCATAATCCGGAATTTACCTCCATTGAGTTTTACTGGGCATGGCATAATTACAACGAAGCTATGGATCTAACAGAAGAGCTTTTTAAGGTGCTATTAAAGGGACTTAATTTGCCTGAAATTTTAGAATATGATGATAAAAAGATTGATTTTTCAAAACCATTTGCAAGAGTTAAATATTTAGATGCTCTTGTTGAAATAGGCGAACTTTCAAAAGATATCATAAATGATAGAGATAAAATTTTAGAAAAATTAAAAAATGATGGCTTTGAAGCAAAAGAAAATTTGGACCTTGGACATTTACAAGCTGAGCTTTTTGACAATTATGTGGAAGAAAAATTAATAAACCCAACTTTTATAGTTGATTTTCCAATTTCAATAAGCCCACTTTCAAGAAGAAGTGATGAAAATCCAAATATTGCTGAAAGATTTGAGCTATTTATTGCAGGAAATGAACTAGCAAACGCATTTAATGAACTAAATGATCCACTTGATCAATATGAAAGATTTAAAGCACAAATTGAGGCAAAAAATGCAGGAGATGATGAAGCTCATGAAATGGATGAGGATTATGTAAAAGCTCTTGGCTATGCTATGCCACCAACTGTTGGTTGGGGACTTGGAATCGATAGACTTGCAATGCTTTTAACTAATAAAAAATCAATTAGAGATGTTATTTTATTTCCGGCTATGAGACCACTAAAAACAACACAAACCAATGAAGATAAGGAGTAAAAATGAGTTTAGAAAATTACGATAAAGAAATTTTTGATTTAACAAACAAGGAACTAAAAAGACAGTGCGATTATCTAGAAATGATCGCAAGTGAAAATTTCACCTATCCTGATGTTATGGAAGTTATGGGGTCAATTTTGACAAACAAATATGCCGAAGGATATCCGCATAAAAGATATTACGGAGGTTGCGAGTTTGTAGATGGAATCGAGGAAATTGCCATTGAAAGATGTAAAAAACTTTTTAACTGCAAATTTGCAAATGTTCAACCAAACTCAGGAAGCCAAGCAAATCAAGGTGTTTATGGGGCACTTTTAAAACCAGGTGATAGAATTTTAGGCATGGATTTAAGCCATGGTGGACACTTAACTCACGGTGCAAAGGTAAATGCTAGTGGCAAAAACTATGATAGCTTTTTTTATGGTGTTGAGCTAGATGGAAGAATAAACTATGATAAAGTATTAGAAATTGCTAAAACAGTTCAACCAAAACTTATAGTTTGTGGCGCAAGTGCATACGCAAGAGAGATAGATTTTGCAAAATTTAGAGAAATAGCTGATGCTGTTGGAGCTTACCTTTTTGCTGATGTTGCACACATCGCTGGTTTAGTTGTAGCAGGTGAGCACCCAAGTCCATTTCCACATTGCCATGTAGTTAGCTCTACAACTCACAAAACCTTAAGAGGTCCAAGAGGTGGAATTATAATGACAAATGATGAGGAAATTGCTAAAAAAATAAACTCAAGTATATTTCCTGGAATTCAAGGTGGACCTTTAATGCATGTAATTGCTGCAAAAGCAGTTGGATTTAAACACAATTTAAGCCCTGAATGGAAAGTTTATGCAAAACAAGTTAAAGCAAATGCTAAAAAACTTGGTGAGGTTTTGATAAAAAGAGGATATGATTTAGTAAGTGGTGGAACTGACAATCATCTTGTTTTGATGGATCTATCAAAAAAAGAATATAGTGGAAAAGATGCATCAGCTGCACTAGAAGATGCTGGCATAACAACAAATAAAAACACAGTTCCTGGAGAAAAAAGAAGTCCTTTTGTAACAAGTGGTGTAAGAATTGGAAGTCCAGCACTAACTGCAAGAGGTATGAAAGAAGCTGAGTTTGAGTTTATAGCAAATAAAATCGCTGATGTTTTAGATGATATAAACAATAAAGACCTTCATGCTAAAATAAAAGAAGAGGTAAAAGCATTAGCACATAAATTTATAATTTATGATAAAGCTATGTTCTAGGAGAAAAAATGAGTGATGATAGATTTAGTATAGATGACAATATTGTCTTAGACCCTAAAACTGCAAAAACAAATAATATTAAAAAAATTTTAACTGGCATTGCTATTTTAGTAGTGCTTTTTTTAATAGTTTTAATAATTATGAAATTTATAAATAGTGGAAATATGGAGGAGCCAAAACCACTTGTTATGCCAAGCGAAGAGACAATATTTAAGCCTAAAGCTAAAAAACCAAGTCAGCCAATAAGAGAAATTGATGAAGCTTCAAGCAAAAATGTGGAAACTAAAAAATTAGAGCCACAAGTTGTTGAAATTAGACCAATTAAAATAGAAGAGGCTCCAAAGAAAATCGAAAACACTATAGAAACTAAAGATGAAGTTAAACAAACTATAGCAAAAAGCAGCCCAAAGGAAGAAGTAAAACAAGAGCCAAAAGCTGAAATAGCTAAACCAAAACAAGAAGTTGTAGTTGTAACATCTAAAAAAGATACTCCAAAACAAGAGCCTAAAAAAGCTGTAAAAGAAGAAAAGGTTAAAAAAGAAGCTCCAAAACAAGAGGTTAAAAAGCAAGCTCCTAAAGCCCAAAAGCAAGAGAGCAAAGACCAAACCCCAGCGCAAAGCAATGTCGCACAGACAACTTTACAAAAAGGTAGCTATATACAGGTTTTAGCAACCGCTGACTTTAAGCCAGATGCTGATTACATAAAAAAATTAAAGAGTAAAGGATACTCATATACTCTTTATAAAACCACAGTAAAAGGCAAAGAATATATTAAAGTTTTAGTAGGACCATTTGATGAGGCAAAACTTAATAGCGAGATGCCAAATATAAGAGCGACCATAAACAAAGATGCTTTTGTCTTTAGAGTAAAATAATGAAAAAATTTGCAGTCTTTGGCGATCCAATATCTCATTCAATATCGCCAAGACTTCACAATCTCGCCATAAAAGAGCTAAATTTAGATGCCTTTTATGGCAGAGTTTGTTTAAAAGATGGAAATTTATTAAAAGAAACTTTTTTAAATTTAGATTTAAGCGGTGCAAACATAACAATTCCACATAAACAAACAGCACTTCAAATTTGCGATGAAATAGATCCTTATGCCCAAAAAATAGGCTCTTTAAATACAATAGTAAAAAATAAAAATAAGCTTTTTGGCTATAACACAGATGCACCTGGTTTTTTAAAAGCTATAAATGAATTTAAAGATGTTAAATCAGCTTTAATAATTGGAGCAGGAGGCACTGCAAAAGCCTTGGCAAATGCTTTATCAAATTTGGATTTAGAAATAGTAAATAGAAGCGATAGATCTTTAGATTTTAAAGAGTTTAATTTTTTTACTTATCAAAATTTTAAACCAAGAAAATTTGATTTAGTTATTAACTCAACCTCAGCTGGATTAAAAGATGATACTTTGCCACTTCCAGAAGAAATTTTAAAAGATTGTTTTTATAAATATGCTTTTGATGTTATATATGGTAAAAAAACACCTTTTTTAAACTTGGCTAGTAGTTTAAATATAAAATATAAAGATGGTCTTGATATGCTTATTTATCAAGCAGTTTTAGCACTAAATTTATTTTTTAATAATAAGCTTGATGAGAAAAAAATAGAGTTTTATATGAGAAAGGCTGCAAATCTAAATTAATATATTTAAATTTGCAAGCCAAAATTAAAACTTCAAGCTATTGAAGTCTTTTCATTTCCTTACATCCTGGATCATAGCCGCCAAAGCAAGCTCTTTGATAAATATCTAAAGCTTTTACTTTATCAACTGCTGATCCCTCGCCTTTTTCAAACATCTTGCCAAGTTTCATGCAAGTTGGAATATCTTGAAATCTTACGCAAGTATAATCATACGCTAAAAGTGCATTCACAAAATTGGCATTATGATAATATCCATCAGCTACTGAAATACACTGCTCTAGGCTTAGTTGATTTAGCCTATTATATAAATCGGCTGCTTGACTTGAGTTTGCAGGTGAGTTCACAACTACAACACCTTTTGGTGCTGCTGGAATCACCGCGCCACCACCATTAGATGGGGTACTTGCTACTGAAGTTTTTGGAGTAGTTTGAGAACAACCAGCCAAAATTAAAGCAGTAAATATAGCCAAACTACTTAAAATTTTATTTCTCATTTTATTATAACCTTCCTTTAATATAGTAAGTTTCCTTACCGCTAACCTTTTCTAAATTCATCTTATATTTATCTGCCCACTCAAATATCATATCTCTTACAACTTTTCTTTCTCTCTCGCTATCAGGCTCATTTTTAATTTTAAAATATGGGTTTGAATTTGACATAGCTATATAAGCACCATAAATTTTAAGTTTATTATTTAAATTGATAATATCATCAAGTTCGCTTTGATTAAAATCACATTTTGATAATATACCTCTTAACTGCTCCAAAGTAGAGTCGTTTAAAACATAACCCAAACTTACTAAAATTCCTTCTTCGTTCATACTAAATCCTTTTATTTAAAATTGTTTTTTATCAGATTGAGAGATTAAAACTCCCTCAATGATTTTTTTAATATCACCATCTAATACCGCATCAACATTTGAATAACTTAAATTTGATCTATTGTCTTTAACTTGTTGATATGGAAACAACACATAACTTCTTACTTGATGTCCCCATCCAATTTCGCTTTTATCGACATTATTATGTGCTTCATTTTGTTTTTGAAGCTCTAACTCATAAAGTCTTGATTTAAGCATTTTCATTGCGGTTGCTTTGTTTTTATGTTGGCTTCTGTCATTTTGACACTGCACAACAATGCCAGTTTCATAGTGAGTTATCCTAACTGCACTTTCTGTTTTATTTACATGCTGACCACCTGCTCCACTTGCTCTATAAACATCTATTCTTATATCTTTTTCTTCTATTTCTATATTTATATCATCATCAAGCTCAGGACTTACCATAACGCTTGTAAAGCTTGTGTGGCGTCTTCCAGCACTATCAAATGGACTTACTCTAACAAGTCTGTGGATGCCATTTTCAGCTTTTAAATATCCGTAGGCATTTTCACCTTTTACTATAAAGCTTACATCTTTTAATCCAGCCTCATCACCTTCTTGAAAGTCCAAAACATCAACTTTATAGTTTTCTCTCTCACAAAATCTCAAATACATTCTATATAACATACTTGCCCAGTCATTACTCTCTGTTCCACCAGCTCCTGGATGAATTGTTACAATTGCATTTTTAGAGTCATTTTCACTACTTAAAAGCATTGAAATTTCTAAATTTGTAATTTTTTCCTCTAGTTCATTGGCATCTTCAAAAAGACTTTCTAAAAGTTCATTATCGTTTTCATCACTTGCTAACTTAAACATATCAAACGCATCTTTAACTGCTTGTTTTGCTGATTTAAATTTAGCCAACATAGATGAAATTTGAGTTTTTTCTTTATTTATTTTTGCCGCATTTACTGCATCACTCCAAAAGCTAGGATCTGTTTGCTCTACTGCTATGTCATCAACTCTTTTTTGCAATAAATCTGGCTTTATTATAAGGCTTATATTATCAACTTTAGTTTTTAGTTTTTTTAATAATTCACCGTATTCGTAACTATCCAATGCTTTCCTTTAATTTCTGCTCTTCTAAGACTTTTTGTGCTTCTTTTGCCTTTTGGGCTAATAAATAATCATCTTCTTTTAAAATTTCTCTTTCTTTTTGATATTTATAGCCTATTTTCATGACAAAATATCCAGCAATTGCTGCAATAAATGATGCTATAAGTATAGCAAATTTTTCAGCATAATGGAATATGTTACTATCATGATAAGCAATTGAGCAGATAAATAAACTCATACTTGCGCCAATTCCTGTTAAAACACAAAGCCCAAAAAACTGCATTAAATTTGCACCAGATGGAAGTTTTGAAACTCCAAATTTTATAATAACATAAGAAAATCCATAAATTCCAAGAGGTTTTGCTATAACAAGTCCTACAATAATTCCTAAAGAAACAGGGTGAATTAAATGATTAAACGCATCTGAAGTTAGCGGTATACCAGCATTTACAAAAGCAAATAGTGGCATTACAAAATAAGTTATAAACCCACCCAATTTATTTTCAATATCTCTAAGCATAGAATATCCATGAATTGGCTTTAAAGGAATGAAAATAGCGGCTATTATCCCAGCTATTGTAGTGTGAACGCCTGATTGCAAAAACGCTGTCCAAAGCAAAAGTCCAGTTACAATATAAAAAAACTTTTTATTTACCTTAAGCAAATTTAAAATAATTAAAATTCCAACCAAAACTCCAGCCATTATAAGAGCATAATTAGAAAGCTCACTTGTATAAAAAATAGCGATTATAACAACAGCACAAATATCATCAATGATTGCTAAAAGAAGTAGAAAAATTCTTAAAGATGGTGGTACTTTTGATCCAAGTAGTAGCAACACTCCAACAGCAAAAGCAGTATCGCTAACAGTAGGTATCGCCCAGCCACGCATAGCAAAACTATCACCATAAGTAAAAGCTACAAAAGCAAGTGCAGGAACTATAACACCACCTAGTCCTCCAACCAATGGAAGCGCAACTCTATCAGGAGAACTTAACTCACCAACTAGTATCTCTCTTTTAACTTCAAGTCCAATATAAAAGAAAAAAAGCGACATTAAGCCATCATTTACCCATAAAATGATTGGCTTAACTATTTTAAAATCCTCTACCATAATTCCGGCTTTTAATCTTAAAAAATCATTATAAAATTCAGTTAAAATTGTATTTTGACAAATAAGAGCTAAAAAAGTGGCCATAATTATCAAAATTCCACCGATTGATTCGTGTTTTAAAAATCTCCCTAGTCTTTCCACTTGCACCCTTTCTTGCACTTTTACATGACAAAAATTTAATTATACATTCTATCTAAAAATCTTTAAATCTAGTATAGATTAAGAGTAATTTAGAAAATTTAAGTTATAATTGCGAATATTTTACACTAAATAGGAAAGTTTTATTATGAAAATAGCTCGCACAATTAGCGAATTAAAAGAGAATTTAAAAGAATTTAATGGAACAATTGGATATGTCCCTACAATGGGAGCTTTACATAGAGGACATCTAAGCTTAATAGAAAGTTCAAAAAAAGATAATGATTTTACAGTTGTTTCAATTTTTGTAAATCCAACACAATTTTTACCAGATGAGGACTTTGAAAAGTATCCTAAAAATCAAGAAGCCGATACAAGAATATGTGAAGTTGCGGGAGTTGATTTGCTATTTTTACCAAGCGTGGATGAAATTTATAAAAAAAGTGAAACAACTATAAAAGCAAATGAAAAATTAAACTCCATTTTAGAGGGTGCTTTTAGACCAGGACACTTTGATGGTGTTTGCAGAGTTTTAAATAAATTTTTTAATCTTATAAAACCAAATAATGCATATTTTGGAAAAAAAGATGCTCAACAAATCGCAGTTGTAAAAAATATGGTTGATTCATTTTTTTTAGATGTTAAAATAAATCCTTGTGAAATAGTTAGAGAAGCTGATGGCTTGGCACTTAGCTCAAGAAATACTTACCTAAATGAAGAGCAAAAACTAGATGCTTTAAAACTATCTAGATCTCTTTTGAAAGCTTCAAATTTAGTAAAAAAAGGTGAAACCGAATCAAAACAAATTATTGCTTCTATAAAAGAAACGCTTGAGCCATTAAAAGTTGATTATGTAGCAGTTGTGGATCAAAATTTTAACGAAATAGAAAAAATCGAACTAGGAAATACAATAATTTTAATAGCAGCATTTGTTGATAAAACAAGATTGATCGATAACATTTGGATTTAAAATGCCAAAACTTTATCTTTGCTCTTTAGGCTGTAATAAAAATTTAGTTGATAGTGAAATAATGCTTGGAAGACTGCAAAACTACGAAGTTGTAAACTCTCCAGATGACGCTGATGTTATGATAGTAAATACATGTGGATTTATAGCTTCTGCAAAAGAAGAAAGCATAAAAACAATCTTAGAATTAGCAAACTACAAAAAAGAAAACTCGGTTTTAGTAGTAACTGGATGCTTGATGCAGCGCTATAAAGATGAACTTATGCGTGAACTTCCAGAGGTTGATATTTTTAGTGGAGTTGGGGATTATGACAAAATAGATGAGATGATTTTAAAAAAACAAAATTTATTTAGTCCAAAAACTTATCTGCAAAAAAATGAAAAAAGAGTTATAACAGGCTCAAACTATCATGCTTATATTAAAATTTCAGAAGGCTGTAATCAAAAATGTAGTTTTTGTGCGATTCCAACTTTTAAGGGAAAACTAAAAAGTAGAGATTTAAAAGACATTGTCAAAGAGGTAAAAAGTCTAGTCAAGCAAGGCTTTTATGATTTTAGTTTTATCTCTCAAGATAGCTCAAGTTATTTAAGAGATTTAGGCATAAAAGATGGACTTATAAGCTTAATTAATGAAATTGAAAAAATTGATGGTGTTAAATTTGCTAGAATTTTATACCTTTATCCTGCTACAACTTCCACAAATTTAATTCAAAAAATAATTGATTCAAAAGTATTTTTAAACTATTTTGATATGCCTTTACAACATATCAGTCAAAAAATGCTAAAACTTATGAAACGCCCAAATGGCAATGAATTTAAACTTTTAGAAATGATGAGAAAAGCACCTAATTCATTTTTAAGAAGTGGGTTTATCGTGGGACATCCAGGAGAAAGCCAAGAAGATTTTGATGAGCTTTGCAATTTTTTAAAAGAGTTTAGTTTTGATAGAGTTAGTGTTTTTGCCTACTCAAAAGAAGAAGATACAGCATCGTTTGAAATGGAACAAATTCCTTCAAAAGTAGTTACAAAAAGATTAAATTTAATAGAAAAAATAACTTTAAACTCACTTAAAAATAGCCTTGAAAAAGAAGTAGGAAAAACAATATTTTGTGAAATTAATGGCATTAGCAGTGAAGGTGAAATGTTTTATGGTACAAAAAATGTAATTTGGGATAAAGATATTGATGGAGAGATTTTAATAAATGATAGTGAAGTTAAAAATCTTGAAATTGGCAAAGTCTATAAATGTCTTATAACTTCAATTGCTGGTGATAAGCTGGTTGGAGAAATTATTGCTTAACCAAAATGCTTTAAATTTATTAAAAGATAAAAGTTCGATTTTAGCATTTTCCCACGGAGTTGATAGCACAGCTTTATTTTATCTTTTGGCTAATCAAAATATTGATTTTGATTTGGCATTTGTAAACTACAACACAAGAAAAGAAAGTATTTTAGAAGAAAATGAAGCTATAAATTTGGCAAAAAAATTCAATAAAAAAATATTTGTTAAAAAAGTAAATTTAAATCTTGAAAAAAGTTCAAATTTTGAAAAAATAGCAAGAGATTTAAGATATGAGTTTTTTAATGAAATTTTTTCTAAATTTGATTATAAATTTCTAATTACAGCTCATAATTTAAATGATCTTTTTGAATGGTTTTTAATGAGAATTTCAAAAGGCGCTGGACTTTGTAATGCCCTTGGAATGAGTATTTGCGATAAAAAAGAAAATTTAAATATAATAAGACCTTTATTATATACTTCAAGAGATGAAATACTAAATTTCTTAAATGAAAATCATCTAAAATACTTTATAGATAGCTCAAATAAAAACACTAAATTTCAAAGAAATTTTATAAGAGAAAATTTTAGCAATGAGTTTGTAAAACTTTATAAAAATGGCTTAGAAAACAGCTTGAAATTTATGCAAAAAGATAAAGAAATTTTACAATATGGTTTAATATATGAAAATTTAGAGTTTTTCGTTATAAAAAACCAGCCAAACTCCATAAATTTACTAGATAAAATTTTAAAAAGATTTGGTATTGTAATGAGCCAAAAACAAAGAAATGAAGCAATAAAAGACACTGTTATAAGTGGCAAAATAACAATTTCTTATAAAGATGATAAAATCTATATAGCGCCATATAAAAAAGAAATTATGACTAAAAAATTTAAAGAAATTTGTAGAGTAAAAAAAGTCCCTAAATTAATTAGAGGCTATATTTTTACTCATCAAAATTTGCTTAAATATTTTTAAAAGTTTTCTTTTATATTTATCTTGTTTGCAAAGTCTATTATATTTTCCATGCCAACTTCTGTTTTTATGAAAATTTTAGTAAAAATATAATATCCAATCTCAGGTCCTATACTTCCGTAAATCATAATTTTTTCTATAAAATCATCATGTTTTTTATAGAATTGTTTTAAATACTTTTCAATAGCTGCGCAAAAAATTTCATCACTATTTATATCTAAATCTAAATTTTCTGAAATCATTTTTTCATAACTTTCTTCTAAAGATATCATTTTTGCATCAATTACTTTATCTTTACTAGCAACCATTACTGCAATAGTTTGATGAAATTTTATTAAAAATAGATTAACGCCATCTAGTTTGCAATTTTTATATAAGAAATAAAGCACTTTAAAAGGACTTATATATTCAAATTCATTTGCTTCTAGATTTTCTTTATATATTTGAAATTTATCTTCATCTAAAATAGCTATTATATTTTTATCTATTTTTTGTGTAAGTTTATCTTTTAGATTGTCGCTATTTTCCATAACTAAAGAGTGTTTTAAAGATCCATCTATCACGGAAACATAACTTTTTTTATCTTTTTTAGCATCTTTTAAATACTCATTTACACTTTTAAACAAGTCACCATCTTTTGGTCTTACTGTATTAAAATACTCTTTTAATATCACTTTTTGTGAGTTAAGATTTCTAAATTTAATCTTACATGAACCATCGTCAAAAAAAACCGTATAAAAATTTCTTAAATTTCGTTTTAAAAAAGCCATTATGATTTCCTTTTATGTAATTATTTACAATTTTATCAAATTTTTAATAAAATAAACTGAAAATTTGAATTTTGTGTTTTTTTCATAACAATTTACTTAACACAAATTTAATATTTCTGTGATAAAATTAACTTTATTATTTTTTTCTTAGGAGTATACAAATGGAAAGAAGAAATTTCTTAAAAGCAACTGGATTAGTTTTTTTAGCAGGAAGTATTGGTTTTAGTCCAAATCTTTTTGCAAAAATGGATATGAGTGAGGTTGATTTTAGAGAGGTAAAACCCGAGGAAGCCATTCTTTTACAAGATGGAGATGGTAAAGAGTTTTGCATAGTTTGTGGTATGAGTTTAATTAAGTTTTATAAAACTTCTCACGCAAGTGATTATGATGTAAATGGCAAAGATGAGACTCATCAATACTGCTCAATTCACTGCATGTTTGAAGAGGCAATGAGCGAAAAAGTGGAAATTAAAAATCCAAAAGTAGTTGATGCTAAAACTTTAAAATTTATAGATTCAAAAAATGCTTTTTATGTTTATGGCTCAAATAAACCAGCCACAATGGCAACTGTAAGTTCATACGCATTTGAAAATGAAGATGATGCAAAAGAGTTTAAAAACAACTTTGGTGGAGAAATTTTAAGCTTTGGCGAAATTTCAAAAAAAGTTGAAGAAAGTTTGGCTGATGATATAGCCTTAATCGACAAAAGACAAAAAATGGCAGCATTAAAAGGTGAAGAAATCTACAAAGCAAGTTGTGCAGATATAAAAGAAACATTTAGCACATCAGGAAGAGCAAAAGCTTATCTAATTAAGCATAAACCTTGCGGCGATTTGAATCCAAAAGAACTTTCCCAAGTTGCACATTATCTAAAAAGAAGATAATTTTAGGGCAATTTTGCCCTAAAATTTTATTTTTTAAACTCCATCAGTTTATAATCATCTTCTTTTAAGTCTTTTTTGGCTTTTTCCTCATCCATTTGAACAAAATTAAGACATTAGCAAAAAATCTATTTTTACATATCACCCAACAAAAAACCAATACATATAAATAAGTGCTTAATTGTATATTTAAAATATTTTTCTTTTTTTAAAATTTTACTTTAAAAGTTTTAAAATCTGTTTTGAAATTTTAGTTAAATTTGCTTTTGCAATCTCTTTTTTCATAGCATCTTCAAGGCTAATTGGTGAGTTTAAAATACAAAACGCTCCATTAAAAAGCTCATCATCAAAACTCTCATCAACCGCACCACCTAAAGCCACTACTTTTTTGGAATACTTTTTGGCTAGTTTTGCCACCTCGCTAGGAACTTTTCCCATAGAACTTTGAACATCTAGTTTTCCCTCGCCAGTTATAATCAAATCAGCATTTTTTATCTTTTCTTCTAAATTAATAATTTTTGAAATTATTTCAAATCCTCTTAAAAGTTTAGCATTTAAAAAACTCATAAATCCAAACCCAAGCCCACCAGCTGCCCCACTTCCAGCAATATTAGAATTATCAATGCCTGTAAATTTATGAACTACTTTACTAAAATTTATAAGTCCTAAGTCAAGTTTTTTTATCATTTCATTACTAGCGCCTTTTTGTGCAGCATATACATAAGCGGCTCCATTCTTGCCATATAGGGGATTATTTACATCGCAAGCTATTTTAAATTTGCACTCTTTTAATTCTTTTAAGATGTTTTTATCTGAAATTTTAGAAATTTTTATCAAATTTTGACCATTTGCTTTTATTAAATTATCATTTTCATCAAAAAAGCTAAACCCCAAAGCTTCAAGCATTCCAGTTCCTGCATCATTTGTTGCGCTTCCACCAATTCCTATGATAAAATTTCTTCTACCTTTTAAAATAGCATCTTTTATCATAATTCCAAGTCCATAAGTCGAAGTAAGATATGGATTTTGCTCATCTTTTTTTAATAAATTTAATCCAGAACTTTGAGACATTTCTAAAATTGCTAAATCATCTTTATAAGCATATTTTGCCTTTATTTGTCTAAAAAGCGGATCAAAAGTTAAAATTTCATCAAAATTTGCTCCAAGAAAATTTGCAATAGTATCTAAACTACCCTCACCTCCATCAGCAATTCCAATCACATCAACCTCATCACAAAGGCTAGAAATACCATTTTTTACAGCATTTCCAGCCTCAATAGAAGTTAAACTACCCTTAAAAGAGTCAATTGCCACTAAAACTTTCATAGCAATATTACAGACAATATAAACACGCTTATTATGCCTACAACTGAGATTACAAGCGTCATTAATGTTTGAGTTTTATAGCCAAGTTCAGCTGATAATCCACTAAAATTTGTTACAACCCAAAAATAACTATCATTTGCATGAGATACGCACATAGCACCGCAACCTATCGCCATAACACAAAGTGCTGCAGCAAGTGAAGTATTGAGTCCCAAAACTGCCATTAAAGAGTTTGGATCTGCATAAGCTCCCAAAATAGAAGCGGTTGTTACAATGGCAACTGTTGATGAGCCTTGAGCTGTTTTTAAAACAGCTGCAATAATAAATGGGAAAAATATGCCAACACTTGAAACAACACTAGCATTTTCTTTCATAAAACTCACAAAACCCGCCTCAGTTATAACTTTACCTAAAACACCACCCGCAGCAGTTATAAAAATAATTGGACCAACAACTTTTAATGAACTTTCACAAAGCTCATAAAACTCACCCAATTTATTTGAACTATAAAGCTGATAAATTCCAAATAACACACCGATACTTAAAGCAATAATTGGAGCTCCTAAAAATGTGCATAAATTTCCAAAAAAACCACCAAATTTTAAAATAGAGCTGATTGAGCCAAGTGCCATAAAAATAATTGGAGCTAAAATTGGCATAATGGCATTAAAACCAGACGGAAGAGTTCCAAACTCAGCCTTTAACTCATCATAAGTTTTAAAAATTTCATCTTTTTCATTTTTAGAAATCTCTTTTTTATCCATAAATTTAGAGATAAAACACAAAGATATTAAAATTGGGATACTTATAATAACGCCAAGCATAATCACTAAAAAAAGATTTTCTCCAACGCCCAAAGCTCCAGCAGCTGCAATTGGTCCTGGGGTTGGTGGGATTAAATTATGTGATATAAAAAGTCCTCCACTTAGTGAGACTGCCATTGCCATAGGATTTGCTGATGATATTTTTTGGGCAAGAGCTTTTCTAATTGGATTTAAGACAACATATCCACTATCGCAAAATACCGGAATTCCTACAACCCAACCCATTACCATCATTGCTAAATTTGGTCTTTTTTCACCAACAGCACTTACAACCATATCTGCTAGCTTAAGCGCGGCTCCAGTTTTTTCCAAAATGGCTCCAATTAATGCACCTAAAATAATAACTATTCCAATATTTTTAAAAATGGAGCTAAAACCTTCTCCAATAATTGTAGGAATTTTTACAAGCGGAATTCCTACCACAATTGCCAAAAGCAAAGAAACACTCATTAAAGACAAAAATGCATGAATTTTTAGTTTTGCTATCATATAAATAACTAAAATAATGGCTATAACTAAAGCCACAATAAGCCAAATTCCACTCATAATAAGCCTCCTTAAAGCTTAGTTTTCATAAAACGCGATGCCTAGCATTACCTTATCCACATGTTTATTATAATCAATCAAGCTCTCACCATATCCACTAAAATACTGCACAAATCCGTGAAGTTCTTTAAAAAATGGAAGTGGGAAATAATAATTTAATTCTATCGCTCCGCGGTTTTCCTTATCAAATCTTAAGTTATTTCTCCACAAAGCTGTTAAGTGATGATTTCCAATATCATAGTTAAATTTAATATCTCCATAGCCTAAATACTGTCTTATATCATCATTGGTTTTATCGAAGGTAAATGAGTGCCAAACTCTTGGAGTTATGCGTAAATTTCCTAAATTAAAGCTAGTGCTTGCAAAAATCCTATTCCAAGATCTTGAAGTTTCTTCTGCTTCACCGTTTGAGTGATGATTAAATCCAACTCTAAAATAATCAAGCCCTAAGAAATCAGTTGGTATAGTTACAAAAATTTCAGGCTCATAATCAGTTGTTCTAAACGGAGCTGAATCTTGTGAAATTTGCCAAAAAGATTTTTGAGTATAAGCCACGCTCCAAGTTTCATCAAGACCTAAAATATCATCAACAATTGGTTTTTGAAAACTTATTTGAAATTTAGCTTCACCTTTTTTTCTATCTGGCTTTTTGCCAAAATCATACGCATAACCTACATAAGTTAGCTCATACATATAAAGCCACTGAGGATTTTCTTCATCTGCTTTTGGATATAAGGATTTTGATTTTTGTGAGATTTTAGGTGTAATTTCTTCACTGCTTAAAGCAGTTTTTGGCTCATCTAGGTTTTGAGAATTTAAATCTACATAGTGGGGCTTTGCCTCATCTTGCGATTTATTTAAGGTATTAATGTTTTCTTTAACCACTTCTTTTTGTAAAATTTCATTTTGTGTTTTTGAAAACTCAGCAAGCTTTTTATACTCAAGCATTGCATTTTTATAATCACCCTTTTTTTCAAACTCCATAGCTTTTTTAAGTGATTTTTGATACACTTCATCACTAAAATTATTTGCCAAAGACAAAGTTGCTATTAGTGATAAATAGACTATTTTTTTCATAAATTTCCTTTTTTTATTGCTTTTTCATATTCGTTAAAGTAGTTCAAATTTAAAAACTCTTTTTCATCATCAAAAAAAACGCTTTTAAATTTGGACTTTTGAAATAAAGCTTTTATTTTATGAATGTTTTCTTCATATAAAGACAAGGCTAAATCACTCAAATTTGAATTGTAAAATCCGCACAAACTATGAATATGCTCTTTATCTTTTGCAACGCAAATTTCGTTTTTATCTAAGTTTTCATAAAGTAAATTTATAGTTTCAAATTTTACAAAAGGCATATCAACAGCTATTATAAAAACATTTTGATTTTTAAAATTTGATAGAACTGAGTAAAGTCCGCCCATTGGCGAAAAATCATCAAAAGTATCTTTAATAAGTTTAAATTCACCGTTAAATTTATCAAATTTAGAACTTACAAAAACATTTTTAAAGATTTTACTAAATTTAAAAACTTGAAAATGCGTTAAAGTGTGAAAATTTTCAAATGGCAAAAGTGATTTGTCTCTTCCCATTCTAGAGCTTTTCCCACCAGCTAAAATAACGCAATTTTCATACATTTTAAATCTTTATAAATCCCTTGGATCAGCAATTTTTCCAGCTATAGCTGAAGCTGCTGCAACAGCTGAGTTTGCAAGATAAACCTCGCTACTTCTATCGCCCATCCTACCTACAAAATTTCTATTTGTTGTAGAGATGCATCTTTCTCCTGCTCCTAAAATTCCCATATATCCACCAAGACAAGCTCCACAGGTTGGATTACTTACAACTGCACCAGCTTGTATAAAAATATCAATAAGTCCCTCTTTTTGCGCTTGTAGGGCTATTTTTTGTGTAGCTGGTGTTATTATAAGACGAGTTTTGCGAGCTACTTTTTTACCTTTTAAAATACTTGCTGCAATTCTTAAATCACTCAATCTTCCATTTGTGCAACTTCCTATAAAAGCTTGATCAATTGCGATATCGTCTTTAACAGCCTCTCTTACGCTTTTTCCATTACTTGGTAAAAATGGATATGCAATTACTGGATCTAGCTTTGAGGTATCTATTTCTATAACTTTTGTATAATTTGCTCCCTCATCTGAGTAAAAATACTTTGGCTCATCTCTTAAATTTTTATCTTTTAAAAACTCTTTTGTTATTTCATCAACTGCGATTATACCGCTTTTTCCGCCTGCTTCTATGGCCATATTACAAAGACTAAATCTTGAATCCATATCCAAATACTGAACGCTCTCGCCTGTAAATTCCAAAGCTTTATAAAGTGCTCCATCAACGCCAATTTGTCTAATTACTTCTAAAATTAAATCTTTTCCATAAACATACTGTGCAGGTTTTTTCTTAAAAACAATTTTTATTGTTTCAGGTACTTTAAACCAGTTTTTTCCAGTTATCATCGCATAAGCTAAATCAGTACTTCCCATACCTGTTGCAAAAGCTCCTAAAGCTCCGTGAGTACAGGTGTGAGAGTCAGCTCCTATTATCACATCTCCTGGAATTACAAGTCCTTTTTCAGGCAAAAGTGCATGCTCAATTCCCATATCTTTTTCATCAAAATAGTTTTTTAAGTTATGCTCATACGCAAAATCTCTTGAAATTTTTGCTTGATTTGCACTTAAAATATCTTTGGCTGGGATGTAGTGATCCATAACAATGGCAAAACCATCTGGGTTCGCAAGGCTTTTTGCACCGCTTTCTTTAAAAGCTTTTATGGAAATTGGTGTTGTTATATCATTTCCTATAACCATATCAATTTTACTATCTATTATTTGCCCAGCTTTTACCTCATGTCCTACGTGATTGCTGAAAATTTTTTCAGTAATTGTTTGTTTCATCAAATCCCTTTTAATTAATTTTTATTTAAACTGAAAGATTTTATCTAAATTTTGCTAAAATTAGAGTTATGAAGTATAAAATATTAATGCAAATTGCGGATTTTTTAAAAAAATTTGAAAAAATAAACAGTATAAAAAGAGTTGGCGATAGAGTTGTTTTGATAGAATTTGATAAACAAAATTCCATTTTTTTTGATATGGATAAGCAAAACTCAGCTATTTATAAAAACGATGATTACAAACATTTTAAAAGCTATAAAGCACCTTTTGATGTAGTTTTAAGTAAAAGATTTAATGCGTCAAATTTAATAAATTTAGAAGTTTTAGAAAACAATAGAATACTTTTTATAAAAGCAAAAAAAAGTGGAAGCTACAAAGAGATAGTTTCAAATTTATATTTTGAATTTACAGGGCGATTTACAAATATCATAATAACAGATGAAAATGATAATATACTAGAAGCTTTAAGTCATTATGAAAATGCAAATAGAAGAATAAAACCTGGAAAAACTTTAAAACATTTAAGCCAAATCACAATAAAAGAAAAGCCAAGCCAAATAATTGTAAATTTTGATGAGTTTTTAAAAAGTGAGTTTGAAAAAATAAACTCAAAAAAGCTTTTTGATATAAAAAATTCAAAAATAGCAATTTTAGATAAAAAAATAGATAGTTTAACTAAAAATTTAACTGAGCTAGAAAGCCAAGAAAATTTACTTGAAAAATCAATAAATTTGAATAAAAAAGGTGAAATTTTAACAGCAAACTTACATCTTTTAAATGATTTTCAAAAAGAGTTTGTTTTAAAAGATTTTGACGGAAATGATGTTTTTTTTAAATGTGAAAAAAGCCCAAAACTTGAAGCAAAAAGACTCTTTGATGAGAGTAAAAAACTAAGGCAAAAAGCTAGTGGAGTTAAATTTGAAAAAGCAAATTTAAATGAAAAAATAGAGTTTTTTCAAAATTTGAAAGAATTAGTCAAAAATGTCTCAAATTTAGATGAAATTGAAGCTTTGTTTCCTAAAAAAAGTAAAAAACTTCCTTTAAATAAGGAAAGCGAGATAATAGAAAATTTTTATATAGGTGATTTTAAAATCTCTGTTGGAAAAAATGAAAAAGGAAATATAAGTCTACTTAAAAACTCAAAAAAAGATGATTTTTGGTTTCATCTAAAAGATATCCCATCAACTCATGTGATAGTTAAAACAAATAAACAAAACTTAAGCGATGAAATAATTAAAATAGCAGCAAAAATTTGTGTTAATTTTAGCGTTAAAAATAGTGGAAATTTTGAAGTTGATTACACAAAAAGAGCAAATGTAAAAGTGGTTGATGGAGCATTTGTAAATTACATAAACTACAAAACAATTACTATTTTAAAGACTTAAATAAGTAAATTTAGATAAAATGTGTTTAAAATTTCTACAAAAGGATGCATTATGAAAACTCGCTTAAAAACAGCAGGGATACTCATTTTAGCACTACTTGTGCTTGTTTGGCTAGACTTGTATTTGCTCAACTTTTTAATATTTGCAGCTGTTTTAGCATTATCTTTAAGTGAGGCTTTAAAGCTTTATAAAATCGATGATGAAACTATCATCCCACTTGGCGTTGGACTTTTTATAATATTTGCAATTTTTTCAGGAAATAGCTTTTCACATGTTTATAAATTTATAGCACTTACTTTACTTGTTGCAAGCTCATTTTTAGCCTATAAAAATAGTGAAAATTTAAATTCTTTAAAAGTGCTTATCTATCCGCTAGCTCCAATATTTATAATGTTTAGCATATATCAAGTTTTAGGCATTACTTGCCTTGTTTATCTACTTGTGATAATTGCCTGTGCAGATAGTGGTGCATATTTTATCGGCAAAGCTTTTGGCTCACACGGTTTTTGTCAAACATCGCCTAACAAAACACTTGAAGGACTTCTTGGTGGTGTAGTTTGTGCTGTATTTGTAGGTGGGGCTTATTACGCATTTTTCATGGATGCAGGAACACTGCCAAATCCTTTAATTTCAACTATTTTTATCGTTGTTGCTGGAATTTTTGGGGATTTGTTTGAAAGCTATCTAAAAAGAAAAGCTGGAGTTAAAGATAGTGGTGAGATATTCCCAGGACATGGTGGAATGCTTGATAGAATAGACAGCTACTTTTTTGGCGCTATTGCTATGAGTTTAATTTATATATGGTAGTTTTAGGCTCAACTGGATCAATTGGCGTAAATTCGCTTCTTATAGCCAATAAATTTAACATTGAAGTTGAAGCATTAAGCTGTAATAAAAATGTAGATTTGCTAAATTTACAAATTTCAAAATTTAAACCAAAATTTGTTTGTGTTGGTGATGAGAGTTTAGTTAAATCAGTAAATCACAAAACCGTTTTTGTTGGTGAAAATGGACTTTTAAAAATGCTTGAAAACTGTAAAAGCAAGAAGATAATAAACGCCCTTGTTGGTTTTGCTGGACTAAAGCCAAGTATTAAAACACAAAATTTAAATAAAACTTTATGCCTTGCAAATAAAGAAAGCTTGGTTGTGGCTGGGAAATTTCTTGATACAAAAAAAATAATTCCAATTGATAGTGAGCATTTTGGGCTTAAATTTCTACTAAAAGAGATGAAAATTCATAAGATGATAATCACTGCAAGTGGAGGAGCATTTAGAGATACCAATTTAAATACGCTTAAAAATGCAACTCCAAAAGATGCACTAAAGCATCCAAATTGGAGCATGGGAGCAAAAATAACAATCGATAGTGCAACTATGATGAATAAACTTTTTGAAATAATGGAAGCGTTTCATCTTTATAAAGTTTCAAATTTAGATGCATTCATTGAAAGAACCTCAACGATTCACGCATTAATTGAGTTTATTGATGGCTCAACCACGGCTCATATCTCAAAAACAGATATGAAACTTGCAATTGCAAATGCCGTTTTAGATGAGATAAATGAGCCTATTTTAGAGCATTTTGATTTGTTGAGTTTAGAAAAAGGGCTTAAATTTGAAAAAATTAATTTAGAAAAATATCCAGTTTTTTCACTAAAAGATGAAGTTATAAAAAACCCTGATTTAGGAGTGATAATAAATGCTGCAAATGAAATTTATGTTAATAAATTTTTAAATAATGAGTGCAAATTTTTAGATATTAAAAAAATAATTTTTGAAAGTTTAGATAAATTTGCCTCTTTTAAGCCTTTAAATTTGGATGAAATTTTTGAAATGGATAAAAAAGTAAGAGAATTTGCTAAAAAATTAGTATAAAATTCTAAAATTTAAGTGATTATTTTAAATTATCAAAAAAAATATCTTCAAATCAGCCATAAAAAAGAGCATAAAGACTTATTGCAGCAACCATAACAATTTTAACATTTATAAGTGTTATAGCTGATATTTTCAACCTTTTTGATAGATTTTTTAAATAGAATCTAAAAAAATCAAGCAATTGGGCTTGATTTTTCAAACTTTTCTATCAATACTTCTTTTTATATCTTGCAATAGCTTAATAGATGCTTCTATTTCAACTTTTCTAGTTGAAATACTTTCAACATTTGCCCCAACAACAACGCCTTTATTTTTAGCATATCTATATATAAACTCAAACATTTCAAAACTAAGCGAAACTGAACTTTGTAAAATATCAATACTATTTTTTAGCCTATTTTCCAAAAATGGCGGAATTGAAATACCAAGCCACTTCATAAACTCAAGTGTTTTTAAGCTTCCACATGGCGTGAAAGTAAAAATAATGGGAACTTTTTTTATATTTAATTTTGCATAATCATCTATAAAATTCTTGGCATTTATCGCATTATAAACCGCTTGAGTTATAAAAAACTCACAACCATTTAATGTTTTATTTGCCACTTTTAAGTGCTCATTGTGTTTTGCCTCATGTCTTTCAGGTATGCAAATTCCACCAAGTGGGATATCTTTTGCAAATTCTTTTTTGATCTCATAAGCTTTTTTTAAACTAAGTTTTATTTTTTGATCTTTTGAACTAGCTCCAACAAAAACATTTGCTATATTTTTATCAAATTTTAAACTTTTTATAAACTCATCTTGGCTGTATTTTCCTACTGATTTATAAATAATACCTGGAAATTTAAGCTCTAAAGACTTATAATATTCGTACGGATCTATAGTTTTTACAAACTCAAAAGTTCTTTTTTCATCATTTCTATCGCCCTCATCTTGCAGATCATATATAACGATACCATCAACATCAAGCAAGTTAAGTCTTTTTTTTCTAAGTTCAAGTAAATTTTCTAAGTTTTGATGATTTTGCTTTGGTGGTGTTTGTCCATAAAGCAAAATTCCACTTTCATTGTTTTTAAGTTTTTCAAAAAACATATTTTTCCTTAAATTATTTTTTTGTATGATAACAAATTAAAATTTTGCTTTTTCTTAAACCTTGATATGGTATCATACAAAAAACTTTTAAAAAGAGGCGAAAATGCTACAAGAAAATTTAAAATTATTTTATTTAGGACTTAAAGAAAACGGTGAGCCATTTTTGTATAAAAACAAAGACTTAACAACTCACGCAGCAATTATTGGAATGACTGGAAGTGGAAAAACTGGTCTTGGAATTACGCTTTTAGAAGAAGCTGCTATTGATAATATCCCTTCAATTGTAATCGATCCAAAAGGCGATATGACAAATTTAGCTCTTGCTTTTCCAAAAATGCAAGCAGATGACTTTTTACCATATATTGATGAAAATGAGGCAAAAAGCAAAGGTATGACAACAAAAGAGTTGGCAGAAAAAACAGCTGAAATTTGGAAAAATGGTATTGAGGGGTCATTTCAAAGTTTAGATAGAGTAAATTTATTAAAAAACAGTGCTGAGTTTAAGATATTTACTCCAAAAAGTAGCTCTGGACTTGGTGTAAGTCTTTTAAGTAATTTTGAAGCACCTCTAAATTTAGATGAAGAAAGCCTAAATGAATACACACTGTCTTTATCAAACTCAGTATTATCGCTAATAGGAGAAAATGACAATTCAAAAGAGCTTTTTTTACAAAATATATTTTTAGAAAATTTCAAAAAAAATATAAATTTAAGTATTGCAGATTTAATTCATCAAATAGTAACTCCGCCATTTTTAAAGCTTGGAGTTTTTGATGTAGAAACTCTTTATCCGGCAAATAAAAGAATGGAATTTGCGATGAAGCTAAACTCCTTAATCGCAAGTCCGTCATTTTCACAGTGGTGCAAAGGCGAAAAACTTGATATTTCAAAAATGCTTTTTAATGATAGTGGAAAAGCAAGATGCAATATCTTTACAATTTCACATCTAAATGATGATGAAAGAATGTTTTTTGTAACCTTGCTTTTAAATGAAATCATAAGATGGATGCGAACAACTGATGGCACAAGTAGTTTAAGAATGATTTTATATATGGATGAAATTTTTGGCTTTTTCCCACCAACTTCAAACCCTCCATCAAAAACACCAATGCTAACACTTTTAAAACAAGCAAGAGCTTTTGGTATTGGATGTGTTTTATCAACGCAAAACCCAATAGATCTAGACTACAAAGGTCTTTCTAACATAGGCACTTGGTTTATTGGAAGACTTCAAACAGCTCAGGATAAAAACAGAGTAATAAGCGGGCTAACTGGCGTTGGAGAAAGTGATAAAAATAAATTGTTGGAGCAAATTTCAAATCTTAAAAAAAGAAGTTTTTTAGTTAAAAATATAAATGAATCAAATTTAGAAATAATTTCTTCAAGATTTGCATTAAGTTATCTAAAAGGCCCATTAAGTAGTGATCAAATTTCAAATTTAATGGCTGATAAAAAAGAAAATTTCAAACCATTAAATTTAACATTATCAAAAACAAAACCTGTAGTTTCACCAAATATTGATGAGTATTTTTATTATGAAAACTCATCAAATTTAATACCACATCTTTTAGCAAGTGCAAAAGTAATATACAAAACAAAAGATTTTGAATACCAAAAAGATTTAAATTTAGCAATACCACTTGTCAGTGATGAAATAAAGTGGGAAAACGCCTTTAATTTTAATCAAATTTTAAGTAAAACAGTAAAAGAAGATAGCGAGTTTGAGCCACTTCCTTCATTTATAGCATCAAATAAAGATTTAAGTAAAGAAGCAAGAGATTTTAAAGATTATATTTTTAGAAATATTAAACTCACACTTTTTGAGGCTCTTGGTGAAATTTCAAAACCAAATGAAGAAAAAAGCGATTTTTTAATAAGAATAAATGATAAATGTAATGAAATTTTAGAAGATGAAACTTCCAAATTTGAAGCTAAATTTAAAGCAGAAAAAGAAAAATTAGAAGCTCAAATTCAAAAAGCTCAAATTAAGCTTGATAAAGAAAAATCAGATGTCAAATCAAGTGGAATCAACGCAGCTATTAGTATCGGAGGTGCCATTTTAGGTATGTTTTTAGGAAATAAAACTCTTACAAAAACAAATGCTTCAAAAGTTTTAACGAGTTCAAAAAGTGCAAATAGAGTTTTAAATGAAAGAAAAGATGTCGCACTTGCAAAAGATGCGCTTGAGGCACTTGAAAATAGATTAAATGAGCTTGTATTGGAAGAAAGTGCGAAATTAAAAGAGCTAAGAGAGAAGTATAATTTAAAAAATTTAGATATTAAAACAACTGAAATTTCAGCTAGAAAAACTGATATTTTTGATGAAAAAATAGCTCTTTTATGGAAAAGTTAAAATAGTTTTGATAAAATTTTAGGCTTAAAAATTTAAAGGAAAAACAGTGAACGGATTAATAAATTTCTTAACAAATCCAAATATTATGCTTTATTTGGCTGCTTATTTAATAGCTTCAATTCCATTTGGAGTTATTATCGTAAAGTCTCTTTATAGTGTGGATATTACAAAAGAAGGAAGCAAAAGCATTGGAGCAACAAATGTTTATAGAGTTTTAAAAAATATTGATTTAAAAAATGCAAAAAAAATAGCAATTATTACAATAATTTGCGATGTATTAAAAGGCTTTTTGCCTATTATTATTGCTAAATTTGCAGGAATTGATGAAAATGTTTTATGGATGATGGCAGTAATGGCTGTGTTGGGGCATTGTTTTAGTGCGTTTTTAAAATTTGAAGGTGGAAAAGGCGTGGCAACAAGCTATGGAGTTTTTGCAGCATTCTTACCAATTGAGGTTGCTTTATCTTTAATTGTTTGGTTTTTGGTAGGAAAATTTATAAAAGTTTCATCCATTGCATCACTTAGTGGAATTTTTACTTTTTTAATTCTTTCACTAATAATACATCCACAAATTTTACCGATAAACACACACGCACCAATCATAATAATTGTTTTTATCGTATTTTATAAACACATTCCAAATATTAAAAGACTTATTTTTAAAGAGGAAAAACAGGTTTTATGATAACTGTTTTAATTGAAAATTTAGAGTTTAAAACAATTATTGGAATGCTTGAGTTTGAGCGAACAAAAGCTCAAAAGATAAAAATAGATGCAAAATTTCAAGCTCATGAGTTTATCGACTATGCGCTAGTTTGTGAAATTATAGAAAATGAGTTTAATAAAAATAAATTTGTAAAAGTTGAAGATGCCTTAAATTATTTTTGTGATTTTTTTAAAAAAAAATATCCAACAATAAATTATTTTTCTATGAAAATTATAAAAAAAGAAATTTTACAAAATGCAGATGTTGGGGCAATGATAGAAGAAATTTTTTAAGATATTTTTAAAAAACTTGAATTTAAGCTTAAATTCTGTTATAATCACTGAAATAATTTTAAAATTAAGGAAAGTATAATGAGAATTTTGATAGTAGAAGATGAAGTTACTCTAAATAAAACAATTGCCGAAGGTTTGCAAGAATTTGGTTATCAAGCAGACTGTGCTGAAAACTTCAAAGATGCTGAGTATTATATCGGCATAAGAAACTATGATTTAGTTCTAGCAGACTGGATGCTTCCTGATGGAGATGGAATTGATCTTATCAACATTATAAAACAAAAATGTCCTAGAACTGCAGTTGTAATGCTATCAGCAAAAGAAGATAAAGAAAGCGAAATAAAAGCATTAAAAGCAGGAGCAAGTGATTATATAAAAAAACCATTTGATTTTGATATTTTGCTAGCTAGAATTGAAGTTCAACTTAGATTTGGCGGTACAAATGTAATCCAAATAGGCGAACTTACAATAGATCCAGATGAGGAAAAAATAATTTATAAAGATCAAGAAGTAGAATTAAAAGGAAAACCATTTGAGGTTTTAACTCATCTTGCAAGACATAGTGATCAAATAGTCTCAAAAGAACAACTCCTTGATGCGATTTGGGAAGAACCAGAACTTGTTACTCCAAATGTGATTGAAGTAGCAATAAATCAAATTAGACAAAAAATGGATAAACCTTTAAATATATCAACAATAGAAACTGTAAGAAGACGCGGATATAGATTTTGCTTTCCCAAAAAAGTTTAAGAACTAAATTTATCATTCAGTTAGCATCGGGTTCTTCGATGCTAATTTTAATATTTTCAACTATGCTTTACCACTATATAAAAATAAATATTTTTGAAACAGTGGTGCAGGTTTTAAACCAAGAAGCTATAAAACTATCATCTCAAAATATAACTAATAGTTTTAACTTTTATATAAAAGAGCTTGGTCACACGCCAATAAATGCAAAAATAATTCAAAATGAAAAAAATCTAAAAAAGCCAAAATATACAAGCATAAAAACAGAAGAAAAATCATCTCTTATGCTCGAATATCCCTATAAAAATAGCATCATCATACTTGATACAGACACAACTTTTTATAACAAATTAGTTTCTCAAGTATTAACTGATATTATTATTATAAATGCAACCATGATATTTTTAATTTTGTTTTTTGCTCTATTTTTATCAAGATCTCTTTTAATTCCTATTAAGCTTCTTTCAGCCAAGCTTTCAAAACTTAATGAAATAGCACTTGATCACATAGATGAAAATGAAATTCCACTAGAATTTAAGCCCCTTGGAATGGGTATAAATAGGCTTATTGATAGAATTCACACTTTTATAGGATATCAAAAAGAACTTTTTATAGGCATTGCGCATGAGTTAAAAACTCCACTTGCAGTTATGAAAACTAAAAATGAAGTTACTCTTTTAAAGCCAAGGGAAAATGAAAAATATATAGAAGCTTTAAAAAATAATAATATTTCAATTGATAATATGAATAAAATGATAAGCTCAATTTTAGAAATTGGCAGGCAAGAAGGTGCGCAATTTGAAAAGCCTGTTGAAATTGATATTATAAAACTTATAAATGAAACTTGTTTAAATTTTAAGATACTAGCACAATCAAAAGATAAGGCAATAATTACAAAATTAAAACCAGATGAGTTTTTTATGAGTATTCAACCAAATTTATTTTTACATATTATCCAAAATTTCATTCAAAATGCTATTAAATTTTCACCGCAAAACTCAGCTATTATCATAAAAAGCACTATTTTGGATGATTATTTTAAACTTGATGTTGTTGATGAGGGAATTGGAATAGATGAAAGCTTAGATCTTTTTGCGCCATTTAAACGAAGTGGTAATAAAAGCGGTGCTGGACTTGGATTATTTTTAGCAAAAGGTGCAGCCGATGCGATGAATGCCCAAATTTCACTTAAAAATAGAAATGATCAAAAAGGAGTCATTGCAACTATTAAAATTCCAATTTCAAAAACAAGTAAAAAATTAAATAAGGCTTTTAAATGACGAAAAAAGTAGCAGTTATTGACCTTGGCTCAAACTCAGCAAGAATGGTAATTTTTGGAAGAACTAGTAGGCTTGGATTTTACATACTTGGTGAATACAAAATGAAAGTAAGACTTGGTGAAAGAGCTTATGAGCATAGTGGAATTATCCAAGAAGATGCTATGAAAAAGTGCTTTGGCGCTTTTGTGGAGTTTAGAAAGATACTAAATAGATATAAAATTCAAAAAATTCTAGCCGTTGGAACATCAGCTTTAAGAGATGCAAAAAATGCAAATGAGTTTATAAATATGGTTAAAAAACTTGGTATTAACCTAAAAGTTGTAGATGGCGATATGGAAGCATATTATGGCGGTTTTGGAGCAGCAAGACTTGTAAAATACCCAAATAATGCAACAACTGTTGATATTGGTGGAGGATCTACAGAACTTGCTAAAATAGAAAATGGAAAAGTTGTAAAAACATTTTCTTTAAATTTAGGAACTGTAAGATTAAAAGAGCTTTTTTATGATAAAGAAAATTTAAATGGACTTGATGAGTTTGTTAAAGAACTAACAGATAAAATTTCTAAAGATTTTCAAAACAATACAATTATCTCAATTGGAGGAAGTTTAAGAGCCATTTCAAATGCAATTATCCAAAGAAGAAACTATCCTTTAAAAATGGTTCATGGCTTTTCTTATAATTATGAAAAAGAAAAAGGCTTTATAGAAAAAATTTATTCTTCAAAAATATCAGATTTGGGAAACTTTTTTATAAAAAAAGATCGTTTTGATACGATAAGAGGTGGAGCTTATATTTTCAAAAAAGTTGCTGATATTCTAAAAGCAAAAGAGATAATTACAAGTGGAGTTGGTGTTAGAGAGGGAGTTTTTTTAACAAATTTAATAGGCAAAAATGCAAAATTTCCTGGAAATTTTAATCCATCTTTAAAAAGCTTGCAAGATAGGTTTATAACTCAAAATCGTCCAAATATAACTAAATTTTCAAAAGAGCTTTTTTATACCCTAAAACCACTTCATAAAGTTAGTGAAATTTATATAAATGATCTTTTAGCAGCCTCAAAACTCGCCGACATTGGAAGAAAAATAGGTTTTTACTCAAAGCATTTAAATGCTAATTTTATTATCTTAAACGCACTTAATTATGGCTATACACATAAAGAAAAAGCCCTAATTGCAACGATAATAAAACAAAATGGCAAAAGAGTAATAAGCCAGATTGAATATGAAGAATTAAAAGAGTTATTGCCTGATGAAAACTCAGTTATTTGGCTAAGTTTTATTTTAAAACTAGCTACGATTTTAGACTATAGTGATATAAAAAATGTAAGCCTTAGCTACAAAAATAAAACGCTTGAAATTTATGGGTTAAAAGAAGATGAATATATAAAAGACACTATTAAAAAAATGCAAAAACCAGGAATTTTTGCAATTACATTTAATTAAAAAGGAATAAAAATGCCACTACTTGATAGTTTTAAAGTTGATCATACAAAAATGAAAGCTCCAGGAGTAAGACTTGCCAAAACCATGAAAACCCCAAAAGGAGATATTATAAGTGTTTATGATTTAAGATTTTGCCTGCCAAATAAAGAGATTATGAGCGAGGCTGGAACGCATACATTAGAACATCTTTTTGCAGGCTTTATGAGAGAACACCTAAATAGTAAAGATGTTGAGATAATAGATATTTCACCAATGGGCTGTAGAACTGGTTTTTACATGAGTTTAATAGGAAGTCCAAATATTGATAAAGTTATAAAAGCTTGGGAAAACTCAATGAAAGATGTTTTAAATGTAGCTTCACAAAGTGATATCCCAGAACTTAACATTTATCAGTGTGGAACTGCTTCTATGCATAGTTTAAAAGAAGCTAAAGAAATAGCTCAAAATGTTCTAAATAAAGGAATTTGTATTATAAACAATGATGAAATTGCTTTAAAAGATATATAAACTAAGGAAAAAGCATTTATTTTGCTTTTTCCCAAATTAATTTCTTACCAAAAATAGCCTTGTTATTTGTAAATTTCGCCCACGAAATTTCCATACACCAAATACTTGGTTTTAAAGCAAGCGCATAAGGAAATCTTTTAAAATAAATTTTTTTTTGCTCTTCATTAGCCTTTTTAAACTCGCCTAAAAGCTGAATGCCTTTAATATTTCCAACTATTTTTGTATCAAGATGTATTATTCCTGAGAGAATTGGATTTTTTAAAGCCATTTGAATATGGTTTGTTTTTTCATCTGAAGCAAAAATTAAACTTGAATTTTTTTCATCATAAGCATAAAATGCACTTGCGCAATATGGCTTATTATCAAAACTCACGCAAAAAGATAAAAGGTGCATTTTTTTTACAAATTTATCTATTTCTTCATACAACTTTTTTGCCTTTTTTATAAATTTACTAAATAATAGCAAATTTTTTGTATAATTTAATGAAAATATTAAGGAAATTTAATGGAAAATGTAGAAATTCTAAAACAGATGTTTTTAATGCAACAACGACTAAATGATGAAACAAATGGCAAAAAATGGGAAGAAGGAACCGCACAAAATGGCAAACTCATAAATTGGAAAAGATGTATTTATATGGAGTGTGCTGAACTAATCGATAGCTTTTCATGGAAACACTGGAAAAGCATAAACCAAAAAGCAAATAGTGAAAATATAAAGATTGAACTAACTGATATTTGGCATTTTATAATGAGCTTAGTATTAGAAAAAGCATATCCTAATAAAAACATTGATGATATTGTAAAAGATATTATTTCAGTTAGTGGATTTAGGGATTTTACACTTGAAGCTTATAGCATGAGCGAGTATAATTTATATGAAATTATTAACGATATTGAGATCATAATACATGAATGCAGTGGTTTTGAGCTTAAAATTCATGAGCTTTTAACTAACTTTTTTAGACTTTCACTTAAATGCGGCTTAAATTTAAATGAGCTTTTCAAAAAATATGTTGGCAAAAATGTGTTAAACAAATTTAGACAAGATCATGGATATCAAAACGGAACTTATGTAAAAATTTGGAATGGCAAAGAAGATAACGAAGTATTAAGTCAAATTTTAAACTCAGGCATTATAAATATGGATGAAATTTATAAAAAACTTGATGAAAATTATAAAAAAATCAAAAAATAAATTTTAAAAACAATATATAAATTTTGAATACATAGTTATAAAAACTACAAAATACAAAAAAGATGTGTTCGCACATCTTTTACACAAAAATAATATAAAATCACAAATATCAAATTTCTTAAAACTTAGAATTTACTTGATATTTCAAACTACTTTTAATATTTTGTTTGATACTTAGTATCAATAAATTTTATTATTGACAAATTTTTTTTAATATGATAAAATCTGTTGATTTTGATAATGAAAGGTTTAATGATGAGACAATACGAAACTTACAAATGCCATAAATGTGGTAATGAAGTTGAAGTTCAAAAAGTTGGCGGCGGAAAACTAGTATGCTGCGGCGAAGAGATGGAATGCATAACAACTGATTTAACTTCTGTAAATTTGATGAAAGCATTTGCCGGTGAGTCAATGGCTAGAAATAAATATGATTTATATGGAGATTTGGCTAAAGAAGCTGGATATCACGCTATCGCAAAGCATTTTTATGAAGCAGCTGAAAATGAAAAATGGCATGCAAGAGCTGAGCTTAAAAAACATCATGAAATGGCTAATATACCTCTTGATAAAATGGATAAAAACTTACTTGATGCAGCAGCTGGAGAGAGATTTGAACACGAAGAGATGTATCCAGATTTTGCAAAAATAGCTGAAGATGAAGGAAAAAAAGATGTTGCAAGACTTTTTAAAGCTATTGCAAAAGTTGAAGTTGAGCACGAAAGAGAGTATTTAGAACTCAAAAAAATGCTTGAAAATGAAGGCTTTTTTGAAAGCGGGGAAGAAGATGTTTGGGTTTGTGAAGTTTGCGGTCATGTTCATCGTGGCAAAAAAGCTCCTGGTGCCTGTCCTTTATGTAAAGCTCCAAAAGAGTATTTTAAAAGAGAATTTTTAGGGTAAAATCAAAAATTTATAATAACATTTAGGAGAAAATACTTCTCCTAAATTTTCTCTTTTTTACCTTAATTAAATTTAAAATCCACAAAGCTTTTTTAAATCCTCATCAATAACTCTTTTGTTCCCTGCCCTATCAACGCTTACATAGGTTACTTCTGCACTTGTTACTGGTATTTTAACAACTTTATTATCTTCATTTAGTCTTTGAACTATAACATCAACTTTTACCCTTATAGATGTTTTTCCAACTCCTATGATTTTTGCATAGCAACTGACTAAGTCTCCAACAAAAACAGGTTCTTTAAAAATAACTTCTTTAAATGAGATAGTTACAACTCTAATTGGTGCAACTTCCCTTGCTGCAACTGCCCCGGCTTTATCTATTTGAGCTAGTATCCATCCGCCAAATATATTTCCAGCAGGATTTGTGTCTCTTGGCATTGCAACTATTTTTATCTTTGGCTCTCCCATATTTTTTAAATCCATAAATTTCCTTTAGTTATAAATTTATTATGATTTTACCAGCTATTTTTAAAGTTTGTTTTAATACTGGTTAATTATATTTCGCTAAAATTTTTCATAAACTTAAAAGGATAGATAATGAATGATTATAAAAAACTATTACAATATTCAGATGAAAATCAAAAAATAATAAACGATTTATATAAAAATCAAGATGATGACTATGTAAAAAAAGCTCTTGAAATTTGTGGTTTTAAAGGAAGCGAGTCTGAAAAAATAGCTGTTTTAAGACGAATTGTTGATCTAAAAACAGACCCTCTTTTAGCTGAGCTAAAAAAGAAAAATTATAGTGAAGATAAAATTTTAAAAATACGCGATGAAATGTATGATTTTGTATCTTTAATACATGAAAACTCTCATAGAAATTTAATCCTAAAAGCTATTGATAATAAAATTTTAAGCGAATTTAACCTAGCTTTAATAAGTGGTGTTCATAAAATAGGTCTTATTATTAATAAAATTCAAAAACAGTGGCAACATTTAGTAATTGATAAAAACTCTAAAATTTTTGCCTCAATGAGTGATCCATTTAAATTTATAGAAAAAAACAAACTTTATCAAAAAACCCCAAGAGGTGATATTTGTGATAGAACTTATGGAGTTGTATTTTTTAATGAAAACAACACAAGTGCTGTTTTAAAAACATATTATGAGTCTTTTTTGGATATGCCAAAACTAATTGAAGAGTTTGAAAATTTAATCCAAACACTATCTCTTATTGCTATAAACAGTGATGAAAAAGCATATATAGAATATCTTAAAAAACTAAAAATTGCATTTGCATGTACAAATAACTGTGAAGTTATAAAAGTTTGGAGAGATGCTGAAATGGCGTGGATGGATACAAAATCACATCTTCAAATTGGTCATCCACTTGAATACTATGAAGACTTTTACACTCATGCAGTTGCCTTAGAATGGGACATAAGACTAAAAGAAGAAACTACTTATGATGAAAAAGAGATAAAAAAATCAGTTAAAACTAGCTTTGATAATGTTTATAAAAATATTGGCTCAAATAACGAAATAATGCACTCTATTGTTAATTCAAACATAGATAAAACACAACTTTACATCTCAACTCCAATGATTTATTATGGAGCTGATTTAGAAGGGCTTTTTAGCGCACAAGTTGTGCCAAATGATGAGTTTGTAAGTGCAAACTCAGGCAAAAAAATATTTGCTTTTGTAGATCATGTTTATGAAAGCACAAAGGCAAAACCTTTTATGAAAATAAATGATGAAATTTTTGAAAAAGAGTTTTTAGACTACACACGCGATATTTTATTTAACAAAAAAGAAATTTGGCGTCAAGTTTATGGAGTAAGCACTATAGGGCATGAGTTTGGACATATTTTATTTATAGATGAAGATAGTGAAACTTCAATGAATAAAAGTGGAGTTTTTAAATTTGTAGAAGAGTATAAAGCCACAACTGGTGGGCTTATAGCATTTTTTGATAATGAGATTGAAGAGTTAAAACTTCCAGTTTTTGCCGAACTTATAAAAAGAAGCGTTGGACTTATCTCATGGATGGAAAATGACCCTGTTAAAGCATATTATTGCGAAGGTTTAATTCACCTAACTCTTCTTTTTGAAAGTAAAGCTTTAAAATTTGATGGTAAAAAGCTAAAAGTTAATTTAGAAAAATATAGTGATTTTAAAGACCTTTGTATAAAAAACTATGAAAATTTAGCAAAAATATATGATGAAAAAGAAGATGCAAATAAGTTTTTATCAAAATTTTGCATACCTTATAAATCAAGCTATTTGCCAATTTGCAAAGATGCAAAAGAGTTTGTTATCTACTACTTTGATCTTTATAAACAAATTGGCAACGAAATTTCAGAAGTTAAAGAGTAACTTCTTCAATATCACCTTTTGAAAAGCGAGATTTTATCTCATTTATTTTTTCTGTGGTCTCATCACTTAGTGGAAGCACGATGTGATGACCCTCTTTAAATGAGATAAAATAATTTTCCTTAGTTTTTGCTATCTTATCAAGTGAGTTTAAGCTAAAAATTTCACTTGGCTTTGGTTTTTCATCGTTTGAAAAAGTTATATTATTCTCATCTACATTAAATTTCATTTTTATTTTAGATTCTGGTAAATTATCTGACTTAATAAGCTCTTTATTGCAAATTTTTCTATAATATTTTGGAAAAAATACTAACCATAAAATAGCCAAAACCAAAGAAGTTAAACTTAAAATAGGAACTGTTTTTAAAAGACCATCTAAAATAAGACCAACAACAATAAACTCAAATGGCACAGCATAAAAGCTCATCATTTTTTGTCTTTTTGCTTTTTTACTGTGGAGTATCATAAATTTTCTTAAATTTCCAACATCTTTATTTGTAATTATTACTTCCATTTTTTTCCTTAAATTTTATAAATTTTGACTATTTTATCAAATTTTCTTAATTTATTTCATTAATTTCGCTAAAATCTTAAATTCACAAATGAAAATAATTTTTATATAAAAAATGCTAGGAAAGATATGCGAAAACTTTTTAACATAACAGGCTTTTTGCCTTTTATTGTAGTTCTTTTTATAAATGCAGTAGTTGATCTAGGGCACAAAATTACCATTCAAAATATCTTAGTTAAAAGCTATTCAGGTGATATTTTAATAGCTCTTACTGCGATTGTCAATTTGCTCATTTTACTTCCTTATATTTCACTATTTTCAATATCTGGATTTTTAAATGATAAATTTTCGCGTACTCAAATTTCAAGAGTTGCAGCAGCTGTTACTATAATTTTTACATTTTTAATAACAATTGCCTATTTTAAAGGTTGGTTTTATTTTGCATTTTTTATGACTTTGCTTTTAGCTGTTCAAAGTGCGATTTTTTCTACTGCTAAATATGCACTTATAAAACAAATTGCAAAAAAAGAAAATATTGCCTTAGCAAATAGCGTAGTGGAATCTGCCACAATTATCGCTATTTTACTCTCATCTTTAATTTTTTCTATAATTTTTGAAAAATTTGTAGTTATTGCTGATAGTCCAGGAAAGATGATGAGTTCTGTTTGGTTTATAGGAGTAATTTTATTTATTTTCACCTGTTTAGAAACATATTTTGCATTTAAAATTCCATATTTTGAAGCTGGCGATAAGACAAGTGAGTTTAAAATTAAAAAATATATAACTTTTGGGTATCTAAAAGAAAATTTAACGCTAATTTTTAAAAACAAAAACATCTTATTAAGCGTGCTTGGAATTTCTGTTTTTTGGGCATTGGCTCAGCTTATAATAGCAGTTTTTCCAAGACATTATAAAGATATAATAGATGATAATGTTGCAATAATTCAAATAATTTTAGCAAGTAGTACAATTGGGATAGTTTTTGGAGCACTGTTTTCAGGTTATTTATCTAAAAAAAGAGTAGAACTTGGGATAGTTTGCATCTCATCTTTTGGACTTTTTGTTATGCTTGTGCTTTTTGCAAGTGTAAATTCTATCTTTTTAATGTTTTTAACAGCTATTTTATTTGGTTTTATGGGTGGGGCTTTTATAATCCCTTTAAATGCAAATATTCAACTAAATGCAGGAAAGGAAAATGCAGGTAAGATAATGGCAGGAAGCAACTTTATACAAAACATTTTTATGGTTATGTTTTTATTTTTAGCGATATTTTGCGCATATTTTAGTATAAACTCAAAAAATATTTTTTATTTAGCAAGTTTGAGTGCGCTAATTTGTTCAATAATTTCATTTTTTATTCTACCAAATTTAACTTTAAGACTTTTTGTAATGCCATTTTTTAAACTTTTTTATAAAGTAAGAATTAAAGGTGAGATACCACAAAATGGTGGAGTTTTAATGCTTGGAAACCATCTAAGCTTTATAGATTGGGCATTAATACAAATTGCAGTTAATAGAAAAATTAAATTTGTAATGCATGTAAGTTTTTATGAAAAACTCCATTTAAAGTGGTTTTTTAATACTTTTGATGTTATAAGAGTTGGAAAAGGCACAAATAAACATGCTATGAACCAAATACAAACCGCACTTAAAAATGGCGAAGTTGTGGCAATGTTTGTAGAAGGTCACATAACTCAAAACTCAAATTTAAATGTTTTTAAAAAAGGCTATATGCTTGCCATAAAAGATACAGGTGCTAAAATAGTTGCTTTTCATATAAGAGGTTTTTGGGGTTCATTTTTTTCAAGAGCTGATATTAGTTATAAGAAAAAAACATTTAAAAGAAGAGTTTTAAATATAGCTTTTAGCCAGCCCCTAGACTCACAAATTTCACCAAGCAATCTAAAAAAAGAGGTTATAAAACTATCTTATTTTAACCTTGGGGATTATCTAGATTTACAAAAGCCACTTCAATATGAATGGCTAAAATGGGCAAAAAGAACTCCGTTTCATGCTTCCATGGTTGATTTTAGTGCTAAAACTTTATCAAATTTCAAAGTACTTGTTGGAGTGCTTTTGTTTGCAAAAAAACTTAACTTAAAAGATGAAGAAAATATAGGAATTTTACTTCCATCATCAAATGCTTGTGCGATAATCAACCTTACACTTCTTACACAAAAAAAAGTAATTGTAAATTTAAACTACACATCAAACACAAACTCTTTGCAAAATTGTTTAGAAAATGCAGGCATTAAAACCATTTTAACTTCAAAAAAATTTATAGAAAAATTAAATGTAAGAGAGATAAATTTTAACGCACAAATAATACAGAAATTCTTTTATTTAGAAGATTTAAAAATTACAAAATTTGATAAAATAAGAGCTATTGCTAAAGTAATTCTACCTAAAATTTTAATTGAAAAATTATATTTTAAAAAAGCAAACTTAGATGACACAGCAGCAATTATTTATAGCAGTGGAAGCGAAGGCGAGCCAAAAGGTATAGTTTTAACGCATAAAAATTTACTTACAAATATCGTTCAAGTAAGTGATCTTTTAGGAAGAGCAAATATCGAAGTCATGCTTTCAAGTCTTCCTGTTTTTCACTCTTTTGGACTTACTTTAACTACGCTTTATCCACTTTATTCAAATTTAAAAAGCGTTTTTGTAGCTGATCCAACGGATGGATTTACTCTTGGTACAATGCTTCAAAAACATAAAGCAGAAGTTATATTTGGCACATCTACATTTTTTAGACTTTATACTAAAAATAAAAAAGTAACAAAAGAGATGTTTGAAAGTATTAAATACGCAGTAGCAGGTGGCGAGAAACTAAATTTAAATACAAAAAGTGAATTTGAAGAAAAATTTGATAAAGAAATTTTAGAAGGTTATGGCACAACAGAAACTTCACCTGTAATTAGTGTAAATTTGCCAAATGAGATAAAAGATGGAAAAGTGCAAATTTTTAACAAAAAAGGAAGTGTTGGAATGCCACTAAATGGAACTATTGTAAAGATAGTAGATCCAGATACCCTAAAAGAGCTTGAAGATTATGAAAACGGTCTTATTTTAGTAAGCGGACATCAAGTTATGAAAGGCTACTTTAAAAAAACTAGCAATGTTTTAGTTGAAATAGATGGGATAAAATACTACAAAACAGGCGATATAGGATACTTAGATCAAGATTATTTTATATATATAACAGATAGAATATCTCGTTTTGCAAAACTTGGTGGTGAGATGATAAGTCTTTCAATGGTTGAAAATGCGCTTCACGAAGTATTGTGCGATGATGATATTATAAGTGTTACAAATTTAAAAGATGATAAAAAAGGCGAAAAGATAGTTTTACTTTATGAGGGCGAAAAAAGTATTGATGAAATAAAAGAGTTAATAAAAGACTCACATCTAAATGCTCTTATGAGACCAAGTGTTATCCATAAAGTAGAAAAAATTCCAGTCCTAGGAACAGGAAAGGTAAATTTTAAAGGCGCTAAAGATTTAGCCTTACAACTTGATAAGCAAGATTAAGATATAAAAATAAAAGAGTAAATTTGTAAAGATGAGGGCAAAAGCCCTCTTAGTTATATTGCTTTTTTACTTAGCTTTATTTTTGCCATACCGATAAATAAGCAAACAACACCTGGTATCATCCACTCAAGACTTTGATCATAAAGTGGTAAAAGTTTACATAAATCAACCAAGCCTGGTATCGCAACATGAAAACTTCTATCTAAAGTTCCAACTAAGCTTATCACTAAAACAGCATAAATAACGAAAGAATAAGTAAATTTATCTTCATTTAATTTATTATTTAATAAAGATAAAACTATCAAAGAAAGTGCTAGTGGATAGATAATACCCAAAAATGGCACCGCATAATTAATAATCGCAGTAAGACCAACATTTGCCATAAGTGAGCTTATAACAGACCAAATGATTATCCAGTGTTGATATTTAATCTTTGTAATTGTTATAAAATACTCGCTTATTGCACAAGTAAGTCCAACAGTTGTTGTTAAACAGGCTAAAAACATCGCTAAACCAAATATTACAATGCCGTATTTTCCAAACCAATACCCAGTTGCGATGGCTAAAATTTCAGCTCCATTTTTAGGATCTTGCTTGAACAAACCTACCGCTGCACCTGCACTTGCACCGATATATGAAAGCATCATATAAATTATCATTAAAATAAGTCCTGCTAAAAGTCCTGCTTTTATAGTTGCGCTTACTATTTTTTCATTATCTTGTATGCCAATTCTTTTAAAAGTAAGCAAAATAACAAGTCCAAAACTAAGGCTTGCCAAAGCATCCATTGTCTGATAACCCTCTAAAATACCAGTGGTTATAGGATGAGTTGCGTAATTGCCTTTTGCTTGTAAAAATGAAGAACTGTGAAGTGGATCAATAACAGAAACAGCAAATAAAATAAGTATTAAAATAAGCAAAATAGGAGTTAAAATTTTACCCAATGTTGATATCATTTTTGTTGGGTTTCTTGAAAGAGCCCAATTTACTATAAAATATACTACAGAATACAAAAATAAAGGCATAAAACTAGCTTGCAAACCCTGTGATAAAAATGGCTTAATAGCAAGCTCAAAAGGCATATTTGCAGCCCTTGGAATAGCAAAAAATGGTCCAATTATAAGAAGCAAAAATATTGAAAAAATTAATGCAAATTTAAGTGAAATTCTTTTTGCAAGGTTATGAAGTCCATTTGACTTTGCAACTGCTGCAATACCCAAAATAGGAAATAAGACAGCTGTTAAACAAAATGCAATTATCGCAATTGGAGTTTGTTCTCCTGCAAGATTGCCTAAAAATGGTGGAAATATAAAATTCCCAGCACCAAAAAACATAGAAAAAAGTGTAAGCCCAACTACTAAAAAGCTTCTAAACGATATCTCTTTCATACAAAAACCTTTATTTGACTTTTAGTAATAATATAGCAATTTAATTAAATTTGTATAAAATCACTAAAAATTTTAAAAATATGCAAAATTTATGTTACAAATTTACAATGAATTTAAAATTGTACTTAAATTTAACTAAATTTAAGCTTTTGTTTTTAATTTTTCAAGAGCTTTAATTCTTTCTTCTGTGCTTGGATGAGTTCTAAACAAAGATGAAAAGTTACTTTTGCCACTTAGTGGATTTACGATAAACATATGAGCACTGCTTGGATCTGCATTTTTAAGAGGATTTTTAGAATAACTTTCAAGCTTAGAAAGTGCTTTTATAAGCCCGTTTGGATTTGAAGTAAGCTCAGCTGAGCCACGATCAGCTTCAAACTCCCTACTTCTTGAAATTGCAAGCTGAATAATAGTAGCAGCAAGTGGAGCAATAACAGCAAGAGCGATTAAAACAACAATATTTGATCTATTTGAGTTTTTACTATTGCCTCCAAACATAGCTCCCATTTTTGCAATATTTGCTAAAATTGCGATTGCCCCTGCAAAAACAGCTGCAATTGAGCCAGTTAAAATATCATAATGCTTTACATGGCTTAATTCATGAGCAATAACAGCTTCAATCTCTTCTTCGCTCATTAAATTTAAAAGACCTTCAGTTACTGCAACAACAGCATGCTTTGGGTTTCTTCCAGTTGCAAAAGCATTTGGAGTGGGATCTGGAATAATGCAAATTTTAGGAAGTGGTAAATTACCTTTTTTACAAAGTTTTTCAACTATATCATAAAGACCAGATGCGTTTTGTTTAGTTACTAAAACTGCATTATAGTGCTTTAAAACTATCTTATCACTAAAAAAATAACTAAAAAAATTTGTTGCACAAGCTATTAAAAATGCGATTACCATACCACCTTGACCACCGATTGCATAGCCAATTGCCATAAATAAAAACATTAAAACAACCATCAAAATAGAAGTTTTTATTATTTGCATGAATTTATCCTTTGAATTTAGTATCTAATATTTTACACTAAAAATATAAATTTGTCTTTTTAAATCAATATAGTAGAAGTATGTTACACAGTATTTTACCAGTCTATAAAAAATAGACTGGTAAATTTAATTTTATAGTTATTTTTTGATATATTTACTACCATCCATACACAAATCTAAGATTTGCACTAAGTTCATCTATCTTACCACCCATTGCTCCAACACCAAAGCTTATATTTGATAGAGGTTTTATGCTATATATAACACCAAGTTCACCTCCACCACTAAAGCCTTTATTTGTACTTTCTATAGTTTTATTTATGTTAGGTGCATAGGTACTGCTTTTGCCATCAAGCTCATATATAAGTCTTGCTCTTGCATATAGGTTTGTATCTGTATTTGTATTATAGTAAGCTATACTATCAAATTTAATTCTTTTTGATGAGATATCTTTGATATTTAAAGTTTCACCATTTATATCTAAATCATAACCATCAACATTTGAATAAGCATAGCCAAGTCTATTTGTTAGCATAAATCTATCAAAGTAAGAATCATGTCCTAAAAATGCTCCAAGAGAGTAAAATGTAGAGTCTTTATTAATATTTAGATTATCGTAGCCTTTTAAGGTGTATTTGTTATTTAACTTACCTATTTTTGCATAAGAGTCTATAAAGAAGTTATTTCTTAAATCAAATCTTGCTAACGCTCCTACTGCATAAGCATTTATCTTTCCATCACTTGAATAAGAGTTCGCACTTCCATCATAATCTGCATAAGAGTATTCAAAAAATCCACCCATTAGTGCATTATCAGCTCTACTTGCAACACCAACATCAACAACTACTCCATTTATATCAGTATCGCTTTTATCGATATTGCTTTTATATCCTTTTATATATCCAAAACTTATAATATTATCAGTATTTACAGATATATTATCATCAAGCATTGCTATGTTTGATATATTATCACCCATTAAATCACTCATTTGATTTACAACATGAGAACTTGCCAAATTTGGTATTAATGTATGATTTAACTTAGGATTTACTTTAGGAGTGATAGGTTTATTAGGCTTTGGAGTTGGAGTTGGAGTTGTTGATTCAATTTCTCCAACTTCTAAATATAAATTACTTTCATCTTTATTTAACTTTACATTATAAATTGTACTAGCTCCTACTTCAGATACAATTGATTTAGTAGCTTTAGTCAACTCTTTACTTTTTATTTCAAGGTCTTTGTCTATAGCTTGTTCTTCCTCTAAAGTATTTTCATCAATAGATGCTTTTTTAATAATGTAAATTTTTTCTTTTGGTTTAAGATTTTTAACAATAGCTTTACTTTCTCCTTGCTCAACATAAGGATTTACTTTTACACTTTTTAAAGTTGTCGGTTCATTTTTTGTTAATTGAAGCACTACATCATTTGTTTTTATATCTTTTGGAAGATTAAAATTTACCTCATCAAAGTTGTTAATATTTCCTGCTATTAGATTTTTACCGGTAACATTTAATTTATTGCCTAAAATTGCATCTTTATTGTTACCATCTGAAAATCCACCATGAATTACACCTTTAACTAAAAAGTGTTTACCTAAAGCTAAATCTCTTGCTGAGTTATGAAATAAATTTACAGTGTTATTTATAGCATCACCTTCATTTGAGTAGCCACCATAAACATCACCACCTATATTTGATGAAGTTATATCTAAAATGTTATTGTTTACTTCATCTTTGGCAGAACCACCTGCTACAGAAGAGCCAACCTTTGAAATTTTCAATAAGACTTTGTTGTTGTTAGCAGCTCCTTCTGTTGATTTACCACCATGGATACTGTCACCTATATTTGATGAAGTTATATCTAAAATGTTATTGTTGGCTTCGTCTTTGGCAGAACCACCTGTTACAGAAGAGCCAACATTTGAAAATTTCAATGAGACTTTGTTGTTGTTAGCATTTTTATCTTCTGATTCACCACCATAAATATCATTTGCCATTTCTGAGCTGTCAGCTAAAACTTGATTTGAGTTAGCGTTGCCTTCTTGGCTATAGCCGCCATAAATTACCCAGTCCGCATGCGATGAAGATATATTTACAATGTTGTTGTTAGCATCACCGTTTTTTATTGAAACTCCACCAAAAATAGTATTATCTACATATGATGAAGATGTTATGTTGACTGCGTTTTCATTAGCATTGCCTAGTTCCGAAAAGCCACCATAAACCTTATACATTATAGATGAGTCGCTTATTAAAACATTATTTAAACTAGCGTCATTGTTTGCATACCCACCATGAACTGCACCATTTGCTTCAGTTTTATTTCTTATAACAACACTATTTGAGTTAGCTTTACCTTGATAAGTATTTGAAAAAGTATTTGAAAAGCCACCATATATATTTCCATCTACTGTTGAATTATCAACTGTAACTTCATTCAAAATAACACCATTTCTTGAAAATCCACCAATAACCATTCCTTCTAATTTTGATTTTGAAGTTACAATAACACTATTTTTTTCAGCACCATTGTTACCACCATGACCACCAATAATAACAGTATCATCAATATTCGGTACTTTCATATTAGATGATTCAACAAAAACTTTATTTGAATTTGCTTCTTTTCCTTCATCTGCTTGTCCGCCAACTACTTTTTGAAATATTTCAGAATTTCCTTTTATCAAAACTTTATTTAAATTAGCGGTTCCAGCACTTGAGCGTCCACCAATAACAGAATCTACTATATTCATTTGACCTGTTTTTGTGCCTATTTTAGATGATTCTATAACAACTTTATTTGAATTTGAGTTCATCATAGCAAATCCTGCTGTGGTTAACCCTCCTATTTCTGAATCTTTTATATTAACTTCATTATTGCTAGCTTCATATTGCATATCCCCACCAAATGAACGCCCACCATCAACATTTCCTACTACTTCAGCTGAATTGATGTCAACCACATTTAAATTTGCACTTTTCTTAGTGGAAACTCCTCCAAACACACTGTCTTGAATTTTTGATTCATTTATAGTAACTTTGTTTTCATTAGCTTCACCTTCAAATGAAAATCCACTAAATATTTTAAAAAGACCCCCCTTATCACTACCGTCTTTTATACCAGTAACATTGACCAAGTTATTATTAGTATTTTGCGAAAGAGAAATTCCACCATACAGATTAATTTTTCTTTCAGGATTGCCAGGAATGTTTGTAAAAATTAGTTTATTATTTAAAGCATTATTTTTTACAGATAATCCACCTATTAAATGTGCAGTATTTTTGTCAGGCGTAGTGCTTTTATCAAGATGACTCAAATCTACCTCTAAGGTATAGTTTTTTATATCACTACTTTGTGCTCCTCCTGCAATGTATGAAACTTGATCATCTGTATTTGTTATACCATCAAGAGTAAAATTTTTTTGGTTTGGAATATTCCCTACATTAATCTCTTTAAGACCGGAATCTTTAAAAAAAGAAAGATTGGATCCTACCTGTGGAATACCGGTATAAGTAAAGTCAAATCCACTAAAATCAAAATCGCTTTTTTTATCAACAAAGTCAGCCTCACTTGCATTTATAGTGCCGCACAACATGGCTGCCAATATCGATGAAATGACTATATTTTTCATCTATTTCTCCTTATGCACATAATTTATAGCGTATTTTACATTTTATTTACTTAAAAGGATATAATATATAGCCTATTAATTTTAGTTGGATTTGAAATTTTATCAATAGTTGATTTTATTTTTATAGCTAAAGCTTTTGTGGCTAAAATATCATCTGTAAAAAGAGAGTATTTAATAGTTATAATTTTTCCATCTTTATAAGCATTATCAAAATAATAAAAACTATTTTTTACTTATATTATCAGAAGTCATTTTTAACTCCTAATTTTAAAACCATTTTATGTAACAAAACGCCATATTTTATGTAACATCTTGAAATTTCATAAACAATAGATAAAATTTGATGATTTTTAGAAGTTAAGATAATAACGATATTATCGTTATTTATAAGTATTTTTAGATAGTATAAATGGCCGGGAAATAGGGATTCGAACCCCAGGAGGTGTGACCCTCAACGGTTTTCAAGACCGCCGCTTTCGACCGCTCAGCCATTTCCCGAATTATTCAGTTTTGTCTGAGACCCACTCTGCTCCATCATGAACTTTATCTTTTGTCCATTCAACATTTTGTTTAGTATCACTTTTTACACCGTGCCAAGTGCTAGAACAACCTGTTAAAAACAATAATGCCACAAATGCAGATAAAATAAATCTCATAACTTCTCCTTTATTTTGTTGGAGGCGACACTCGGATTTGAACCGAGGATCAGAGCTTTGCAGGCTCCTGCCTTAGCCACTTGGCTATGTCGCCTTGCAACGCTAATGGTGCCCAGAGCCGGACTTGAACCGGCACGGAAAAAACTTCCGAGGGATTTTAAGTCCCTTGCGTCTACCATTCCGCCACCTGGGCAAAACACCTTAATGGAGCGGGAAACGAGATTCGAACTCGCGACCCCAACCTTGGCAAGGTTGTGCTCTACCCCTGAGCTATTCCCGCATTTTTAAAACTGAATTGAAATAATACCAAATTTAAACTTAAAAATTTATTTATTTTGCAAATTTTTTTATTTTTTTATTTTAAAGGATATTATAAGAAATTTTAAGTAGAATTATGTTTTAAAATATTTGGGGGCATAGCTCAGCTGGGAGAGCGCTTGAATGGCATTCAAGAGGTCGGCAGTTCGATCCTGCTTGTCTCCACCATTTAATTTCTTAATCTATCTTTTCAAAAAGAAGATATAAAAACCCACCCCAACCTATTATAAGCAAGATAAAATAAAAGATGTGTGAATAAAAACCACTTCCTTTAATGCTTTTACTTACATCTTTATCGTCTTTTTCTTCATATTTTTTTTCTAAATATTCTTTAAAAAACTCATTTTCTAGGATAAAATTTTGTATATCTTCAGAGCTTTTTAAATCATTGTTCTCTAGTATGTAAAGCATATCATACTTTTGGCATGCCTCATCTAAATTTGAAAAATCTTTTTTTAAATCATATTTTAAAATTTGAATTTGTCTTATTATGTTTTTATCAACCATATCTAAATTTAAAGCTATTGCTTCATAGTTAAAGCATTTTAAATTTAAATAATAGTTGATTTTTTCATCTAAAAGTTCCAATAAAATTTCTATATTTTCACCACTTAAAATGATATTTTTTGCAAAATTTGCAAAATCTTCACATTTTTTTATTTCCACATCTTTTTGTGATAAAATATCTTCAAAACTTCTCAAAATAAAACCTTTTTATAATTTTAATAATATTATAGCAAATTTACTCTTCTTTTTTGCCTGTAAATTTATCTATTATTTTTTTTCCTATTTCACTTTGATTTAGCCCCTCAAGCATTGAAGCTAAATTTGTACCACCTTTTGAACTTAAAACATCTCCTATTTTATTTACTCCACTTGCAACATTTCCTTCATTTGCAATGATCTTAAGATCTGCATTGCTTAATGCTTTTGCTTGCTCAAGCCCGATATCCCTATTAGCTTCAATTTGTTTTATAGAGATTAAATAAGTTTGATATCCCTCATTTTCTCCAATTTCTTTTGCAAGCTCTATTTGAGCATTTACAGGAGCTAACTCTTTAAGCCTTAAAGCCTCAGCTTCGGCTGAGCCTATTTTAAGAGTTCCTTGGGCTTCCTTATCTTTCATCTCTAAAAGAGCTGCTGCTGCGAGAAATTGCTTTTCTTTATCACCTTGAGCAACTAAAATTTGATTTTCTTTTATAGCTTCTGCATCTTTGATTTTAGCATTTTTTCTAGCTTCGGCATCGATTTCAATTTTTCTTTGATCTTGCTCGGCCCTAACTATTTCAACTTGTTTTTTAATCTCAGCTTCTTTTACATCTTTTACTCTAACTACTTCCATCTCTTTTTCTTTTGTGATTTTTTCTTGATCTTTTATAAGCTGATTTGCAAGCTCTTTTGAAATAGCCACCTCTCTTTCGTTTTCAACAGTTTTTAATCCAACTATTTTATTGGCATCTTGTTGTTTTACCTCTGTTGCTTGAACAGCTTCAATTTCTGCTATTTGAGCTAACTTTAAGTTGTTTGCAACCTCTATTCTACTTTCTTTTTCAATTTCGGATTTTTTCTTCTCCATTATGTTAAATATAACTTTACTTCCACTACTATCTCTAATATCCATTAATTCTATATTTTTAACAGGTTCTATTCCCCAGCTTTGAAGCTGAATTTTAACTGCTTTTGTAAAATCATCCCCAAGCTCAGATCTAATTTGCAAAATATCTTCTAATGCCCTACTTGATAAAATACTTCTAATTGAGCCTTGAATAATATTTGTAAGTTGGATTTGTAAATCTTCGAAACTTTCCACTCTTTGAGCTGCCAAATTTGAATCTTCTATCCTAAAAAAAGCTGTGATATCCACAACAAAAGGAAGTCTTCCTAAATCATAAGCTTCATAATCATCTATTTTTATAGCAAAAACAGAAACCGGTAAAACTATCTTTGTTATACCAAAAATCGGCACCCAGCTAGGAAACTCATAATAAGTATTTCCATTTCCTGTATCTTTTCCATAGCTTACTGTTTTATTTGAACTTTGAACTATATGAACTTCATTTGTCTCAACAACTCGTCTAAAAAACAGTGGGATTATAATACAAAGTGCAATAACAATTGCAATTATGCCCAAAAATATGTTTAAAACCATAACTCTTCCTTTTGAAATAGAAATAATAAAATTATATCTTAATATTTGTTATAGTATTATAAATTTATAATGATTATTAAATATCTTGATTTATAAAAATTTATAGGGTAAAATTTTCAAAAATTTATATTTAGAATTGATATGGCTTTGGGATTTTATGAATATTATTAAAACAATAACCTACGAAATAAATAAAATATTAGAAATAAATAAAGACGATTCAACTTGGCATCTTGCATTTTTTACAGGTTTTTGCATGTCGGCTCCACTTTTAGTAGGGGCTTTTTTAAACAATATGCATTTAGCAGTTATTAGTTCAATGGGTACAATGCTTTTTTTATATACTCCAAAAACACCACTTTATCATAGAATGATAGTTTTAATGGCTTGTGGATTTGGTTTTATAGTAAGTTTTATCTTTGGAGGATTGGCGCATTTCTCACCGCATATAAGCCCAATTGTTTTATGTGTTTTAACTATTATTGTAACAATGACTGTAAGATTTTATCAATTATCAAACCCTGGAAATTTCTTCTTTATAATGATTGCTACGATATCTATCTTTTTACCTTTTAAAACATCACAGCTTATAGAAATTAGTGGATATTTTGTCTTAGGGACTATTTGGGCTGTAATAGTTGCCTTTATATACAGTTTATTAACGGCAAAAATTTTAAAAGTAGAAGATATTAAAGAGATAAAATATGATGGCTTTGATAATGTAGTTGTTGATAGTGTGATAATTGGATTTTTTGTTGGATTTAGTATTTTAATAGCACAAATAATAGGTATTGAAAGAGCGTATTGGGTGCCGATTTCTACACTAGCAATCTTACAAGGAATGACTCTAAGAAGCAAATGGACAAGGCAAATTCATAGAATTTTAGGAACCGCAATAGGAATAGCTTTAGTATATTTTTTGCTGCGTTTAAATTTAAATAGCCTACAAATTGCAATTTTAATAGGTGTTCTTGGCTTTTTAGCACAACTTACAATCACTAAACACTATGGCGTAGCCACAATTTTTATAACCCCGATGACTGTTTATATGGCTGAAATGAGTGGAGTAATAAGTGGTGGAGCAACAACTTTAATTGTGGCAAGGCTTGAAGATATTATTCTAGGAAGTATAATTGGTTTTATTGGTGGAGTTTATTTGCACAATCTTAAATTTAGAAAAATAATAATAAAAACAATTTACTTTTTTACAAATTTACTTCCTTCTAGCAAGTAAAATCGTACAACTTAATATCATTATAAAACCAATATAGTCTAAAAATACATACCTTTGCCCTAAAAACAGATAAATGAAAAAAGCTGATGCGACAGGCTCAATGGCTGCTAATAAACTAGTCTTTGTAGGGCCTAAAATACTTAGTCCTTTCATATAAAAACTAAATGAGATAATAGTTCCAAAAAACACTGTTCCAAATATAGCAAAAAGCCCATCTATATCTTTTACTCCGTGATGAGTCCAGTTTTTATTTATCAATGCAGCTAAAATGCCACCTATTATAAGTCCATAAGAAAGAGTTGTTAAAATACCATATTTTTTATTTATATTTATTGGAGTTATACTATAAACCAAAATGCAAAGTGCTGAAATTAGCCCAAAAACAATAGCTTCTTTTGGTATAGCAAAATCAAATTTTAGATGAGTTGCTAAAATAAAAACACCTCCCATAACAAGAAAAAGCGATAGAATCTCGAGTTTTGTAGGAAATTTTTTGTTTATAACTGCCATATAAATCATAATAAAAGCTGGAGATGTGTATTGTAAAATAGTCGCAATTGCAGCATTGCTTAATTTTATGCTTAAATAATAAGTATATTGACATAAAAAAAGTCCAAAAATAGCATAAAATATTAAAATAAAAAAATCTTTTTTATCACTAAAAATTAAAAAAATATCTTTTTTTTGATTTTTAAATGCTAGGAAAAACAAAAATATCCCACTTGCCAAAAGTCTAACTACAACCAACCACTCAGCTGAAACTTTTTTTATATCAAGTAGATACTGACCACAAGCAGATGAAAGTCCCCAAAAAATAGCACTAAAAATAGTAAATAAAAATCCCGCCATAAAACTATGCATTTATCATCCTAAAATATTGAGCATTATAGCGGGATTTAAGCTTATTTAGCAGCCTCTAGGACCACATCCTAAATTTAAAGCTTTTATCACTCCATCATAATTAGGCTCTTTTGTAATCTCGCTAACTACTTCTTTATAAATAATTTTTGAGTCTTTATCAATAACAAAAATAGCTCTTGCAAGAAGTCCTTTTAAGGCACCACTGTCTATTAAAACGCCATATTTTTTACCAAATTCTTTGCATCTAAAATCACTTAATGCATTAATGTTTTTAATATTTTCAGCCCCACAAAATCTGCCTAGTGCAAAAGGTAAGTCCATTGAAACAACACTGAAATTTACATTTTTTAAATTTGCCATTTTTTCATTAAATTTCTTTGTTTCCATTGCACAAACACCAGTATCAAGTGATGGAACTGTTGCAATAACTTGAATTTTTTCACTTGATCCACCAACCTTTAAAGTTTTTAGATCTGCTAAAACTAATTCAACCTCAGGTGCATAATCGCCAACACTAAGCTCATCACCAACTAGTTTAACAGCTTCACCATTTAATGTAACTTTACTCATAATTTCTCCTTAAATAAATTTAGCATATTATAACTTTTTGGTGTTAATAAAAATGTAATTTTTTATTTATTTTTATTCTTTCTTTTTTGCAGGAGTAGAATTTGTTAAAATATCATGTAGATTTAATCTGTCTTTTCTAAAAAAACACATTAATATCCCAAATAAAAAAGTGGCTCCAAAAATAAAAATAAGATATCTTAAAAAAGCTCTAAAAAAACTTATTTTCTTACCAGTTTTTATATCTATTAGATAAATTTGTTGTGATTTATAACCAGGAGTTTGAGCTTTTAAACTAAAAAAAAGTGAAGTTATAATGCCGTAAACAAGCCAAACTAACAAAATTGCTATTTGACTTTTTTGAAAATTTTCCTTTGAGCCTAAAACGGCATAGGTAGTAAAGTATAAAAGCGGCATAGAAATTAGAAATATATCTATAATAAAAGCTTTTATTCTTAAAAAGACAGGTGCAATAACAGCTTTTTGTTTAGCCATTTTGCACCATCTTAAAATTTATCATACCTTTAAAAGTTCAGCTTCTTTTTGTTTTAAAACATCATCAACTTTATTATTAAAGTTATCGGTGATTTTTTGAACTTCATCATGAGCTTTTTTTACTTCATCTTCTGAGATTTCTTTTTCTATTTTTTTAATCTCATCATTTGCATCTTTTCTAGCATTTCTTATACTAACTTTTGCTTTTTCGCCCATTGCTTTTGATCTTTTAACATTTTCTTGTCTTTGTTCAATTGTCATAGGTGGGAAAAATAGCTTTATACACTCACCATCATTGTTTGGATGTACACCGATATTTGCAGCTTGGATAGCTGTTTCAATAGTTTTTAACATCGGTTTTTCCCAAGGAGTTACGGTTATTGTCATCGCATCAGTTGCTAAAACAGTAGCTACTTGATTTAGTGGAGTTTGATTTCCGTAGTAATCAACATAAACATTATCAAGCACATTAACGCTTACTTTTCCAGTTCTTAGGGTTAGAAAATCTTTTTTTAAAGACTCAATTGCTTTTTTAGAAGCTTCTTCTTGTGTTTTATAAATTTTATCTAACATATTTATCCTTTATAATTTCGCCGTTTTAATTTGCCTTAGGAGCTTCAGGAACTGCTGGGGTTACTGGGGCTTCATTTGTTTGGGCAGGAATTTGAAGGGATTTTGTATCAATACTATCTATGACTGATTTTGAATTGCTTTTTTGATAATAATATCCTAAAGCCAAAGTATTTAAAATAAATAAAATTCCCATAACAACTGTAAATTTTGCTAAAAATCCACCAGCGCCTTTTGCGCCAAATAAACTTTCGTTACTCCCACTATAAACTCCAAGTCCCATTGATGAGCTTTTTTGAAGTAAGATGGCTATAGTAAGTATTACAGTCAGTACAAATTGTAAAACTAATAAAATCGTTGTCAAATTTAATCCTTTTGTTTTTATTAACCTTTGATTATACACAAAAAAATATAAATTTTTAGTTAAATTTAACCATTTTTCTTTGCAAAATCTCTCATAAAGCTAACTAAAGTCTCAACATTTTCATAAGTTATAGCATTATAAATAGAAGCTCTAATGCCTCCTAAATGCCTATGGCCTTTAAGTCCCATCATATTATTTTCTAAAGCTTTTGAAACAAATTTTTTCTCAAGCTCTTCGCCTTTTATAATGTTAAAACTTACATTCATTAAAGACCTTGAATCTTTCTTTGCATGGCCTTTATAAAAGTCACTCATTTCATCAATTGCAGAGTATAAAAGTGCTGCTTTTTTCTCATTTTTTTCATTAACTGCTTTTAGGCCACCTTCTTTGATAAGTTTTTTAAGCATTAAATTTAGCATATAAATTCCAAAAGTATTTGGAGTATTGCTCATAGAATTTGCATCAATTTGAGTTTTATATCTTAAAATATTTGGAACATTTTTGCCTACTCTATCAGCCAAATCTTTTCTTATGACAACTAGCGTAACGCCTGCAGGGCCGCCATTTTTTTGAATTCCACCATAAAAAAGTCCGATGTTTTTTGTATCAATTTCTCTTGAAAAAAGATCGCTTGAACTATCTATGACTAATAAAGATTTTGTTTTTGGGAACTCTTTATATTGCGTTCCATAAATAGTGTTGTTTGAACAAATATAAGTATAATCAGCATCCTTGCTAAGTTCAGGAATTAAAGGAATTCTATCAAAATTTGTATCTTCGCTACTTGCTACAACCTTATAATTTATTCCTAAAATTTCAGCTTCTTTTATCGCTTTTTTAGTCCAAACGCCTGTATTTATATACTCACACACTTTACCTGTGCTTAAATTCATAGGAATTTGGGCAAACTGAAGGCTTGCACCGCCTTGTAAAAATAAAACTGCATAATCATCACTAAAACCATAAAGCTCTTTTACTCTTTTTTCAGCACTATTTATAACTTCATCAAAAACTGCACTTCTGTGCGATACTTCCATTATAGAAAATCCCTTATTTTGATAGCTTAAAAACTCATCTTGTGCTGTTTTTAAAACATCTAATGGTATTGTGCTTGGACCTGCACTAAAATTTATAACTCTATTCAAAACCTCTCCTTTTTTATTAAATTATTTAAATAATAGTTGCTTTTTTGCTTGTTGTTTGCGAGTATAAGGTTATTATATCACCATTTTCAAGATCATTTAAAGAGATATTTTTACCATCTTTTTGAACTTGAATTAAATTTTTAGTAATGCTAAAAAAATGATTTTTTTCTTCCAAAAGTGCTTTTTTTATAGCTAAATCGCTTTCAAATTTTGAAATTTTGCCTTGAATTGCAAAATTTAATTTATGCTCTATATCTTTTAGGTTTGTAAAGCTCATCTCTATTTTTGAATTAAGTGCTATTTTTTTAAAACTTAATTCCAAATTTAAAACTTTATTTTTAGCGTTTAAAAAACGCTCTTTTATTGCTTTTTTAAAATTTGTTTCAAGATTATCTATTTTTTGCATAAGTTCATTTTTATCAGGAAGTAGATCAATCATTGATGCCGTTGGTGTAATACTTCTATGATCAGCTACAAAATCACTTATACTAAAATCTATCTCATGCCCAACAGCTGAAATTATAGGAGTTTTTGCTTCAAATATCGCTCTTGCTAAACCCTCATCATTAAAGCACCATAAATCCTCTTTGCTTCCACCACCTCTTGCTAAAACTATAGCATCATATCCTACTAAATCGGCTTTTTTTAAAGCTTTTATAAGATCATTTGCTGCTAAATTTCCTTGAACTAATGAGTTGTAAAAATAAAACTTGCAAAGATCAAATCTAACTTTTGCAGTTTTTATAATGTCTTCATAAGCAGCTGATCCAATACTTGTAATAACGGCAATTTTGCTTGGGAATTTAGGAAGTGGTTTTTTATGATCTTGGCTAAAAAGACCCTCTTTTAAAAGTTTTTCTTTTAATTCTAAAAAAGCTTTTTCTAAATCTCCAGTTCCTGCTTCTTTCATGGATTTTACAATAAGTTGATATCTACCACTTTCTTTATAAATACTTGCACTTGCCTCTAAAACAACCTCATCGCCGTCTTTTGGATCAAATTTGACAAGCTGGTTATTAAATCTAAACATTGCACAAGATACGGATGCATCTTTGTCTTTTAGGGTAAAATACCAATGTCCTGACGAATGCTTTGTAAGGCGAGAAATTTCACCTTTTACATTTAAATTTGATAAATTAAGCTCAAGTAAAGTTTTAGCCTGTTCGTTTAGCTTAGATACACTTATAATCATAAATCTCTTACTTTTTTAACAATAAATAATGTAGAAATATCAAAGCTATAACTTTTTACAAGCTGGCTTTCAAAACCTGCGCCATTAAGCTCTCTTACAAAACTTTCTTTATCTAAAAAATTTTCTATTGAATCAGGCAAATACTCATAAGCTTCTTTATTTTTAGAAATAAATCCTCCAACTTTTGGAAGTATTTTTGAAATGTAAAAATCTCTTGCTTTTGATATAATACCCTTTTTATCAGGCTTTGCAAACTCTAAAACAACTAAATACCCACCAAGCTTTAAAATTCTATTAAACTCTTCTAGCGCTTTTACTCTTTCAACAACATTTCTTATACCATAACTTATACTTATAACATCTACGCTTTTATCTTCTAGGGTTGTATTTGCTGCATCGGCTTGTATAAATTTAAAATTTGGAAATTTAGTTTTGGCAACTTCAAGCATTCCACTACTTGGATCAATACCTATTAAAGAAGTTATGTTTGCATTATAGCCTTTTGACATATCGCTCCAAAGTCTCATCATATCGCCTGTTCCACAAGCAACATCAGCTATACTTAAATCATTATTTATGAACTTTGCTAAAATTGCAGCACAAGCTTCTTTTCTCCAACTTTCATCTATGCCAAAACTCATAGCTTTATTTGCTTTATCGTATGTTGGAGCTATCTTGTTAAACATATCAATGATTTTATTTTGATTTTTCATAAATTTCCTTTTTATAATATACTTTTAAAACCTTGGAAGACTTTCTAGCCTCATCTATAAAGTTTGATTTTTCACCTATTAATTTGCTTCTTAGCTCAAACATAAAAACTGAAATTTTATCTTTTTGCTCTTTTAAAAAAGCTTTATTTTCACCCTTATCATATAAATTTATTATTTCACACCAGCTATTTTTATCATACAAATCATCAAGGCTAATACTTAGTTTTAAAACTTCTTTATACATTTTTTTTATTACTTTAAGATCAAAAACCAAATAAAAGCTTTTTAATAAAGATTTTAAACTATCGACAAAAATTTTAAACTCAAAAAACTCACTATTTAAAGACTCACTTGATAATTTATTAAATTTTTTCTGAACTAAAACAAGGTTAAATCTTATTTTTCTAGCTACAAATTCTTTAAGAATTTTACTATCTTTTTTATAAAAACCATTAAAATCCTCTAAAAAAACTTCATAATTCAAATCTTTTTTAAAGCCAAAAAACTCATTTTGATTTTTTAAAACAAACTCTAGACTCTTAACCGTTTTTTTAGAATAACTTATAGTTTTAAAATAATCAATCAAGCTTTTAAATTTATAAATTTCATCTATGTTATCTAAATTTTGCTTTAACAAATTTTGCAAATTTGTTAAAATTTCATCATCTATAATGTCTTTAAATTCATTTAAAAGTGATGAAATTTCAATTGTTTTTTGTCTTAAATCATATAAAAAATCACTATTTTTTGTCAAAGTATATTTTTCAAAAGTGTTTAAATATTGAAAATTAAATCGGTTGATTAGAATTAAAAAAGCTTTATATGCATCAATATCATCAGGAAAAACAAGCTCTAAAAAAGGTAAATTTTTTATAGCTTGAATAGTTTTTTTACTATCAAATTTCAAATACGATTTTTTGTAAAAAAATAAATCATCATCAAATTTATCATCTATGATTTCTTTCGTATCTATATTTTCAAAGATAGTAGGCAAATTAAAATTGCTTTCTTTATTATCAAATTCCAAAATAGCAAAATCCTTATAATCTTGTAAAATAAAATCACTACTTTCTATGCTAAATTTATAACTTTGCTTATTTATAACAGGAGATATTTTTAATGCTTTTTTATATTCATCTTTTGAAGTTAAAACTTCAAATTTGGTTTTTTTATCAAAATTATAAGTTGTGATGAAATATTTTTCATCTTTTTTTGAATATATTATTTTTTCAAATTTTGTAAATTTGGTGCAAAATTGGGATATGTTTGATTTAACTACTAAGATATTATTTTCATAAAGAATATTTAAGATATCACTACTTTTAAGTAAAAATTTACGCACAATATCAACTCTCCTTTATGAAAAAATTAATTTTTGCAGTTTTGACACTCATCAACAAAAGCTGTTATGTTTAAATCTTTTATTTTAGTATTTGTATTTTTTTCTAAAATTTTATGATAGTTTTTTAAGTCTGAAGTCTCACAATCACAGTCTTTTACATATCCACATTTTTTACAAACGATATGAATATGTGGCTTTTCTTTAATATCAAATTTAGACTTTAAATTTGGTCTTGAAATCTCCATAACTAAACCACAATCAAGTAAAGTTCCTAAGTTTTTATAAACAGTTGCTAATGAAATTGAAGGGTAATCTTTTTTTATCTCATCGTATAGCTCATCAATTGTTGGATGAGTGTGTTTAGCAAGAGTTTTTAAAATGCAAAGTCTTTGCGGAGTTGCTTTTAAACTACTATCTTTTAGTAAATCAATATATTGCATTACAAAGTCCTTATGAGTTTTTAAATTAGTTATAATTTTATCAAAAGTTCTTTAAATTAGGTTTATTGTGTAAAATTTTATCTTTTTGTATAAAATTTTTTATCTTATCAACACTTATGCCAAGGCTATCTTCAACCAAATTTGTATTTCCGTGAGTTATAAAAACATCATCGTATTCAAAACTTTTTATTCTTACATCAAAAATTTCTTTTTCTTGTAAAAAAGCTGAGATAATTTCTAGCAATCCACCTTTTTTTGCACTATCGCTAAAAATATACCAAACTTTACTATAATTTGCCAAATCCAACAAAAGCTCTTCATCAATAGGTTTTGCAAAGATTAAATCTATTAAATTTATATCATCATCAAGACTTTTTAAAACCTTATAAGCTTTTCCAACAGCATTTCCATAACCTAAAAAGCTTATATTTGCCTTTTTATCTATTAAAATTTCACCTTTTCCTAGCTTTATTTCACAGGGTTTAAACTCATTATCTAAGATAAAGCTTCCCCTTGGATAGCGAATTGCTAAAACGCCTTTATGCCTATAAGAATAATCTAAAATTTCTTTAAAGCTTACTTCATCGCGCGGAGAAATCATAGTGATGTTTGGAATCGCGTTTAAAAAGCTTATATCAAAAGCTCCTTGATGGGTTTCTCCATCTTCACCAACAATTCCTGCTCTATCCATGGCAATTACAACATTTAAGTTCATAATCGCACAATCATGTATCACTTGATCATAGGCTCTTTGCATAAATGTAGAATAAATCGTAATGTAAGGCTTAAAACCCTCTTTTGCCATTGCAGCCATTGAAGTTACTGCATGTTGCTCGGCAATTGCCACATCCCAAAAGCGCTCTGGAAAAGCTTCGATTAACGCATCCATGCCTGTTCCAGTTGGCATAGCAGCAGTAACTCCTACGATATTATCATGCTTTTTAGCTAAATTTAATAAATTTAAAGAGTAAATAGCTGTGGCTGATTTTTTGCCTGTTTTTTTAAAACTTTTTCCACTTTTTAAATCAAATGGGCTAACACCATGCCATTTTGCATCAAACCCTTCAGCATAGTTATAGCCTTTTCCTTTTAGAGTTTGAGCATGAACAACAACTGGTTTATTTAGCTTTTTAGCTGTTTTAAGAGTTTTTATCAAAGCCTCTAAATTATGTCCATCAACTGGACCAATGTATTTAAGTCCAAGCTCTTCAAACAAAAGACCAGGAGTAATTAACTTTAAACTCTCTTCAAATCTTTTTGCTAAATATGAAGCACTATCTGGTAAGTTTTTAGATACAAAATCTTTTATAAAATTTCTAAAATTCATATACAATGGCTCAGCCATTTTTTGGCTTAAATACTTACTTAGTGCTCCTATTGGTTTACTTATGCTCATTTCATTATCATTTAAAATTATAACGCAAGGATATTTTCTATCACCCAACTCATTTAAAGCTTCATAAACCATACCCGCACTCATTGCTCCATCACCGATAAGTGCTACTGGAAGCCTATCTTCATTTTTAAGCTTTATAGCTTTTGCAGCTCCTACTAAAAGAGAAATTGAAGTTGAACTATGTCCTGCTATAAAATAATCAAACTCACTTTCGCTAGGTTTTGTATATCCACTAAGTCCTCCAAACTGCCTAATAGTAGAAAATTTATCCCAACGCTTGGTTAAAAGTTTGTGAGTGTAGCTTTGATGGCTTACATCGAAAATAAAAGGATCTTTTTTAGCGTCAAAGACATAGTGCATTGCAACAATTAGCTCTACTGCTCCAATATTTGAACTAAGATGTCCGCCGTTGTGACTAACAACATCTAAAATTCTTTTTCTTATATCTTCACAAAGAAGTTTTAATTCATCTAAGCTTTTGTTTTTAATATCCAAAACCAAACTCCCTTTAAAGTAGCCTTTCAAGCTCTTTTAAGACTCTTTTATTTTGAGCTCTAAGTCCTATTGTTATACGAATAGCATCTAATTCATAGCTCTTTAAATTTCTTAAAATTATTCCTTTTTTTAGAAGATTATCACAAATTTCACTACTGTTTTTGATAAAAAATGTTATAAAATTTGTGTAACTTGTAATAAATTTAATATTATGTTTTTTTGCAAATTTTTCATATCTTTTCATCTCTTTAAAATTATTTTTTAAAGTTTTTTTAATATAACTTTCATCTTCTAAAACAGCAGTGGCAGCTTTTAAACTAAGGGTTGTTATATTAAAAGGAGCTCTTAACTTAGAAAGATTACTTATTATATTTTCATTTGCAACGCCATATCCTACCCTCATGCCACCAAGTCCGTAAAGCTTTGAAAATGTTCCTAGATAAATGACATTTTCATATTCAGATATTTTTTTAGGATCTATAAATTTTTTTATATCTTTAAATTTAGCAAATTCATTATATGCCCCATCAATTACAATGAGAGTATTTTTATCAATTTTTTCAATAAATTTATAAACCTCGTCTGCATCCAAACACTCACCAAGTGGGTTATTTGGAACGCATAAAAATATAATTGAAATTTCATTTTGATGTTTTTTAAAGACTTCTAAAAACTCATCTAAATTATGTGTATCTGAAGGTGTTTTATAAACTTTTGCTCCAACATGTTTTGCATAAATTTCATACATTGAAAATGTTATTTTAGCTGTTAGGATTGCAGAGTTTTGATTAGCTTTTGCATGTATTAAAAACTCTATTACTTGATCGCTTCCTGAGCCAATGATTAAATTATTTGAAGTGACATTATACTTTTTTGATAAAGCCTCTTTTAGCTCAAACATAGAATCATCAGGATATAAATTTGCAAATTTTGCGTTTTGCTTTATTACTTTTTGAACTAATTTTGAAGTTCCTTGTGGGTTTTCATTACTAGCAAGTTTTATAATGTCATTTTGTTTTATGCCATATTCTCTAATTATTAGCTCAATTGGTTTTCCTGGCTCATAGCTTTTAATTTCACTTAAATGTGCATTAAATATCATTTTATCTCCTCATTCATATAGCTTCCAAGCCACATAATTTCATTTCCTTTTTCTTTTGCTAGGCTTAAAACTTTTTTAACTCTTTCATCATCAATATGTCCTTCAAAATCAATGTAGAAATTTACATTAAAATCTTTTTTTTTAATTGGCCTGCTTTCAAGCTTAGTCAAATTAATTCCCTCATTTCTAAACATTGATAAAAAATCAACCAAAGCTCCTGGACTATGATCAGTCTTAACCATAATGGAAGTTTTATCTTTGCTTGTTCTTTCGTTTTTAAAATCGCTTAATATAAAAAAGCGTGTTTTATTTGAAAGATTATCTTCTATTTTTTCAAACATAATAGGAACATTATATAAATTTGCAGCTATTTTAGAACAAATTGCCGCTGAATTTGGCTCGGACATAACCATTTGTGCAGCTAAAGCAGTTGATTTTGTAGGTATAAACTGAGCCTCATTAAGACCATGTTCTTCTAAAAATTTTAAACATTGATTATAACCTTGTGGATGAGAATAAATTTTTTTAATCTCTGAAAGGCTTTCATATCTACTAGCAAATGAGTGATGAATATCAAGATAAAGCTCGGCAACAACTTTTATATCTTTATAAGTACCAAGACAGTCAAATGTAACTCCTACTCCACCTTCTGTGTTATTTTCAATAGGCACAACACCATATTTTGCCTCTTTGTTTTTTAAAGCTTTAAAAACAGCTTCGATATCTGAGAGTGCAATATAATTACTAATAGCTCCAAATCTACTTTTTGCAGCTTGATGAGAGTAAGTTCCAAATGGTCCTAAAAATGCCACACTTTGAGGTTTTTCTAAATTTCTTGAAATTGAAAAAATTTCAAAGAAAACAGCTTCGATTGATTTTTTATCAAGCTTGCTAATACTTTCAACTCTTGAAATAATGGCTTTTTCTCTTTCAGGCCTATAAATATGGCTTCTTGCTGCATTTTTAAGTTCGCCTATTTTTTTAACATAACCCATTCTCTCATTTAAAAGCCTTACTATCTCATCATCAACTTTATCAATACAAGTTCTTAAATCATCGATATTTTGCATTTAAACTCTTTCATCTTTTATTAAATCTTCAAAACTTTGCCTTTTTCTAATGAGTTTTACTTCACTATTTATCAAAGCAACTTCAGCCGGTTTTAACCTTGAGTTATAGTTACTTGACATTGAAAAACCATAAGCTCCTGCATCTTTTACAACAAGCAAATCACCTTTATCTAAATTTGGCAAATATCTATCTTTTCCTAAAAAATCACCACTTTCACAAATTGGTCCTACTATGTCAAAATTTACCAAATCTTGGCTATTTTTTAAAGAAACAATATTATGAAATGCATTATATAAGCTTGGTCTTAGAAGGTCATTCATAGCGCCATCTACAATTAAAAAGTTCTTACCATCGTTTTCTTTTTTATATAAAACTTTTACAAGCATTTCACCTGCATTTGCTACAATGCTTCTTCCAGGCTCACAAACAATCGTACAGTCTTGCCCATCTAATGCTTTTAAAACTCCTTGAGCATACTCATATAAATTTATAGTTTTTTCATCATCATATTTTATGCCAATTCCCCCACCAATATCAAAAAATTTAATATCAATTTCCAAAGCTTTTAACTCTCGCATCAAGCTTGATACAAGGGTGGCAGATTCTAAAATAGGAGTAACATCGCTTAGTTGTGAGCCAATGTGAAAGTGAATTCCAATGCTTTCTAAAAAATCACTTTTTTTAGCATAAATGTAAATTTTCCTAGCCTCATTTATACTAACGCCAAATTTATTTTCTTTAAGTCCAGTTGAAATATAAGGATGAGTTTTTGGATTAATATTTGGATTTACTCTAACGCTAATTCTAGCTTTTAAATTTAAGCTCTTTGCTATTTTTTCAACATTTAAAAGCTCTTCAAAGCTTTCAATATTTAACATCAAAATGTCTTCTTTTAAAGCATTTTCTATCTCATCATCTGTTTTTCCAACACCAGAAAATATTATTTTATATCTGCTTGCTCCAGATATTAAGGCTTTTTTAACTTCGTTAAAACTAACGCAGTCAAAACCACTTCCAAGATCTGCTAAAAGCTTTAAAATGTTCAAATTTGAATTTGCCTTAACAGCATAACAAATTAAAGATTTTCTTGCTTTAAATGCCTCTTTTAGATCTAAATAATTATTTTTAATTTTATCAAAATCATAAATATAAAGTGGGGTTTTATAAGTTTTGGCTAAATTTTCGTAATTTTTTATATCAATCACATTAAACCTTTTGTTTTTTAAATTTAAAGTAGATTTTACTTAAAATTTACTTAAATGTTTCTAAACACCAAAGAAACGGCATATAACCCAAGCAAAATAATTGGTAATATTATGCCAATTTCAGGCACTATAACGCCTGTTATACAAAATCTTGTAAGCACAAATATAATGCCCCAAATTAAAAGCGTTACTATAAAAAATATAAAGCTTAAAATGGCAAGATTGTGAAATCTATTAGTTACTGGGAAGTGATAAAATAAAATTACAAGCATAATAGAGGCAAAAAATGGTGAAAAAACAAGGCTATAAAGGGCTGATTTGATAGAGCTTATATTTACACCTTGGTTTTTAAAGCTTTTAATTGCTTTTAATGCATCTTTTATAGAGTAAACATTTGAGTTATCATAAACTTTTTCTATACTTGATGGATCAAAACCATAAAGGCTTTGAAATTTTGATCTTTTAAATCTAGTAAAACCATCTTTGCCTATTGTTAAATCAAGCGGTAAAATAATCCCTTCATCATCAAAAAAAGTCCATTTTTCATCATCATAAATTGCGCTTTTTGCATGAGATAAATTTTGTATTTTAGAGTCTTTTATCTTGATTATATTTATATCTTTTGCAGCCTTAGCAAGGGCATTAAATTCTTTTATGTAAAGATAAGTGTCTTCATATTTTAAAAAAACACCGCTACTTATTTTACCAACCATATTTAAATTTTCAAGATTGTCTCTATATCCATTTGAATAAACAAATGATGTTGTGTTTAAATATATAAAAAATGAAGTTATTAAAAGCGAAACGAAAAGTGGACCTTTTAAAAGGCTAAATTTAGACAATCCTAAAGCATAAAAACTTATTAACTCATTGTTTCTTATCATATTAAAAAACTCAAGTATTAAAGCAAAAATTAAACTAAGTGGCAAAATATATCCAACACCGCTCATAGCAGTAAATCCGACATAAAGAAGTATTAAATTTGCACTTGATGGCAAATCTTTTAAGTTTAAAAGTATATCAATACCAACATAAAAGCATTCAAGTGCCACAAAAAGTATGAAAAAGTATTTTATATAAACAAGGCTTACATATTTTAAATATATTTTCACTTTATAATTTCTTTTGTTGTAAATTTATTTCTAACACTTGCAAGGTCATTTTTCACAAGCTCTAAAGTTGCAATTTTAGCATAGTTTAAAATTTCATCCAAATTTTTTACCTCATCATCATTAAATTTAGATAAAACATGATTAATTACATTTTTTTTATCATTTCCTATGCCAATTCTTACTCTTTCATACTCATTGCCAATTAAACTATCAATTGACTTTATGCCATTATGTCCACCACTACTTCCACCTTTTTTAAACTTTATAGCACCAAATTTAAGATCTAAATCATCATGAATTGCTATGATTTTTTCAGGCTTATAGAAGTCGTTTACAGCCTTTACGCTATTTCCGCTTAAATTCATAAAAGTAAGTGGTTTAAGAAGTAAAAGAGAGCCTTTTTTATAAAGCTCTCCTTGAAATTTAGTTGAACTTTCCAAGCTAAAAGAACTATCTTTTAGCTTGTCAATTACCATAAATCCGATATTGTGTCTTGTTAGCTCATAGTTTTTGCCAGGATTTCCAAGACCAACTACAAGAATCATTTTACGCTGAGAAAACTCCAGCTACAGCAACATCATTTCCATCTAGAATAGTTACATTTTCAGGAGCTTTTACATCTCTTACAAGTATAAAATCGCCTGTGTCAAGTGGAGTTACATCTATATCAAAACTATTTGGAAGATCTTTTCCTTTACAATGAACTCTTAATCTTCTTTTTAGTTGAACTAAAATACCTTTATTTTTTAGTCCTATTGGAGTTCCACTAACTTTTACTGGAATATAGTATTTTGAAACCACATCATCTAATACAACTCTTAAATCAACATGAGTTAATGTGTTTAAAACAGGATCTTTTTGATACTCTTCAACGATTACTTTATATGTTTTACCATCTACTTTTATTTCAAATGCAAGATTTTCTTTATCTCTTGCATACTTCATAAAATCGTTTGTTTTAAACGCAGCATAGATATTATCTATACCTTTTGCATAGATATTTGCGATTAGATAACCATCTCTTTTTAAAGCTTTTGCAGCTTTTTTACCGATACTCTCTCTAATAATACCTTCTAACATCTTTTTCCTTTTTAATAAAATGAATTTTGGATGATACCAAAATTTGGCTAAATTTTATCTTATATCTTTAAGTTTTATCTCATCAGCCTCATCTGCTACGCCAGCTTTGGTTTTTCTTTCAAGCTCAATATTTTTAATGTTGATTTCTAAGTCAGCTCTATTTGAGCTTTTATCAAGTGCTTCTTCTCTTGTTATGATTCCATCTCTAAACAGATCAAGCAAGTGTTGATCAAAAGTTTGGGTTCCGTAGATATTTCTTCCCTCTTTTATGGCGTCTGTTACTTCGCCTACTCTATCTTCTAAAATCATATCTCTAATTCTAACACTTCTTCTTAAGACCTCAACCGCTGCTCTTCTTTTATTATCTGTTGTAGCAACTAATCTTTGAGAAATAACAGCTTGCAAAACAGAAGCAAAAGCTATTCTTATTCTATTTTGTTCTTCACCTTCAAACATAGAAATAACTCTGTTGATGCTCTCTTTTGCATCAAGTGTGTGAAGTGTTGATAAAACAAGGTGTCCAGTTTCAGCTGCGTGAAGTGCAGTTTCAATTGTTTCTAAGTCTCTCATCTCACCAACAAATATAATATCAGGGTCTTCTCTTAATGCAGCTCTTAATGAATCAGCAAAAGTATTGCAATTTTGCCCAATAGCCCTTTGATTTATAACACACTTTGCATCATCAAAAACAAACTCAACCGGATCTTCAATAGTTACTATGTGGTTTTGTCTTGTGTGATTTATATGATTTATCATACTTGCAATTGTGGTTGTTTTACCACTTCCTGTTGGGCCAGTTACTAAAACAAGTCCCATTAGTGTCTCATCAGCTATTGTTTTTAAAACAGGCGGCAAAAGAAGCTCTTCCATTTTTGGAATATTTCTTGGAATGGTTCTAAAAACAGCACTTATACCACTAATTTGCAAAAATAAATTTACACGAAATCTATAATCATCATTTAAAATATATGTAAAATCTAAGCTTTTTTTATCATCAAGCTCGTCATATCTTTTACCAACCAAGGCTTTTGCAAGCTCTTCTGCTTCTTCTTTTTTTAAAATTCTATCGCCGAAATTTACAATTTTTCCGTTAATTCTTCCTCTTATTAAAGAGGTTGCTTTTAAGTGAAGGTCACTTCCTTCATGACTTACAAGAGCTTCAAGGTATTTATTAAGAAATTTAATATATGGATTATCGCTCATCTTACTCTCCTTTTAAATTGTTTAGAATTTCATCAAATGCAACTTCAAACTGTTTTAGTCCATCTTCTAAAAGCTCTTTATAAATTTCTTTTATATTTATCTCTTTTTGCTTTAAAAGATCAAAAAACTCATTTATAACTTCATCACTAACTGGCTTGATAACTTTTTTCTCGCCTTTTAAAAACTCTTTTATTGTATTAAGCGGAGCTGTATTTACTGAGTTTTCAAACATAAGCTCATCAACATAATAAGATGGCCTTAAACTATCACCTTTAACTCCAGTACTTGCAAATAAAGCTCTTACATTTGATAATCCAAAATTTTGCACTTCATAATAGCATTTTGTTGCATTATAAATGCCAAGCTTTGCAGTTGGGATATTTAAAGTAGCAAATTTTTCATCCATTAACCTATCAAATCTACTTACAAATATACTAATAACGGCTTTTGGTAAAGTTGCTCCTGGAAATCTTTTTTTAAATTTTTTAGTTCCATTTTTAAAAGCTTCAAGGCATTTTTTAGTTTGACTTGGAGAAAAAATAAGTGTTGCATTTACATTTATGCCTTTTGATAAAAGATCACTCATAGCTTCAAATCCCTCATCTGTTGCTGGAACTTTTATCATAACATTTGGCATGCCAATACTTGCATAAAGTCTTTTTCCCTCTTTATATGTCTCTTTTGCACTACAACTTAGAGTTGGATCAACTTCTAGGCTTATAAATCCATCATCTTTTTCTACATAGTTTTTAAGCATTGCTTCAGCAGCTAAACGAATATCTGAAGTTGCTAAAATTTCATAAATTTCTTTTGGTTTTTTATGTGAGTATTTTGAAATTTGCTCTTTATATGCAGGTGAACTTAAAATAGCATTTTTAAAAATACTAGGGTTTGAAGTCGCACCATTTATCACTCCATTTTTTAAGAGTTCTTTAAACTCACCACTTATAAAATCTCTTTCTACAAAATCACACCAAAGTGAAAAATTACCATCATACATATTCTTTTATCCTTTCTAAGTCTTTTTCATCAATACAATGTGTTGCGTGTTTTTTTAGAACTTCATTTGCACAAAAAGCTATCCCCATACCGGCTTCATTAAACATAGAAATATCATTTGCACCATCACCTACACACATAACTTCATCTTTTTTTAGACTCATTAAATCCATAAGCTCTTTTAAAACCTTACCTTTTGAGTATCCAAACATCATCTCTCCACCAACTTCGCCGGTTAAAATACCATTTTTTTCATGTAAGTAGTTTGCAAAACTTGCATCAAATCCAAGCTTTATTTTTGCTAAGTCAGTAGCAACATGATATCCACCACTAAAAACAACAACAGCAATGCCTTTTTGTTTTAAATATGAAATTATCTCTTTTGCGCCTTTTATATAAGGTAGTTTTTCCACTGTTTTTATAATCTCATCTAAACTTACACCTTTTAAAAAACTAACTCTTTGTTTTAAACTCTCAAAAAAGTCTAGCTCACCAGCCATTGCTTTTTTGGTAATTTCTTCAACTTCTCTTTCTTTATTTACCGCTCTTGCTAAAAAACTGATAGTTTCTCCATCCATCAGTGTATTATCAAAGTCAAACACACAAAGTTTTATCATAATTTTCCTTTATAAATTTTTATAATTATACTCAAATGGCTTTAAAATTAAATTTTTATTTTCAAATTTTGCTTTATAAATTTTAGGCTCTACTGCAAAAGAGTTAAGATTAAAATAACTTTTTTTGTCAAATTTAAAAAATACATCTTGATGATAATGCCCTTCTATAACATAATCTGCGTTGTAATTTAATAGTTTTTTTTCTATGTATTTATCAAAATTTATAAATTTTTTATATAAAATTTTATTCTCTTGAGATTTTAAAATAGCTTTTGAAATTTTATAATATAAAATTTTATCAATTAAATTCATAAATTTTAAAAAAACTTTATTTCTTAAAAAAAGCAAAATTTTTTGTGTAAAAAAAGGTAAAAAAATATCTCCATGCGCCAAAGCTATTTTATGATTAAACTCATCTGTGAAAAAAACTGGTTGAGCACTATTTTTAAAAACCTTAATATTTTTAAAAATTTCACTTAAATTAAAATCATGATTTCCTTCAAGATAGTAAATTTCATATTTTTTTGAAAGTTTGTTTAACAACTCTATCTCTTTTTCATAAAATTTTTTTACAAAATCTGTGTTTGTTAAAAAATCAAAAATATCACCCATTAAAAAAATTTGTGGAATTTTTGGATTTTTCTCATCCAAAAACTCTAAAAAATTTAAAAAAAAATGCTTATTTTTATTCTCGTGACAATCACCTATAAAAATAGCATTTTCAAGCAGTTTAAACTCCATAGGCAAATTTATTAAGTCCTAAGCTTTCATCAAAACCAAGCATTAAATTTGCATTTGCTAAAGCCTGCGAGCTAGCTCCTCTTAGCAAGTTATCAATGCTTGAGTTTATCCAAATTTGATTATTTTTTGTTTTGACACAAATATCACAAAAATGCGTTCCCGCTGTGTCTTTTACACTGACTGGGTTTTGTCTTATTCTGATAAATTTTTCATTTTTATAAAAATTATTTAGCACTTCAAAAGCATCACAATCTTGTTTTAAGGTGCCAAATACACTAACCAACATTCCTCTTGTTATAGGCACTAAATGTGGAACAAACATCAAATTTATGTTTTTTTTAGATGCGATTTCAAGTTTTTCTTTTATCTCATCTGCATGTCTGTGAGTAAGTGGGGCATAAGCATTTATGTTTTCATTAACACTTACAAAATGACTTGTTTCTTTTAGGCTTTTTCCAGCTCCACTTACTCCACTTTTTGCATCAACAAATATATTTGGTTCTAAATACTCAATAAATGGAAGCGCGGCAAGCAAAGTTGCTGTTGGATAGCATCCTGGATTTGCAACAAGTTTTGCACCTTTTATAAAATCTCTATTTATTTCAACTAAACCATAAACTGCATTTTTTAAATTTTCTTTATCTAAATGTGTAGTATAGTTTTTTTCATAATTTTCTAGGCTTATTCTATAATCAGCTGATAAATCAACAACTTTAACATCATATTTTAAAATTTCTTTAGCAAATTCCATCGATGCTTTATGTGGAAGCGCTAAAAAAACTAAATCACATTTTTGGGCTGCTGTTTTAGCATCTGCAACCTCAACATCAAAGTCTAAAACACTACTTAAAGATGGAAAAATTTCATCTATTTTGGATTTTTTAGTAGCTGCTAAATAGGTTAAATTTAATTTTGGATGATTTAGTATAAGCCGTAAAAGTTCAAATCCAGTATACCCGCTAACACCTATAATTCCTACATTTTTCATAATATTGCCTAAAATTTAATTTCTTTATAAAAAACTTCTAAAATTTCAACTTCACTTGTTCCATTTGGAAGATTTAAAGATATATAATCTCCCTCTGCTTTTCCTAAAAGTTGCCTTGCAAGAGGAGTATTAATACTAATTAGTCCTCTACTTATATCGCTTTCACTACTTCCAACTATTGTATAGGTTTTCTCAAGTTCAGTTTCTACATCTAAAAATTTAACAGTTGAACCAAATTTAACTTTATCATGGATATAAGAGCTTGGATCAATTACTTCGGCTTTTGCCAAAATACTACTAATTTCTGCAATTTTTCCTTCCATAAAACTTTGCTTTTCTCTAGCTGCATGATACTCAGCATTTTCTTTTAAGTCTCCATGACTTCTTGCAATATCAATTTCTTCTGCAACATTAGGTCTTTCAACCAAAGTTAAGTGTTTAAGTTCGTTTGATAACTTTTCATACCCATAAATTGTCATAGGTTCTCTTGCCATAATTTTTTTCCTTTTTCTATTATTTATCAATTATACTTGTTTTTAAAATTTGAGCTACATTTTTTGCACTTCCAAATTTCAAATATTTTTTTAACTCATCTTTTGCCTCTTTAAATTTATTAATATCACACTCTAAATACGCCTTATATAAATTTAAAGCCGTTACATCGCCTTGTAAAAGCTCTTTATGAAGTTCGGCTTTGTTCATAAAATCATAAAATATATTTGCTAAACCAATATGTTTTATTTTAACAAAATTCTTAGCTATGAAAAAATCAATCTCTCTAGCTTTATAGCAAAGCACAAAAGGTGTTCCTATTAAAGCTGATTCAAGCGTTGCTGTCCCTGAGCAAATAAAAGCAAAATCACTTTTTTGCAACGATTCATGAGTATTTGTACTAATCACAAATCCACTTGTATCTCCATAAATTTTATCATCTTTTAAACTTGGTGGAGTAACTAAAATTTTAGTAAAATCATCATCAAATTTACAAACTAGCTCTCTAAAAATAGGCATAAGTCTTTTTATCTCAGCTTTTCTTGAACCGGGCAAAAAAGAGATAGTTTTTTTAGGAGTATAGTCATCTTTAAAGCTCTTAATCTGATCTAAAAGTGGATGTCCTACAAAGGTTGATTTTGAATAGAATTTTTCATCAAAAGGCAATATTGAGGCCAAATTATCACAAAATGCTTCTACTTTTTTTACTCTTTTTTTCTTCCATGCCCAAACTTGTGGCAAAATATAATAAGTAATTTTTGCTTTTACACCATCTTTTTTTAAGGCTTTTGCAAGTGGGAGATTAAACGCTGGACTATCTATTAAAAGCACCACGTCACACTCTTTGGCAAGCTTTACCATTTCTTTTATAGCTCTTTTTGCTTTAAAAATAAGCGGTAAAACTTCAACAAATCCCATAGCACTAAACTCACTACTTGCAAGCAAAGGTTTACCAAATTTTGGATCAAAAATACCTTTTAGCTCATAATTTTCAAGGTTTTTTAAAATATATCCTAAATGTAAATTTGCCGATGGTTCCAAAGATGAGACTAAAATTTTCATAAACTTCCTATTTTTTAAAAACAATTATATCAAAATATCTAAAAGCTTTTTTAAAAATTCCGCTAATTATCATCAAAGCCCCACTAACACACAAAAACAGATCTAAAATATCATATTTATTCACGCTTTGTTTTTCAACAAAAAATAACCATAAAAGAGAGCTTATGATATAAAGTCCTTATTTTATAATTTTAAATTTAAAAAAGAATTTTAACAAATTTTTTAAAAAATATTTTAATATAAATTTTTTAAATTTAAGTATAAATTTAGATTTAAAATATTATATTTCCACCTTTAATTTTTAAAAAAGGAGAATTATGGTTTTTGAACCTTTATTTGCCATTTTTATGATACTTGGTGGAGGTTATATAGCAAAAAAAGCTAAAATTTTAAAACAAAAACAAACCAGAATGTTTTTTGACTTTGCGATAATTTTTGCAACTCCGTGTTTGATATTTAATAGAATTTATCATCTACAAATTGACTTAACTTTAATTTCGCTTATTTTTACAGGATTTATTTCTACATCATTAGCAGCTTTTATCTCATTTATAATAGGAAAAATTTGTAGATTTTCAAAAGCGACTTTGGTTTCAGTTGTAGTGCTATCATCTTTTGGAAATACATTATTTGTTGGAATGCCAATAGTTGAAGGTGTTATAGGCACACCAAGTGCTATTGGTGAAGTTATATTTTATGATGCATTAGCTGGTGCTTTACCGATATCTTTATTTGTGCCACTTATTTTATCGCTTGGCTCAAATGAGAAATTTAGCCTTATAAATAGTGTTAAGAAAATATTTTCCTTTCCACCATTTTACGGACTTTTGCTTGGAATAGGACTTAAAGTTATAGATATTCCTGATTTTATTTTTAAACCTATTATAATGCTAGGAGATGCTGCCACACCAGTTGCACTATTTGCCATTGGATTAAGTCTTGGATTTGGTGCTATAAAAAGCTCATATAAACAAACAATGGTTGTAATTTTATGTAAAATGATAATAGCTCCACTAATTTTTATTATACTTTTTAAATCTTTTGGTTTTGAAATTACAAATAGCCTTAAAATTGCATTTTTAGAAACTACTATGCCAACAGCTACGATAGTTTGTGCAATGGTTATGAAAGCAAAAATGGATTCAAATTTAGCAGTTAGTTCAGTTGCCTTTGGATTAATTTTTAGTATTATTTCAATGCCATTTTGGGTCTATATAATGCAAAATTTAGGCTAAATTTGATTTATAGTAAAAATGTTTAAAGTTAAAATAAGAATTTATTTGGTATAATTCATACTTCTTTTTTTAGCTTTGTGTCAGGGTAGCTCAGCTGGTTAGAGCGCTGGTCTCATAAGCCGGAGGTCGGGAGTTCAAGTCTCCCCCCTGATACCATTTTTATTTTAAATCCATTTTATAACAAATTGATAAAACACAATTTTTACTTTATTGTAAAATTTTGGTTTTATTATTTTGTTAAAACTATAAATATAGTTCTAAAAAGGTAAAATTTGAATGAAATTTTAAATATTTTAAACAATTTAAAAACTCAAAAACAAAAAACTTTTATACAAAAATTAATTTTTACAAAATATAAAATTTTAGGTGTAAAAACTCCGCATTTAAGGAAGATTGCTAACAATTTATGTAAAAATTTAAATAATTCTAATCTTTTAAATTTTATAAACTCAGATGATGAAATTTTTGAAATGATTTTACTTAAAGGGCTTATTTTGACTGATTTAAAATGCGAGTTTTCTAAAAAACTAACTCTTTATGATAAATATATTAAAAAAGCTGATAATTGGGCATTAATTGATACTATTAAGTTTAAAAAAATAGATGAGAATTTACTTTTTAATGAAATAAATTTATGGTTAAAGTCAAATGATGAATTTATTTTAAGAGCTGGTTTTGTAAATTTACTCTATTATTTTATTAAAGATAAATATTTAGATTTTATATTCAATACACCAAATCCAAATAAATACTACGCACAAATGGCAAAAGCATGGCTGATTTGTGAATGTGCGGTACAATTTCCAAAAAAAACTTTATTTTTTCTAAAAGACAAAAAACTAAACAGTGAAATTTTTAAAATGACTAAAATAAAAATAAAAGATAGTTTTAGAATCAGTAATGAGTTTAAAGATGAAATTTCAAAAGTCATTTATTAAATTTTAAATAAATAAGTGATTTGAAGCCCATTTTGGACTTCAAAATTTAAAGTATTTTTGCTAAATTAAGCTTTGCATGAACAGCCACAACTTTTTTTAGCAAGTTCTGGATGAATGTCTTTTATGTAAAATTTAACTGAATTAACACCTTCTTTTAAAGCCCACTCATAAGCTTGTGATACAAATTCCCAGTTAATATTCTCATAAAATTTCTCTAAATATGCAGGTCTTGCATTTTGAGTATCAAGATAGTATGCATGCTCCCAAACATCAACAACTAAAAGTGGAATTTTTCCATCAGTTACAGGTGTTGCCGCATTTGAAGTTTGAATAATTTCAAGTTTTTTTGAGTTTGGATCATAAGCCAACCAGCACCAGCCAGAGCCAAATAATGTTGTAGCTGCTTTTAAAAACTCAGCTTTAAAATCATCGAAATTTTTATCTAAAGCTTTTTTTAGCTCATCGCTAATATCTGATTTTTTAGCTATACAATCCCAGTAAAAATCGTGATTGTAAACTTGAGCAGCATTATTAAAAAGACCACCTTTTGCTTTTGTTAAGATATCATAAAAACAAGCATCTTTAAACTCACTATCTTTTACAAGATTATTGAAATTATTAACATAAGTATTATGATGTTTTCCGTAATGAAAATTACAGGTTTGTTCACTAACTACCGCGTTGCTTTTTGCACAAAACGGAAGAACTCTAAGTTTTAACATTTTTTATCCTTTAATATAAAATTTAAAATCATTATATTATTTTAAAGTAACAAAAAAGTAAGCAGATTGTAAATAAGAGTTATTTTGTATTATTACAATCTGCAAATTTTAGCATTTTTTAGCATTCATCATCAAAAGTATAGTCGTCTTTGTCATAAACAAACTCATCATCCTCATCTAAATCTTCCCAATTTTCTTCTTCATCATAAAGATCTTCATCAAAATCTTCACTTGGGTCGAAGTCATCTTCAAAGTCGTCTCTCATACTTATCTCCTTAGTAAAAATAGGCTTTAACTAATTAAAGCCTTGTAATTTTACTATTTTTTTTCAAAATTTCAACTATTTTTTGTTAATATTTTTATCATTTTTATCATCTACATCGATCTGTTTTGTTTCTGTAGCTTTATCGCCATTATCCTTAACTGAAATAATATCTTTAAGCATAGGAGTTTCTTCTATGTAGACGCTTTTAGAGGGAAAGGCAAATCCGACTTTATTTTTTTCTAAAATTTTCATCATTTTTATCATAACATCTTGTTTAACGTCCAAAAATTCAGCCCAAACAACACTTTTAGTAAAACAATAAATCATAATATTTATAGATGAATCATCAAATTTATCAAGTGTTACAAACAAATTATTTTTATATCCTGCTAAATCATCCAATGAGACAATGCTTTGTCTATATTTAAATCTCATATCATTTAATGCATCTTTTTTTGTAGGATTTGCAATGCCTGGATGAGTATAAAGCATCTCTTTTATCTCTTTTATGACTTGCTCAACCATATGCGGAGGCGTTGAATAATTTAGACCTAAAAACATTTTTATCTGTCTTCCAACTTTTCTTCTACTCCAGTTTATTATATTATTATCAATAATTTTTGAGTTTGGAACAAAGACTAAAGAGTTATCAAAAGTTCTAATAGTTGTTTTTCTTAGCCCTGTTTCAACAACAGTTCCCTCAACATTACCTACAACTATCCAATCTCCTTGAGAAAATGAGTTGTCAAATAAAACCATAATTGAAGCAAATAAATTTGCAATAATATCTTTGGTTGCCAAAGCAACAGCCAAACCACCTATTCCAAGTGAAGCAACAATGGCTGAAACGTTTATCCCCATTTTTGTTAAAATAAGTAAAAATGCAACTATAACAACCACGATATATAAAATTTTAACAACTAAATTTAGCACTTCTTTTCTACTGCTTTTTTTGGCTAATTTGCTAATTATTATGATTCCATAACCATTAATAATTTCAATAACAAGCCAAGAGTATAGAAGAATAAAAATCACTCCAAAGGCCTTGTTAAATATCAGTGGAACAGGGCTTGGATAGTAAAAAATACTTAAACAAATATCAACACCATAAGCTATTAATAAAACACCAAGTGGTTTTTTGATAAGATCAACAACTTGCGTTTTTATCTCTATATTTTTTTCTTTATTTTTATTAAAGAGTGTAAAAACAAAATAGATAATATTTGCTAAAAATCGTCTTATTGAAAACAGAAGAACCATTATTAAAATAATTGGAATTATTTTTCCCAAATTTATAGCACTTGCCTCAAAAGGTGATAAGTCGTTAATATAATCAATTATAAATTTTAAATTTAATCCAACAAAAAGAGCATTTCCAGTTAATAAATTTGTATTTTTTGAAAGATAGCTTAAAATTTCTTCATAAGTTTTTTTATTTGATATTAAATTTGAATATTTATTATTAAGTGTGGCATTTTGATCATCTTTTATATTAAGCTCATCTATCTTATTTTTTATATTTGAAAAATCTTTAATTTGTAAATTTAAAAGTGTATCTTGGATAAGTTTTTTTATCTCGCTTTCTTTTCTACCATCTTTAAACATATATTCAAGCTTTAATAAAGATGAGTAAAAGTTCTCACCAATCTCTATGGCAGTAAAACTTAAATTCGCATCAATATAATCAAATGAATTTTTTCTATTTTGGAGTTTTGATAATTTTTTACTTAAATCTTTTTTATTTGTAAGATATGCTATTAAAGCAGCCTCATCAACTGTTTGATTTGTAATAGCAGATGGGATATGAAAAAGCAAACTTTCTTTTGTGCTTTGCAAACTAGAAATCTCATCAGCTGTTTTATTAGCATCAGTTGAAGTTTTTAAAAGATCTATTTTTATATTTATATCTTTTATCTCTTTAACTATATCGCCTAAACTTTGCTTATTAGAATTATCAGTCTTTTTTGGTGAATTTACAGCTTTTTCAGCTACAAGCTCAGCAATTGTAATTTCATTTTCACTTTTATTTGCCTCTTTTCCATCGGTTAAAAACTCAACAAGCTTTTCTTTTTCAGCGGTTTTATTTTCTTCTGAAATTTGATCTGTGCTTTGCTTTATAATTCCGCTTAATACCGAATTTTGCTTAACTTCTTCAGTTTTGTTTGTCTCAGTTTGATTTGATTCGGTTAAAACTTCATCAACCTTTGGCAAATCTGTATTTTTTGCTTGTAAGCCAATGAAAAAAATACTAATTATCAGCAAAAATTTCGTTATAAATTTTTTCATAATCACTTCCTTCATTTAATAATTCAAAATCTTTTGTTACCATATCATAGCTAAACAAAGAACCAGTTTCTATGATATAATGCCAGCCATAAATTCTTATCTTTCCAAGCTTAACGCCCTCTTTTACACCTGGATAAGTTAAAAGGTTGTCAATCGAGTTTATTATATTTAATCTCTCAACAAACCAAGCTTTTTTCTTTAAGTTACTAAGTCCTAGCGCCTCAACTTGGGCTTTAACATTATCCAAAGATTTAAGCCAAGTTTTAACATTTGGTGTTTTATCAAATTTACTCTCATCGTAGTAAAGTGCCGCACACCCACCACAGTTACTATGTCCACAAATAATAATATCTTTTATATTTAAAATATACAAAGCATACTCAATGGCCGAAGTTGTGGCTAAAAACTCATCACTAACTCTATATTTTGGTATGATATTCGCTATATTTCTTATGACAAACATCTCACCTGGTTTTGTATTTGTTATAAGATTTGGCACAACTCTTGAGTCAGAACATCCAATAAAAAGTGTGTGCGGAGTTTGGTTATCTTTTAAAGTTTTAAAAAGTTCAGCATTTTCCTTAAAATACTTTTCCATAAACTCTATTCCGCCTTTTACAATATTTCCATTTTCCAAATTATCCAAAATTTTTTCCTTAAATAAAAATTTTCATTATTCTACCTTAAATTTAAAAACAGATATAAAATTTAAACTTACTTTTATATAATAAATTCAAATTTATATTTTATTTACTGAGTTTTTGATAAAATCAAATAAAGATTACAAAGGAGAAAATATGAGTTTATACGATAGAGATTATGCACAAGATTCTCAAAGTATAGAGCATTCACTAGAACAAAGCTCAGAATTAAGTACCTTTATAAAAGATACTTATAAACTAATCGCAGCTTCATTAATTGCAGCTGTTGCAGGAGCGTTTGTAGGCATGAATGCAGGAATTCCAAGAAGCCCTATGCTTTCAATTTTATTTTTAGCAGTTGAGCTTATTATGCTTTTTGGAATGAGTTTTGCTGATAAAAGAGGTATGAGAGGACTTGCTCTTGGATTGCTTTTTGCTTTTACTTTTGTTACAGGACTTTTTTTAGGACCTGTTTTAAATATGTATACTAATGGTGGCGCAGGACATATAGTCACACAAGCTTTTGTTATGACAGCAGTTGCTTTTGGCGGACTTACACTTTATGCTATAAATGCAAAAGCTGATTTTAGTTCTTGGGCAAAGCCACTATTTTTCGTGCTTTTAGGCGTGATAGTTGCTGGACTTTTAAATCTATTTTTATTTAGAAGCACAATGCTCTCACTTGGAATTTCATCAGTAAGTGCGATTTTATTTAGTATGTACATACTTTTTGATACACAAAATATCATAAGAGGAAGATATGATTCTCCTATTATGGCAGCTGTTGGTATGTATCTAAACATATTAAATTTATTTATTTCACTTTTAAATATTTTAGGAATTTTAAATAGAGACTAAAATTTATCGCATAATTGATGCGAATTTAAACCGCTTTAAAGAAGGTATTAGAGTTGTTGAGGATATACAAAGATATATTTTTAACGATAAAGAGCTTTCTTTAAAGCTTAAAAACTTACGACATTTAGGAAATTTAAAGAGTTTAAAATTGCAAATAAATTGTTTAAATTCCCGCGATGCAAATCTCGATGTACTTAAAAAATCAATAGATTTAGAACTCCAAAGAAAAGATTTAAGCTCAGTTTTAACTGCAAATTTAAAACGCTCACAAGAAAGTGCAAGAGTTTTAGAAGAAATTTTTAAACTTATTGATTTAGAAAATTCACAAATTTTTAAAAATGCAAGATATGAGCTTTATGATTTAGAAAAAGAAATTTTAACTAAATTTTTAGAGCATTCAAAAATAGGAGATAAGCCTATAAAATGAGTATTTTGCTTGAAAATGTTAAAATAGAAAAAAGCTGGAAAGAGGCGTTAAAAGATGAGTTTTTATCACCATATTTTGAAAATTTAAAAGAAAATTTAATCATCTCTAAAAAATCTGCCACCGTTTTTCCACCATCAAATTTAATATTTAATGCATTTAATCTAACACCATTTGATAAAGTAAAAGTTGTTATTTTAGGACAAGATCCGTATCATGGGGATAATCAAGCCATGGGACTTAGCTTTTCAGTTCCAAAAGGTGTAAAAATTCCACCAAGTCTAATTAACATCTATAAAGAAATTTATGATGATTTAGGCATAATTGAGCCAAATAGCGGAGATTTGACATATTGGGCAAAGCAAGGTGTTTTACTTTTAAATGCGAGTTTAAGCGTTGAAAAAGGTAAGCCAAACTCACACAAAGACTTTGGTTGGCATCTGTTTAGCGATGCGGTTATTAAAAAAATAAGTGATGAAAAAAATGGAGTTGTTTTTTTACTATGGGGCAATTTTGCTAAAAATAAAGCAAATTTAATAGATCAAAATAAACATTTTATTCTAACAGCTCCACACCCAAGCCCTTTGGCAAGAGGCGGTTTTTTTGGATGCAAACATTTTTCAAAAACAAATGAAATTTTAAAAAAGCTTGGAAAAAGCCCGATTGATTGGGATTTGAATAATTTTATCTAAGCTGTGGCAATTTTATCTTCGCCTACCTTTAAATCGTTATCATACTCCATAACTCTTAGTTTTTTACTTGATTTTACTTTTGCATCATCTCTAAATGCAGCTCTTACTTTATCCATGCCAGTATAAAACTCTTTCATTAAAACCATTGTAAGATAGCTTCCAAACTCGGTTGGTTTTAAGACTCCGTTTTCTTCATAAATGGCATTTACAAGTTTTAATAAGTTTATTTCTAAAAATAGTTCTTTTTTAAGGTTTGTTTCATTTTGAGCATTAAAGCTAGCGATATCAACACTTCCATCAAATAGTTTTGTCAAAAATACATATTGAATTTTTTCTTTTTTATTAAAATCACAAACAGCAATAACGGGACTTTTTTTAGATTTTATTCTATTAGAATACTCCTCTAAATTAAAAGCATTTACCAAAAGCCTGCCATTTAAAAAACTAAATGCTCCACTTCCAACACCCACATATTCAGCATTTGAACCAACATACTCATCAACTAAATTTGAATTTTGTTTAGAAAATGCCCAAGCGTTACTTGCATGATAGTGCTTAAACTCTTCTTTTATAATTTTGTAAAATTCCCACTCTCTATCATCATCACTAACTCCCAATGTCTTAGCAATTGCCTCTCTTGTGATAGGAGATTTCATTAACGGATAAAATGTAATTTGTTGTGGAGCAAGTTTTTTAGCTATATTTATATCACTTAAAAGTTGTTCTTTTGTTTGGAATGGAAAGTTAAATATTAAATCTAAACTTAAAGTTGGAAGAATATCAATCGCTTGGCTTAATTTTTCTATTAAAACCTCTTGTGAGCCAAATTTATAATATCTTGAAACTTTTTTTAATATGTCATTATCAAAGCTTTGAACCCCAACACTTAGCCTATCAATATAGCCTTTAAATCTTTCTAAGGTTTTTGGCTCAATGTGATTTGGATCGCTTTCTGATGAAATTTCTTCTATGCTAAAAAGTTTTTTTGCTAAATCTAGAGTTTTTAAAAGTTCATCTTCATCTATTAAAGTAGTTCCACCACCAACATACATCGAAGTAAAATCATAACCAGCTTCTTTTATTTGTTTTAACTCTTGTCTTAAATTTGCAAAATAATCTTTGCATAAATTTGCTTCAAATTTATATTTATGAAATGAACAATATGGACAAAAAACGTGACAAAATGGCACATGTGCATAAAGCATATATTTTTTATCTTTACTTGGAATTTTTTCTATATTTTCATTTGTAATGTCTATGTTTAGGCTTTTGTAAAGAGCTTTTTGCATTTTATTATGTGCGTAATTTACAGCTTTTTCTTGTGCAAAATTTAGTAACATTTCTTAAAGTCCTCTTGATAATATAATTAATTTAATTTGTTAAGTTTAGCATAATAAAATTAAGGTTTTATTAACAAATAACGATAGATAAAACAAATTTATCTATCTATTTTTTAAAAAATTTTCTATGTTTAAAGATATTTTTTTAATAAGCAAATCCCTAGCTGTTTTACTTCCCCATGCCACATGCGGAGTTATTAAAACATTATTTTTATTTTTGACATTTAAAAGTGGATGGTTTTTAATCATTGGCTCAACTTCAAGCACATCTAAAATAGCTTTTATATCTTTTTCATCAACAGCCTTAGTAAGAGCTTTTTCATCAACTATTCCACCTCTTCCAAAGTTCATTAAAACAGCACCATTTTTCATTTTATTAAGCTCGTTTTCGCCAATTAGATTTTTTGTATTTTCATTAAGCGGAGCGTGGATTGATATAATGTCAAAGCTTTTAAGCATTTCATCTAGCGAAATACTCTTAAACTCATCATTTTTATTTTTGCCACTTGTTGAGTAGTATGCAACTTCTGCACCAAAGCTTTTTGCTATTCTTGCAACGCCTTGACCGATTTCTCCAAGACCGATAATTCCAAATTTTTTACCATAAATTTCAACTATTGGCTTATCTAAATTTGTAAAAATTTCACTTTTTGCCCAGTTGCCACTTTTTACATAATCACTATAAAATATTGTGTTGTTTAAAAGTGTGAATAAACTTGCAAAAGTTTGTTGAATAACGCTATTTGTTGAGTATCCTGCAACATTTTTTACCTCTATTTTAAGCTCTTTTGCTGCTTTTAAATCGATATTATTCATCCCAGTTGCACTTATACAAATCAACTTTAAATTTGTTTTTTGCATAATCTCTTTTGTTATTAAAACCTTATTGACTATCACAATATCAGCATCTTTTAATCTCTCAATTACCAAATTAGGATCTAAATTTGAAGTATTATCATAGCTTTTAAACTCACCAAATTTATTAAATATACTTAAATCAATATCTCCCAAAGTAAGAGCATCCAAACAAACTATTTTCATTTTTTAATCCTTTATATAATGTCCTACAAATTTGGCAAAATTTCCTAAAATTTCCCCGCCTTTTCTATATCCTAAAGCACATCCCTCGTAAGCAAAAAATACTCCTGCTTGATATGAATTTCCATCTTTGTCTTTATTAAACTCATAAAACTCTTGGTAAATTTGTTTTTGATTTGCGTAATCACCACTTTCTTCTAGGATTTTTTTACCATCTTCATCAAAAATAGCAACATTTGCACCCTCTCTTCCCAAAACTGGTTTTCTTACCATTTTTTTGCCTATTGAAGGCTCATTTGAAGCCTCAAGCAAAAGCGGATGATTTGGGTATAAATCCCATAAAATTTTTAAAATTCCTTTTGTTTGAAATAGCAAAGTATAAGCTGGATTTAAAATAATAGCTTTTTGATTTTTTATAATATTTTTTAAAATTATTGCAAGCTCACCCTCATCAATTGCAATATTTTCCCAAGGAATTAGCTTAAACCAAAACTCATAGTTAACATCGTTATAAAAAATGCCCTCTTCATCGTTAAATTCAACCTCATCAACATAGGCAAACTCAGTTTCATAGCCTGCTTCTTTTGCACAAAGCTCTAAAAATCTAGTCGTAATTTCATCCTCGATATTTCCAGCAACGCTACTAAATAATATTTTCCAACCATCATAATACTCATCAAATTTAGAAGTATCTTCGCTTAAAGTTACAAGGCGTTTAAAATTCTCTTTCAAAGCTTCAAAAACATCATTAAATTGTGAACTTTCATCCATATTATTTTCTTTTAGCATAGCCCATTGGATAATTGCTGTTTCAAACAAAGCAGTTGGCGTATCAGCATTAAACTCAATTAGTTTTATAGGTTTTCCATCAAGCCCACCAGCTAAGTCAAATCGTCCATAAAGGTGCCAATGAACATCATTTTCCCAACTATCTTTTATAATATCAACTAAATTATATGGAATTCCAACTTCATGAAAAAGATTATTATCTATTATATGCTGTGCAGCATTTATAAACATATCATAAAGCTCATTTGCCGCTTCATAATAGGCATTTGCCTCATCTTGACTAACCTCAACTAGCTCATCGGCTAAATATGGAATTTTATCTTCATCAGTGTGCCAAGAAAAGCCTAAACTTTCTAAATATTCATCACTTAAAGGTTTAATTTTTTTTAAATTTATCATTTTATTCCTTGTTTTGCTGTTTGAAGTTTATTTTGTGATTTTTAAAAATTTAACTTGCGGCTGATTTTTGCTTTGAGCCACCACCGAAAAAGCCACTTTTTCCAGTTGATTTTTTACTTGAAGCACCTGTTTTTTTAGCATTACTAAAACTATTTACACTTCTTTGATAAGCAGATGGATTTTTATAAGCATTTTGTCTTTGATTTTGATAAGCTGGATTATTAAAAAGCTTACTACCTATCCAACTACCTATCATGGCACCTGCAACACTTGTTAATAAAACTTCTCCAAGCCCCATTCCGCCACTACTGATTTGAGCGTTTGGATTGGTTAAATTTGAAGTTCCATTTTCTATTTTTTGGTTTTCAGCTCTTATTAATGCATCCATTTCTTCTTTTGTTAGAACTTTTTCTGTTCCATCGAGTTGCTTTAAAATAATTCTTGTCTCAGCACTTGGAAATTCTTCTAAAATTTTATATTTTCCAGGAGCTGTTTCTTCAATAACAACAAACGCACCTTGCTGAGATTGTTGTTCGTTTACAGTGTCATTATTACAACCTGCAAGTCCACCAGCCAAAACTAGACCTAAACCACCAACTAAACTATAAGCTGCTATTTTTTTTACTTTATTAAATTTCTTTTTCATCTATTTACCTTTGTATTGAATTTATATCAAAATTTAAGTTTATATAGAGCATTCCAGCTTCTATTTTTATGTTTTCGTTTTCATACGCATTATCAACTAAGTATTTTTTAAGCTCTTTTCTCTCTTTTTTCTTCATATTTTGAGCATCTAAAAACTCTCTTAAAGAAACCCAAGTTTTACTTTTTTCTTCTTTATTTTTATCTTCTACTTTGAGCTCATCTTTTGCTTTAGTCTGTGCAAGGCTTTCTTTTATAATCTCTTTTTTAAACTCAATTGCCTCAGTGCTTGCCTCAACATCAATTGGCTCTTTTGATAAAAAAGGTTTTTCAAGAAGGGTTAAAAAATATTTAAGTTTTTCATCTCTTTCTTTATAGATTGATTTTATTTCATCTTTAGTGCTTATTAAAAGCTCTTCTTTTTCTCTAAAAAGTTTTTCTTTATCCTCTTGCAATGCCCTATTTTTAAGCTTTAAATACTCAATTTCGCTTTTTAAATACTCTATAAAATCACTATTTTTTTGAACTTTTTCTCTTACAGGAGCTTGTTTTTCATCTAAGATTACATATTTTACGCCATTTTCTTCAAAACTTTTTATTGTATTTCTTCTTATTCTATTATAAATAGCTTCTTTTGAAATTCCAAGCTTTGAAGCCGCATCAGCAATGGAAAGTTTTTGCATATTATTAACCTTACCTAATAATTTTAGTAGATATTATCTCAAATTTAGGCTAAAAATCTTATAAAATGAAGTTTATTATTTATACACTAGCTAGAAAAATAGCTAGCTAGTGTTTTTTGGGCTTAGAGTCTTGACTCATAGCGTCTTAGCATATAAAGTCTTTTTAGCATTTTTTTGCGAGCTGAAATTTTTTGTTTTTTACGAATTTCAGTATTTGGCTCAAAAAATCTTCTAGCTCTTGATTCAGTAACAATTAAGTTTCTGTCAGTTTGCTTCTTAAACTTTCTATACGCTTCGTCAAAAGACTCGTTTGGATGCACTTTAATACCAGGCAATCCAATCACCACCTTTCATAAAAATTTGAATCAAAATTATACTTAAAAAAAGTTAAATTTACAAATTTAATTTTCTTATAACTTAAATAATAGTAAAATGGTAAATAAATTTTATAAATTTAAAACAAATTTATCATTATTAAGGAGCTTAAAATGCCTGATAAATCAAATTTTTTGACAAATTACACGAAAAAAAGGTATTTTGTTTTTTCTTTTATTGCGCTAGTTGCTTTAATCTTACCGTTTATTAGAATTGGCGGAAATCACTTTTTTTTACTAAGTTTTGATAAAAAAGAACTTCATCTTTTATTTTCAGTCTTTTCGACCCAAGAGCTTTTTTTAATGCCTTTTGTTTTAATAATGGTATTTTTGGGAGTATTTTTTATAACAACTTTAGGCGGCAGAATTTGGTGTGGATGGGCCTGTCCTCAAACTAGCTTTAGAGCTTTTTATAGAGATTTTATCTGCACAAAACTTCTTAAAATAAGAAAAAATATAAAAAATAAACAAGTAAATCCAAGTGGTCAGTTTGCAAAAAAATTAGCTGCTAATCTTATTTGGGCGTGTTTAACTCTATTAATGGCTTCAAATTTTATGTGGTATTTTATCCCACCAGAAGATTTTTTTAAGTATTTGGCAAATCCAAGCGATCACCTTTTAATGATTGGTATAGTTTTAGGAATTGCTTTATTTATTTTTACCGATATTGTTTTTATAGCTGAAAATTTCTGTATTTACATCTGTCCTTACGCAAGAGTTCAATCAGTTATGTTTGATGAAAATACATTTCAAGTTATTTATGATGAAAAAAGAGGCGGTAAAATTTATGATGAAAAACATAACAAAATAAACGATCGCCCAACTGGTAAAAACGATGAATGTATCGGATGTTTAGCCTGTGTAAAAATATGTCCAACTCATATAGATATAAGACGAGGAATGCAACTTGAGTGTATAAACTGCCTAGAATGTGCTGATGCTTGTAGCAGTATCATGGCAAGAAAAAACAGACCTTCTCTTGTTAGATGGACAAGCGAATATGCGCTAAATAATGGTAAAACTAAAATTTTAAGATTTAGAACAGTTGCTTATATGATTGCTTTATCTATTGCATTTATAGCTCTTTTAATAGTTGGCTCAAAAAGAGAAACTATGCTTTTAAACATCAATAGAGATAGTAGCTTTTATAATTTAAAGGTTGAAAATAGCCAAGTTGTCATTGAAAATAACTATATATTTTTAATAGAAAATACAGATAAAGTAGCTCATGAGTTTTATTTTGAAACAAACAATGACAAAATAAGTGTTAAAAAGCCTAAAAAACCTGTAAAAATTGATGCAAGAAAAAAAGATAAAATAATTGTGACTTTAGAGGCAAATGAAGGTGCTTTTGAAAAAAGCAGTGTTGATATAACTATTCCTTTGGTAATTAATGCTTATGCAACTGATAACAAAGAAAATATAAACGTTAAAAGAGATACTATTTTTGTTTATCCAAAAAATAGCGTTATAGAAAATAAGCTAAAATAAAGGCTTTAAGTGGAATTTAATCTAGAAAACAAAAGAGCAAAAAACAGATATGAGACCATTTTAGAAGATGGTCTTTATCTGTTTTTAAAAAAAGGTTATGCAAATACAAGCTTAAACGATATAGTAGAAAAAAGTGGGGGCTCACTTGCTACGATTTATAAATATTTTGAAAATAAAGAAGGTCTTTTTAAGGCAATTGTTTTAAAAGCAATTTCTAAATTTAAAGACAATCTTGAAAAAAACATAAGCGTTAGCTCAAACTTAAATCTTGAAGAGTTTTTATTTAAATTTAGTGAGCTTTACTTAACACTTATTTTAAGTCCAAAATCTATAGCCCTACATAGACTTATTTTAAGTGAAGGTTTTAACATAGAAAATCACAACATAGGCAAACTTTTTGCCGATGAGTGTTCTAAATTTTTAAATGAGTATTTGATTAATTTTTTAAAATCCTATAAAAAAACTGAAAATTTAAGCATCGAAGATATAAGTAAATTTGCAAATATCTACCTTTTTGCCATAAAAGAACCATTTTTTTATGGCTCTTTAATAAATTCGAAAAGGGTAAAGCTTACACAAAAAGATAAAAAAGCACATATTAATAAAACTATAAAAATGCTTTTATACGGATTTTTAGGTTAATTTGGCTAAATTTTGCTAGTAATTTTTAAAATAAATAGCTTGACAAATAAAAGCTAAAAAGGTAAAATCAGACTTTATTTTAGTGTAATAATAATTACACAAAGTCTTAAAAAAGGAAATTTAATATGAAAAAAAAGCTACTAATTATCATCTCTTGTTTGCTTTTAATAACAGGTTGTGATTCTAGCAAAAAACAAAACCAAGGCAAAGAAGCTATGAAAAGAGCTCAAGGACCAGTTCCAGTAGCCACTTTTACAGCTAAAATGGCAGATGAGCCAATCACACTAAGATATCCAGCAAGAATTGTAAGTGATCAAAGCGTTGATATTATTGCAAAAGTTCCAGGAACTTTGATAAAGCAATACTTTAATCCAGGTGATTTTGTAAAAAAAGGAGATATTTTATTTTTAATTGAACCTGATAAATACGAAGCTGCCTATGAGGTCGCAAAAGCAAATTTAGCACTTTCAAAAGCAAATTTTGAAAGAGCAAGGCTTGATTACAATAGAGCTATAAAACTTAATAAGACAAAATCAATAAGTCAAAAAGAGTTAGATACTGCTGTTGCAAATTTTAAAAGCTCAGAAGCTTCTATAAAAAGCTCAGAAGCTTTGCTTAAAAATGCAGAAGTTGATCTAAACTATACAAAAGTAATAGCACCATTTGATGGTATTTTAGGCGATAAATATCAAGATGAAGGTGCTTATGTAGGGCCTCAAAATCCAAATTTAATCCGCCTTACAAAGCTTAATCCTATTTATGCAAAATTTGCAATTGCTGATGTTGATGCGCTTAGAATAAACTCAAAAACACAAAACAATGAATGGGTACAAAAAGAAACTTTTACCAAATTTTATGTAAAAGATATGGAATTTGATGGAAAGACTATTTTTATAGATAAAGTTATAAATCAAAAAACAGGCTCGGTTGATGCAAAGGCTATATTTGATAACAATGACTCAAAACTTTTACCAGGAAGTTTTGGAACTGTTGCTATGAGTGGACTTTATCAAAAAGATGGTTTTAAAATACCTCAAATTGCAGTTCAGCAAGATACAACAAATACTTTTGTATATGTCATAGAAAACAATACAACTGCAAAAAAAATAGTTGATATAATTTTTCAAACAAGTGAATTTGCCATTATTTCAAAAGGACTTGCAAATGGTGATAAAATTATAATTGATAATTTTATGAAAATAGCTCCTGGAGTTCCTGTTAAAGAAATAGAGGTTAAATAATGTTTTCTAAATTTTTTATCCATAGACCAGTTTTTGCATCTGTAATTTCTATAATTATAGTAATTGCTGGAATAATCTCTATGAGAGTCTTGCCAGTTGAAGAGTATCCTCAGCTAACTCCTCCAAGAATTGTAGTTCAAGCTCACTATAGCGGTGCAGATGCCCAAACTATAGCAGACACTGTTGCAGCTCCACTTGAAGAGGCAATTAACGGTGTTGAAAATATGATCTATATGCAATCAACTTCAAGCTCATCAGGTGAATTATCATTAAGTGTTTATTTTGATGTAGGAACCGATCCACAAGAAGCATTAGTAAATGTTAATAACCGAATTAGAATCGCTCAAGCAGGACTTCCTGAAGAAGTTAAAAGAATAGGCGTTAATGCTTTTGAAATGAATCCAAATATTTTAGAAGTTGTACAATTTTATGATCCTAGCGGCGCAATAGACATTGTTGAATTAAACAACTATGTAAATATAAATGTTGTTGATGAAATAAAAAGAGTTCCTGGAGTTGGAAATGCTGTTTTAATAGGAAATCAAAACTACTCTATGAGAATTTGGATAAAGCCTGATTTACTTCAAGAATATAAAATAACAATACCTGAAGTAATCGCATCTATTAGAGAGCAAAACAGCCAGTATGCAACAGGTAAGATTGGTGAGCAGCCAATGACTACTGAAAATCCTTATGTTTATACAGTTAAGCCAGAGGGTCGTTTAAAATCAATAAAAGAATTTGAAAATATCATTTTAAGAAGTAATGAAAATGGCTCAACTTTAAAACTAAAAGATGTAGCTGAAATTTCACTTGGATCAGAAAACTATGCTTTCCAAAGCTTTATGAAAGAACACTCAGCAGCTCCTGTTTTAATATTTGCACAAAGTAATGCAAATGCTCTTGAAGTGGCAACTGCGGTTAATGAAAGACTACAAGAATTATCTCAATTTTTCCCAGGCGAGCTAACCTATAAAATCGTTTATGACACAACGACTTTTGTTCAAATTACAATAAAAGAAGTTATAAAAACTTTTATAGAAGCTATGACTTTGGTTTTTATAGTAATGTATCTATTTTTAGGAAATATAAGAGCTACAATTATTCCTATGCTTGCAGTTCCAGTATCTATTATAGGCTCTTTTGCTGGACTTTTAATAATGGGTTTTTCTATTAATATGATAACGCTTTTTGCGATGATTTTAGCCATTGGTATAGTTGTGGATGATGCAATTATCGTTATAGAAAATGTTGAAAGAATTTTAGAAGAAGAGCCAAATTTATCCGTCATTGAAGCAACTGATAAAGCAATGGACGAAATTATTGCACCAATTATTTCCATTGTTTTAGTTTTAAGTTCTGTTTTTATACCAGTTGCTTTTATGGAAGGGTTTGTTGGCATCATCCAAAAACAATTTGCCTTAACCATGGTTGTCGCAGTTGCAATATCTGGATTTTGTGCTTTAACCTTAACTCCTGCACTTTGTGCATTGATGCTAAAAAAAGAAAGAGGCAAGCAGTTTTGGTTCGTAAGAAAATTTAATGAATTTTTTAATCTAAGCACAAGAATCTATTCAGCTGGTGTTGCAAAAACATTAAGACACATAATTCCATCTTTAATAATTGTAGCAATTATGATATTTGCAATTACAAGTTTATTTAAAATAGTTCCAGGTGGTCTTGTTCCAAATGAAGACAAAGGAAGCTTAATAGTTATGAACACATTACCATCAGCTTCTTCAATCACAAGAACAATAGATCACGCTCATTTGCTTGGAAGTTCTGCAGAGCAAGATAAAAATATTGATTTGTATGCACTTATAACAGGCTATGATTTAATATCAGGCTCTTTAAGGGAAAATGCATCTGTTATGTTTATGAAACTAGCTCACTGGGATGAAAGAAAAGATCCTAGCCAGTCATCATTTGCACTTGCTGGAAAATACAATCAAATTTTTTCACAAAATAGAGATGGAGTAAGTTTTGTCGTAAATCCACCACCAATTACAGGTCTTTCAGTAACAGGAGGTTTTGAACTTTACGCTCAAACAACTACTGGAAAAAGCTATGCTGAAATTGAAAAAGATATTAAAAAAGTTGTTGAAATGGCAAATCAAAGAGGTGATTTGTTTTTAGTAAGAACCAGTCTTGATACAAATTTCCCACAATATAATTTAATATTAGACAAAGATAAGATTAAAGCGTATGGAGTAAGCATAAATGAGTTATTTGCAACAATTAACTCAACTATAGGAAATTATTATGTAAATGATTTTAATATGCTTGGAAAAACATTTAAAGTTAATATTAGAGCTAAGTCCAATTTTAGAGACTCAGAAGCTGCATTTAGAAATATATTTGTAAAAAGCCATACAACAGGTGATATGATACCAGTAAATTCACTCGCCAAACTTGAAAGAAGTCTTGGACCTGATAATGTCGATAGATTTAACGCTTATCCAGCGGCTAAAGTTATGGGCGAACCAGCTCCAGGATATACCTCTGGTCAAGCAATAAAAGCTATTTCAGAAGTATTTAAAGAAGTTTTTCCTGATAATGATTATATTCTTGGCTGGTCAGGAACAGCATATCAAGAGGTTCACTCAGCTGGAACTGGAATGATAGCTTTTATCTTTGGACTAATTTTTGTTTATTTAATTTTAGCTGCACAATACGAAAGATGGCTTATGCCAGTGGCAGTTTTAACTGCGGTTCCTTTTTCAGTATTTGGAGCTTTGCTTACAACATGGGCAAGAGGTTTAAATAATGATATATATTTCCAAATAGGACTTTTACTATTAATTGGTCTTGGTGCAAAAAATGCTATTTTAATTATAGAATTTGCTATGGATGCTCACGAAAAAGAAGGAAAAAGTCTTTTTGATGCAAGTATTCAAGCTGCAAAGCTTAGATTTAGACCAATAGTAATGACATCGCTAGCATTTGCGTTAGGAGTTTTACCAATGGTATTTAGCACAGGAGCTGGTGCAGCATCAAGACACTCTATTGGAACAGGTGTTGTAGGTGGAATGATAGCAGCTTCAACAATAGCAATTTTCTTTATTCCTATGTTTTATTATATGATTGAAAATTTCAATATTTGGCTAGGTAAAATTTTTGGCAGGGGTGAAAAACAAAATAGAAAGGTAAAAAATGTTTAATAAAAAATTACTTCTTACTCCTTTGGTATTATTTTGTTTAGCAGGGTGTTCTTTTAAACCAGTTACTCCACTTAAAGACACAAGTTACACTTCAACTTACGATGAAGCAAATATAAATGCTCTTTGGTGGAAAGAGTTTAATGACCCTGTTTTAAACGATCTTATTGATAGTGCATTAAAGTATAATTCTGATTTAGCACTTGCTTTAAACAACATAGAAACAGCAAGGGCAAATTTAGGACTTAGTAAAATAGAGTATTTGCCAAATGTAAATTATCAAGGAAAAGCCTCAAGAGGTGCTCCAAGTGGTGATTTAAACTCTTATGCTTCATATAGTGCAAGTGCTGTTTTAAACTACGAGCTTGATCTTTGGGGAAAAGTAAGAAATAGTGTAAAAGCTAAAAATTCCCTTTTTAAAGCCACAAAATATGACTATGAAGCAGCAAGATTAAGCATCGCAAGTAGTGTTGCAAATAGCTATTTTAAACTACTATTCTTAAAAGAGCAAGAAAGTGTTTTAAGAGATACATTAAAAAGCTATGAAGATACATTTAAATTTAGGCAAAATCAATTTAGCGTTGGAGCAATAAGCTCAATCGCACTTTATCAGGCTAAAACTCAAGTTGATAGCGCTAAAGTAAAACTAACAAATGTTATAAATGAACTCTCAAGCACAAACACAGCACTTGCTATTTTAACAGGCAAAAGCTATGATGAAATTTTATATAAAGATATAATTACAGATAAAGTTCATCAACCAACCCCACCAGAAGTTCCAAATGGAGTTCCTTCGGATTTGTTATTAAGAAGAGCTGATGTTGCTGCAAGCCTAGAAAGACTAAAGGCAACAAACTTCTTAGTAGGCGTAGCAAGAGCTGGTTATTTTCCAAGTTTTTCATTAACTGGAATGTTTGGATACACAAGTATGGAATTTGATAGATTATTTATAGAAAATGCCAATAGCTGGAGCGCTGGAGGATCTTTAGTCGGTCCGTTGCTTGATTTTGGAAGAAGTGCAAAAAGAGTTGAGATAGCAAATTTAGAACAAAATGCAAGTTTTATAAACTATGATAAAACTTTAAAAAATGCCTTTGGAGAAGTTAGAAACGCCCTTGTTAGCAGAGAAAACGCGATTTCAAAACAGGCCAATATGGCAAATTTACTAAACTCACAAGAAAAACTTTATAACATTGCAAATGAAAGATTTAAAACTGGCTATAGTGACAACTTAGAATTGCTAGATGCCCAAAGAGGATATTTATCAGCTAGACTTGAATATGCAGCTTCAAATTTAGAAGTTTCAAATAGCATTGTTGAAGTATTTAAGGCTTTAGGTGGCGGGTTTAAAGTTGAAGATAACAAAACAAAGCAGATGCTTGAATCAAACGCAACTATTATTCCAACCTCATCAATAAATCCATTTAAAAATTTGAAATAATCATACTTAACCAAGTTAAAAAGCTTGGTTAAGTTTTTTAAATTTATTCTTTAATAAAAGCTTTTAAAATAAATATTAAAAAATTTATAAATTGCTATAGTTTTATAATGTAACCTCCCTATTATGTTGTAAAATTTAATCTACGAAAATTAGTGAAATTTAAGATATAATCATGGTCATATCTTAAATTTTTTACTACAAATTTTGTAAAAATACATTTTATGCAAGAAATAAGGATAAAATTTGATTTTTCTTGACATTTATAAAAAAATCTTGTATAATTCTCCTTTACTTTTAAGTTACGGGGCGTAGCGCAGTCTGGTAGCGCATCTGGTTTGGGACCAGAGGGCCGAAGGTTCGAATCCTTTCGCCCCGACCATTTACAGATGGTGAGTGTAGCTCAGTTGGTTAGAGCATCAGATTGTGGTCCTGAGGGTCGTGGGTTCGATCCCCATCACTCACCCCATTTAAAGAATGTTTGTTGCGTTCGTAGCTCAACTGGATAGAGCAACAGACTTCGGATCTGTAGGTTGAAGGTTCGAGTCCTTTCGAGCGTACCATTGTTAATAATATTTTATGCGTCCTTAGCTCAGCTGGATAGAGCAACGCCCTTCTAAGGCGTAGGCCAAAGGTTCGAATCCTTTAGGGCGTACCATTTATAGCTAGTGCGGATGTGGTGAAATTGGCAGACACGCCAGACTTAGGATCTGGTGCCTCACGGCGTGAAGGTTCAAGTCCTTTCATCCGCACCATTAAGCTACTTTTATACTTTACTTTTTTTATCTTTATAAAATTAACAAAATCATAAATTTTAGTCTTAATTGATGTAAAAAATTCTTGTTCAACTTTAATAACTAAAATTTTATTTTTATATAAATTTAAAATTTAAAGTGATAAAATATATTAAATTTTCAAAAAAAGGACTAAAAATGGATATTGTAACTCGTTTTATAAACTACATTAAAATAAATACTACAACAAACAGAAAAAATGGAAGTCTTGGTATAATGCCTTCAAATCCAAACGAAACAAAGCTTGCCAAACTACTTGAAAGTGAGCTAAAAGAACTAGGTCTAACAAATATAAAAAGAAGAGATAATGCCATCACAACTGCCGTACTTCCCTCAAATTCATCTAAAAAATTACCCAAAATAGCATTTTTTGCACATCTTGATACAAGTGCAGAGCAAACAAACGACACAAAAGCTCAAATCCACAAATTTAATGGTGGTGAAATTTGTCTAAATAAAGAACTCAATATCTATTTAAAAGATGAAAGTTTAAAAAACTACATAGGTGATGAAATTATAACAACTGATGGAACAAGCTTGCTTGGAGCTGATGATAAAGCTGCAATTGCTTCTATTATGAATGCGGTGAAGTATTTCGTTGATAATCCAAAAATAGAGCATGGTGATGTTACAGTATGTTTTGTGCCAGATGAAGAACAAGGATTACGTGGTGCAAAAGCCTTAGATATAAATGAAATTGATGCAGATTTTGGATATTGTTTGGACTGCTGCGAAATTGGAGAGCTTATCTATGAAAACTGGAACGCAGGAAATGCAGAAGTTACATTTAATGGGGTTTCAGCTCACCCTATGAATGCAAAAGGAAATTTAATAAACTCACTTTTACTAGCACATAAATTTATATCAATGCTTCCAAGTGGCGAAGCACCAGAATATACAGAAAATAAAGAGGGATATTTTTGGGTAAAAGAGTTAAGTGGAAATAGTGCTCAAACTATTTTAAAGCTTGATATTAGAGAATTCGATGAAAAAAAATACCATGAAAGAATGAAATTTTTAAATGAGCTTACAAATTCTTTAAAAAAACTTTGGGGTGATGAAAGAATTTCTATAGACTTAAGTCATAGATATAAAAATGTATTTAATTATCTAAAAAGCGAGGATGCAACTCCTATAAAACTTGCTAAAAAAGCGTTTAAAAATTTAAACATTACTCCAAAAATAAAACCGATGAGAGGTGGATATGATGGCTCAGTAATATCAGAAAAAGGAATTCCATGCCCTAACTTATTCACAGGAGCACATAATTTTCACTCAATTTATGAGTTTTTGCCAGTTAGTTCATTAAAAGCTTCGAGCAACACAGTAATTGAAATAATCAAACTCGCTGCTAATTTAGAAAAATAACTAAAAAATTTAAGGCTAAAATATTATTAAATTTAGCCTTAAAAAAACATCGCTTTAAATTTGCTAAATTCAAAGAGTAAAGCCTTAGAAAATCTAAGACTTTTTAAATTTTATAAGACGAAAAACGCTATCGCACAAACTGATAAAAACATTCCAAGAGCTGTTCTTTTAGCTATTTCTATAGGATTTACTCCAGCAAGTCCTGCACAAACTATGCAAGCTCCTGCTATTGGGGAAGCACTTCTTCCAAGAGCACCTGAAATAGCAGCTGCCATACCAAGCTTATCTTGTGCAAAACCTAAATCATTTGCATGTATTGTTACTGCTTGATTAAAAGCAAATGCTGCTGCATCGCCTGAGCCGGTTACAACACCCATTATAAATGGCACGAAAGTTCCACCAAATTTAACAAAACTTTGGTCATTTTTAAGCCAACTTATAACAAAATCAATTGCCCCACAAGCAGAAAGTCCTGCAACAAACACTCCTGCTGCTATGATAATACCGATAATATTTGCATACGCATTTCCCATTCCATTAAAAAATTCTTTTGTAATTTTTTCAGGATTTGTAAGAGTTACAATTATAGTTATAACAGCTCCTAAAATCATCGCTTCTGCAACACCCATTTTTGTCCAAGTTAAAAATGAAATTTTATTTAAACTAGTTCCTCCAATTATCAAAATAACAAGTGGAACAATTGGCATTAATGCATGAAGTGGATTTATTTTTTCACTATTTTCAGATGTGCTTTTGGAATTTGTTGCATCTAAAAGATAGTTTTTTCCTTTTGAGTAGTCCTTTAAGATTAGCGCCATAATAGAAATCATAATTAAAACTATAACTAAAGAAATAACAGCACTTTGAAACTGTACCTTTATAACATCTTGAACTGTATAAAGTGGATTTGTAGCTTTTACCATATCTGTTATAAATATATTGTGAGCTGAACCTGGACTTAAAACACCTCCAAAAGTTCCAGCAAAAACAGCTGCTCCAGCCATCGCTGGTCTAACACCTGAAGCCATTAAAAGTGGTATCAATGTCGCTCCAACGGCAGCTGAACATCCAGCAGCTGATGGAATAGCTATGTTTATAAGATAAGTTAAAAACATAGTAAATGGAATTAGCAAAAAGCCAATGTTTTTCATAGGAAGAGTCAAAGCATTAACGAGCTGCTTATCACATTTTGTATATTTCATAACAAATGCAAAACCCATTGAGGCACAAATTGCTTTTATAAGTCCTGCTTTTGTCATATACTCAGTAAATGCATCAAACGCATTCATAGGCTTTAAACAAAGTAAGCACAAAATTAGCCCAACGCCTATTAAAACGGTTTTAGTTTCTTTTTTCATAACCAAAAGCACAACAACAACGACAATGCCAAGAAGTGCTAAAATAAGCCTTAAGGTATCCATCATATTCCTTTAATTTGAAATTTTTGGAATTTTAGCAAATTTTAAATTTTATTTAAATAAATTTTTATATCTTTTAAGTGTAATAGTATTTTTAATATCTTAAATAAAAATACTTTTTTTTATAAACATAAATTTATATCACATCTATAATATTAAGATACTTTTTATATTTATATTTTTACTATTTTGATAAATTTGGCTTAAAGGGCTTATCCAAAAATATTTAAAATGCTAAACTACTGCTTAGCTTTATTAAATTTAATGTAAAATTTACTATATCTATCCAACAAAAAACTCTTTTGCCCTATCTTTGCTTTCAAAAGCTTTTACACTAAATTCATCACCACCAACTATCATCTTATAGTTTTTTGAAATATCTGCTTTTGAATAAGTTAATGCAAATCTTGCTGCTAAAATTTTATCATCCAAACAGGCGTTCTTACTTATTAAAACATACGCTCCAACTATCCCACTTGGCAAATTAATTTCTATAAATTTATCATTTCGTATATTTTTTAGTTTTAAATTATCATTTTCATCTTTGCCAATTATTAGCTTTGCTCCACCTTCTAGTCTTAAATGCCTTCCAAATTTTAAAATTTCACAATCATTTGGTGTATCAAGCCCTTCATGATTTAATGCATCAGTTAGTTTTTTACTATAATTATCAAGAGTTAGTAAGCATCCTCCAGCTGGACTTTCAAAATCATCAAAACCAAACTCTTTAGCTAAATTTAACTGAGTATGACGCCCACGACCGCTGATACTGAGAAGCTTTTCTCTATCAACCCAGCCATTTATTTCAGGTGCTGTTGGCTTTAAAAGCTTAGCACAAAGTGGTCTTAAAATAAGTAAATCTTCATCGCCTGATAAACTTAAAACTTGATTTAAAGCTTCTTTTCTTTGGCTCATCGGACGCTGCCCTAAAACTTCACCCGTGATTAAAAAGCTAGCATCTTGGCTTTTAAGCATACTTAAAGCAGTTTTAAACATATAAGCGTGACAGTCAATACAGGGATTAAAGTGCTTTCCATAGCCATATTTTGGATTTAAAAGTACATTTTGAAGATATTTATCTCTTATATCAACGATTTTAAAATCAGCTCCTGCCATATTAGCCCTTTTTTTTAAAAGCTCGCTTTTATCTTCCTTGCCGCCAAATCCTATATCCATATAAATTGCCGTTACTTTAATGCCTTGCAAGGTTATAAGTTTTATAGCAAGCATACTATCAAGTCCGCCACTAAAAAGTGCTAATGCTTTCATTTTACTCCTTTAAGCTTTATTATTCTTCTTTGTATTTGTTTGATTTCTTCTTGTTTATTTTCCAAATCACTATTTTTCAATTTTTTTAACATATTTTCATAAGTATTTATAATTAAAATTTTATAAGCTTCAGAAAGCTCATCAATGCTTTTAAACTCATCGATGCTTATATCAATGCTTATTTCCCTTAGCATTATCTCATCTTCTGGGGTTTTTTGAGTATGTAATAAGGCCTTAAATTCATCTTCATGAGTTTGAAATTTAGCATCTAAAAACATATCCTTGCACTTATTGAAAAACTCCTTATTCAAATAAAGGGTTTTTATAATCTGAAGCTCCAAATAGTCCTTTTTTTTCTCAAATTTAGCAAAATTTGGAATACTTTTTATACTATTTTTACCAGAATTTGAAAGCGAAAAACTATCTATTGATATTCCTAAAATCATACTTACCAAACTTTTATAGCTATCAGCAACTATTGGATTTAATGTTTTTGTAAAATTAACTATTTCGTCTAATGCAAGTTGTTTTTGAACTGGTCTTTGAAGCTCAAATTTATTTGCAATTTGACGGATTACAAACTCACCAGCTTCTGTTTTTAAGTTTAAAATTTTATCTAATTCTTTTAAATTTCCAGCTTGAACCAAATCTGCTGGATCAGCACCCTTTGGGATTACAACGACACTTGTATCAAAATCGTTTTGAAGTAGAAGTTTTGAACTTTTAAAAGCTGCATTTATACCAGCACTATCGCCGTCAAAACAAAGAGTTATTTTTGCATTACTTCTTCTTAAAAGTGGCAGATGTTTTGGAGTTAGAGCTGTTCCAAGTACGGCAACTGCATTTTTATGACCAGCTTTATGAAGCATTATGGTGTCCATATAACCCTCAGTTATAATTATCTCTTTTAGTTTGTAAATTTCATCTTTTGCCTTATCATAAGCATAAAAAATTTGAGATTTATCAAACACAGAACTTTGTGGGCTATTTACATATTTTGCTGGATGATTTGTGATAGTTCGTCCTCCAAAACCAACAATTTTTCCTGCATGATTATTTATAGTAAAAATTATCCTATCTATAAAACTTGCATATAAATTTCCACCCTCGCCTACTTTTACAATACCCAAATTTATAGTATCTTTTGGATCTATTTTTTCATTTGCAAGTAAATTTAGTGTATTTTGCGAATTTGGAGCATAACCTAGCTCAAATCTAGCAATCAACTCATCGTTAAAACCTCTACTATAAAGATAGTTTATAGCAGCTTTGTTTTGATATAAAAGACTTTGATAGTAAGCTTTTACAATGCTTAAAGCCTCTTTATCAAGCTTTTTAAAATTACTTTTTTCATCTGTATATTCAAGTGTAAAATTTTGCATGGAGGCTAGTTTTTCAACAGCTTCTGGGTAATTTAGTTTTTCATACTCTTTTATGAAATTTACAGCATTTCCCCCAGCCTTGCAAGAAAAACAGTGATATATATTAAGTTCTGGACTTACACTCATACTTGGATTTTTATCATCATGAAATGGGCAAATTCCTACGAAATTTCGCCCACTTCTTTTTAAATTTACATATCTTGAAACAACATCTACGATATCAGTTTGTTCAATAAGTCTTTGGATGCTTTCAGGTTTTATCATAAGCTAGATTATACAAAAACTTTGTTATAATTAGGCTAAATTTTTTTAAAGAGGTTTTTTGGAAAGTTTTTTTATAGATTACAGAGATCCTATTTTTGGACTTATTATCCTGATTGCGGTTGCTTTTGTAGTGGCATTTTCAAGTTATGTTTGGGCGATTTTTTCTAAAAAAGATGAAGAGACAAAACTTAAAAATTTCATTAGCAAATTTGAAGATTCAAGCTCACTTAGTCAAAAACATATTGATCTTTTAAAATCTATTAATCTTGATATTGATACTTTTAGTGCTTTAGGGCTTGTCTTTACTAAAACAGGAGATTTTTCAAGGGCTATAAATATCTATTTAATCGCACTCGAACAAGCAAAAACAAAGGCTCAAAAAAACTTTATTTTATTAAATTTAGCAAAAGCATACTTTGAGGCAGGATTTTTAAAAAAAGCTGAAAATGTCTTTTTGCAAATTTTAAAATTTAATCCAAGAAATGAAGAAGCTTTGCGTCTTTTAAGTGTAATTTATGAAAAACTAAAAATGTATAATGAAGAGCTTGATGCACTTGATGCTTTAAAAGAACAAGGTGTTGATGTGGATGAAAACTTAGCTCTTATAAAAGCTCAAATTATCGCAAACGACAATAGCCTTAAATTTGACAAAAAAATAAAAGAAATCTCAAAAATAGAATTTGATTTTACAAAGCGTTTTATACTTGAACTTTTTATTAAAACGAACGAACCACTTTCTAAAATCAAAAAATTTCCACCTTTAAAAAATGTAGTTGACATAATATGGTTTTTAAACGAACCTATAAATTTAAAAGATGATGAATATAAAGCTTTATTTTACGCCAAAGCTTTGAGTAATGAGTATAAACAAAGTTCATTTTTTGAGATAAATGCCATCTCAGCGATGCGAAACTCAGGCTTTTTTGACGCGGATTTAAGTTTTAAATTTATGTGCAGTAAGTGTAAAAACTCATTTCCATCATTTTTTTATAGATGCCCTGTTTGCTATACCTTAAACAGTATTCAAATTCTACCAAAAATTATAAGAAAAGATAATGAAGCAAATCTTACTTTTTAGTGATGGATCTTGCCTTGGAAATCCTGGAATTGGTGGCTGGGCATATATATTAAGGTATAAAAACCATGAAAAAAAAGAATTTGGAGCAAATGAGCTTACTACAAATAACCAAATGGAATTAACAGCAGTTTTAAAAGCTTTAAAATCACTAAAAGAGCCTTGCAAAATCGAGCTTTTTACTGATAGTAGCTATGTTGCAAACTCGATAAATTTATGGCTTGATGGCTGGGTTAAAAAAAATTTTAAAAATGTTAAAAATGTTGAGCTGTGGAAAGAGTATTTGTCTCTTTCAAAATCTCATCAAATAACGGCATTTTGGGTAAAAGCTCATGCTGGACATAAAGAAAATGAAGAGTGCGATGATATGGCAAGAAATGCAGCACTAAAACTAAAAGAACAACTAAAAAATGGATAAAAAATGCTAGAAAAATTACAAAAAAAATTAAATTATAACTTTCAAGATTTAGACCTTTTGCAAAGAGCCCTTACTCACAAAAGTTCAAATAAACCTTATAGCAATGAAAGATTAGAGTATTTAGGTGATGCGGTTATGGATCTTGTAGTTGCAAAATATCTTTTTGAAAAATTTAAAAATACGCCCGAGGGTGATTTATCAAAATTAAGAGCTGCTTTAGTAAATGAAACAAGCTTTGCAAAACTGGCAAAAGCTTTAAATTTAGGTGATTTCATTATAATTTCAAGTGCTGAAGAAAGAAATAATGGAAGAAATAAAAACTCGCTTTTATCTGATGCATTTGAAGCGCTCATAGGAGCTGTTTTTTTAGAAACAGGCTTTGAAAAAACAAGCAAAATTGCTTTAAATTTACTTGAAAAAGAGTATCATCATATAAGTCTTGAAGAGATTGTAAAAGACTATAAAACAAAGCTTCAAGAAATAACTCAAAGCATTTTAGGGTTAATTCCTACTTATATACTACTTGATTCAAAAGGACCAGATCACAAAAAAGAGTTTAAAATAGGTGTTTTTTTAGGAGATGAAAAATATGGCGAAGCAGTTGGAAAAAGTAAAAAAGATGCCGAACAAAAAGCTGCTAAAATAGCTATTGAAATTCTACATAAAAAAGGAAGAGCTTGAATACTTTTGGAGCAAAACTTAGACTTACAACTTTTGGAGAAAGCCATGGCATAGCAATTGGCGGCGTACTTGATGGTTTTCCTGCTGGAGTTAAGATAGATTTTGATTTTTTACAAAATGAACTTGATAAAAGAAAACCTGGCTCAAAATTTGCTACAAAAAGAAAAGAAAGTGATAAAGTAGAAGTTTTAAGCGGAGTTTTTGAAGGGCTTAGCACTGGAACTCCAATTGGTTTTATTATAAAAAACGAAGATCAAAAAAGCAAAGACTATGGAAATTTAAAAGATATTTTTAGACCAGGACATGCAGACTACACATATTTTCATAAATACGGCATAAGAGATTATAGAGGTGGTGGCAGAAGTAGCGCAAGAGAAAGTGCGATAAGAGTTGCTAGCGGGGCATTTTGTCAAATGCTTTTAAATGAGTTTAAAATAAGCGTTGAAAGTGGAGTTTTTAGCGTTGGAGGGATAAATTTTAACGCCGATTTTAACGAGGAGTTTAAAAAAGGAAATTTAGACTTTGAATTTGCTAAAACTTCGGAAATTTTCTCACTTTTTAAAGGTTTTGATGAAGAGTTTAAATCTGAAATATTAAAAGCCAAAAACTCTCATAATAGTGTTGGAGCCTCAGTTATAACTATCATAAAAAACTCACCTATAGGACTTGGGGAAGTTTTATATGATAAATTCGATGCAAGATTAGCAGCTGCCATGATGGGGATAAATGCTGTAAAAGCTGTTGAAATTGGAAATGGAATAAAATCAGCCAAAATTTATGGCGATGAAAACAATGATGAAATTTCAAAAAATGGTTTTTTAACAAATAATTCAGGTGGAATTTTGGGTGGCATTACAAACGGCAATGATATTTTAATAAAATCGTATTTTAAACCAACACCATCAATTTTTTTAGAACAAAATACTATAAATTTAAGTGGAGAAGATGAAATTTGTAAGCTCAAAGGAAGGCACGATCCTTGCGTTGGAACTAGAGGAAGTGTAGTTGCAACTGCTATGGCAAGGTTAGTTACGGCTGATATGTTACTATTAAACACAAGTTCAAATTTACAAAATCTTAAAAAAATTTATGGCTAAATCTAAATTTAACACAACTAAATCACTAAATAAATAAAAAATAAATAAATTTAAAATTTAATTTTATATTTTTAAATTTATTTAAGATATTTCATATAAAAATTAAGATAAAATTCCAAATATAGCTTTTTTATAAAAGATGCCTTCTATGAAAAAGCCGATCTCAAGCTAAGGAAAGAATATGAAAAAGATATTTTGCTTAATGTTTATTTCGATCTTAGTTGCTTTTGCAAAACCAACTGTCTACATACTTGCAACTGGTGGAACTATCGCCGGTGGAGCAGATAACGAGTTAAGTGGAGCTTACAAATCAGGTGCTATCGGTGTTGATAAATTAATTGCAGCAGTTCCTAAAATAAATGAAATTGCAAACATTAAAGGTGAACAAATTTCAAACATAGGCTCTCATCATATGAATAATGATGTTTGGCTAAAACTTGCTAAGCGTGTAAATGAAATTTTAAATGATGAAAACGCTGACGGGGTTATCATAACTCATGGAACTGATAGTATTGAGGAAAGCGCATATTTTTTAAATCTAGTGATTAAAAGCAATAAACCTGTTGTTTTTGTAGGTGCTATGAGAGCAGCAACTTCAATAAGTGCTGATGGTCCTTTGAACATTTACAATGCAGTCAGTGTTGCTACAAACAAAAAAAGTTTTGGTAAAGGTGTCTTGCTTGTAATGAATGATGAAATTCATAAAGCTCGTGAAGTTACCAAGTCAAACACCACAAATGTTGCTACTTTTACTTCACCAAATAGCGGTAAAATAGGCATTGTAAATTATGGAAAGATTGAATATTTTGATGATAAATTACACACTACGAATAGCGAATTTTCAACTGAAGATTTTAAAGAACTTCCAAAAGTTGATATTTTATATGCTCACACAACAGACAATGGTGATTTGGTTGATTTTTGTGTAGAAAATGGAGCAAAAGGCATAGTTATTGCTGGAATGGGCAGCGGAAGCCTTTATCCAAGCGTAGAAAAAGCTTTAGTAAATGCTATGAAAAAAGGTGTGGTTATCGTCAGATCAAGCAGAGTTGCGAGTGGATCTACAGATATGGGTCCAGGTGTTAATCTATATGACGAAAAATATGGTTTTATTGCAGCTGATACGCTTAATCCACAAAAAGCAAGAATTCTTTTAATGCTTGCACTAACTAAAACAAATGAAATAGAAAAAATAAGAGAAATCTTTAGAACATATTAAAGGAGATAAAATGGATCAAATTTCACAAAAAATAGTTAATTTAAAAGATGAGATTGTAAAAACAAGAAGATATTTTCACTCTCACCCAGAAACTGGTTGGTTTACATTTTTTACAACGGCAGTAATTGCTGATAAAATGGCTAAAATGGGCTTTGATGTAAAACTTGGAAGAGAAGTTGTAGATCCTGATGCAAGACAAGGTCTTGGTTCAAAAGAAGATTGCGAAAAATATCTAAAAAGAGCAAGAACTCTTTTAAATGAAGAGCAAGCTAAATATTTAGACAAAATGGAAGATGGACTAACTGGACTTGTTGCAGAAATCGATACCAAAAAACCAGGCAAACTTGTAGCATTTAGATTTGATATTGATGGTGTTGATGTAACTGAGTGTAAAGAAGAAACTCACCGTCCTTTCAAAGATGGCTTTAGAGCCGATATTGATGGTATAACTCACGCTTGTGGGCATGATGGACATATCACAATAGGACTTTTTACAGCAAAATTAATAAGTGAAAATTTAGATAAATTTCAAGGAAAATTTAGATTTATTTTCCAAACTGCAGAAGAGGGAACAAGAGGTGCTGTAGCAATGGAAAAAGCAGGAGTTGTAAAAGGTGTGGATTATTTGCTTGGCGGACACATCGGCTTTCAAGCAACTACAATGAAAGGTATAATTTGCAAAACTGACAAACTTCTTGCAACAACTAAATTTGATGTTATTTTAACTGGTAAATCAGCTCACGCAGCAGGAGCACCACAAGAGGGAAATAACGCACTTTTAGCGGCTGCTCAAATGGCACTTAACATGCATGGAATCACACGAAATGCAAAAGGTGTCACTCGCATAAATGTAGGTGTTTTAAAAGCTGGAGAAGGAAGAAACGTAATTGCACCAAATGCCTATCTTGCATGCGAAACAAGAGGTGAAACAACAGAGCTTAATGAGTTTATGAAAAACGAATGCGATAAAATAATTAAAGGTGTTAGTGAAATTTATGGCGTAAAATACGAAGTAAAAGTCACAGGCGGAACAAGTGGTGGAGATAGTGATTATGAAGTTGCACAAATTTATGAAAACGCAGCTAAACAAAGTCCATTTATCGATAATGATAAAATAGAAAATGAGCTTAGCTTTGGAGCGTGTGAAGATTTTGCTCATTTTATGCACGCAGTTCAAAATCAAGGTGGAAAAAGCTCATATTTAATGATAGGAACAACATTAAAAGCAGGTCACCATAATGCTAAATTTGACTTTGATGAAGACTCACTTTTAGCTGGAATTGATGTTTTTGTAAGAAGCGCATATGCAATAAATAAAAACGAAAATAAATAAGGATTAAAAAAATGAAAGCTTTACTTTTAAGCGCATCAGGCTATAAAGATACAGGATATTTAAACCATTCAAAAGGTTGGATAAAAGAGTTTTTAGGCAAAGATTGGGATGAGGAAATTTTATTTATCCCATTTGCAGGAGTTACTCGAACAAATGATGAATATGAAAAAAGAGTTAGGGATGCATTAGAAAATCAAAACATAAAAAGCATTCACCGCTACAGCGATATGAAAAAAGCTATAAAAAATGCAAAGTCAATCTGCGTTGGTGGTGGAAATACATTTATGTTAATGGCAAAAATTTATGAATTTGACCTATTGGAAGAAATTCAAAATGCAGTAAAAAATGGAACAAAATATTTTGGTTGGAGTGCAGGAGCAAATATAGCTGGAAAAACTATGATGACAACAAATGATATGCCTATCATTATGCCAAAAAGCTTTAAAACATTAAATTTATTCCCATATCAAATAAATCCTCACTTTATAAGCGGCCAGATAAAAGGACATAATGGCGAAAGTAGAGAAACTAGGCTAAATGAGTTTTTAATAGCAAACCAAAACGAGATAATTTATGCTCTACCTGAGGGAACTGGTTTTTTAATAAATGGCAATGAGGCCGAACTTATAGGTCATTGCGACGCACTAAAATTTGAATACAAAAAAGATGTTGCCACTGTAAAACTTGGTGAAAAGATAAAAATTTAAGGATATTTTATGGAAGATTTAAGATTGATTCTCGCAATTGTTGGAATAATTGCAGTTATTGTTTTGCTGATTAAGAAAGTAGAAACTAGAACTGCGTTAATTGGTGTTGGACTTATTTTATGTGTGCTTTGTTTTAAACCAATGGATGCATTTACCGCATTTACCGCATCTATGACAAAAGCTGGACTTATAAAAGCAATTTGTGCTTCAATGGGTTTTGCTTTTGTTATGAAATTCACAAAATGCGATCAACATCTTGTAAATGCCCTTACAAAACCTCTTGGAAATATCGGTTTTTTCCTTATTCCTATGGTTACACTTTTAACATATATGATAAATATAGCAATTCCATCAGCTGCTGGATGTTCGGCCGCTGTTGGAGCGACATTAATACCACTTTTAATGGCTTCAGGAGTTAGACCTGCGATGGCTGGAGCTGCTGTTTTTGCTGGAGTTTTTGGCTCGGTTTTGAGTCCTGGAAATGCCCACAATATCTTTGTTACAGAAATGGTTGTAAAAAGTGGTAACGCAGGATACACAGTTCAAGATGTTATAAAGGTTCAAATGCCAAGTGCGTTTGTAGCATTAGGAATAGTTTTGGTATGTATAACACTAATGGCATTTGTTTTTAAAGACTATTCAAAAGGTAAAAACTATCTTATAGAAACTGGAATTGAAGAAAAAAATACAAAAGATTTAAAAGTAAATTATTTATACGCTTTAATGCCTCTTGTTCCGCTTATAATTTTAATAATTGGAGGAACTAGCTTAAACAAAGTTCCATTTTTAGCTTGGACAAAAATGGGAGTCGCAGAAGCGATGCTTATAGGTGGGGTTTTATCAATTTTTGTAACCATGACAAATCCTCAAACTATCGTAAAAGAATTTTTCAATGGAATGGGAAGTGCTTATGCAAATGTTATAGGTATTATCATTGCAGCTGGAGTTTTTGTCGCAGGACTTACAGCTTGTGGGGCAATTGATTTTATAATCGAACTTTTAAAAAGCGAACAAAATTATGTAAAATTTGGTGGAACCTTTATACCTTACCTTATGGGAATCATAACAGGTTCTGGTGATGCGGCAACTTTTGCATTTAATGAAGCAATTACCTCTCAAGCAATTCAGCTTGGTTTTGAGCAAGACAAACTTGGTATGGCAGCATCAATTGCAGGAGCACTTGGTAGAGGAAGTTCACCAATTGCAGGAGCTTGCATAGTTTGTGCGGGTTTAGCTCTAGCAAATCCAGTTGAACTTGCTAAAAGAACTGCTCTTGGAATGTTTATATCAATAGTTGTAATTGCATTTTTCATTTTATAGTTGAACTATTTGTTAATTATTTAATGATAAAATCTATTAAATTAAAAAATAAGGAGAAAAAATGAAAAAAATTATTTTAGCAAGCCTTGTGGCTTCAACCATGCTTTTTGCAAATGAGCTTAATCATGATAGCGATGCAAATATGATAAATGAGTTTAATCCAAAAAGTGTTGAGCACATTGTTGTTGAGATGAATATGCTTGGTGAAAAAGCAGATAAAAAAGTTGGTGAAGTTGTAGCTATAAATACAAACTACGGAGTTGCTCTATTTCCAAATATGAGTGGCTTAGGCGAAGGTGGAATGCACGGATTTCACATTCATGTAAATGCTGATTGCGGTGCAACAGATAAAGGTCTTGGTATGAAAGCTGGCGGCCACTGGGATCCAAATGATACAAAAAAACACTCATTTACATGGGATGACAGCGGTCATAAGGGTGATTTACCAGCTCTTTATGTTGATAAAAATGGAGTTGCAAACTATCCTGTTTTAGCTCCAAAAATCAAAAACATAGATGAACTTAAAGGTCATTCTATAATGGTTCATGTAGGTGGAGATAACCATAGCGATAACCCTGCTAAACTTGGCGGTGGCGGCGCAAGAATGATTTGTGGTGTTATTAAATAACTTATAAATTGCAAGCATAAAGCATCATAGTGCTTTATGCTTTTTGTTACTAAATGTTATACTTATATAAAAAAACTTTTAAAACTTCTTCAATTTATTGTATTTTAGGCTTTTATCTATTAAAATGTAACATTAAATACAATTAAAAGGCTTATTGATGAAAAAACTTATAGACAGATTAATCTCCTCAGAAAGCGGAGCTGGGATGCTACTACTATTTGCGGCATTTTTAGCGCTTGTTTTTGCAAATATCCCAGGTCTTGATAAACTTTATAATTGGTTTGTTCATTTTACCCCTTTTACAATACCATCTTTTAACATCTTAGGAAGTATGCACTTTTGGATAAATGATGCTTTGATGGCTTTATTTTTCTTTGCAATTGGGCTTGAACTAAAAAGAGAGATGTTAGAAGGACAACTAAAACATTTTTCTCAAGTTTTACTTCCTGTTTTTGCAGCTCTTGGTGGAGTTATAGTTCCTGCATTAGTATTTGTTATAATAAATTTAAATGCACAAAATCATGCTATCCATGGTTGGGCTATACCAACAGCAACTGATATTGCCTTTGCGGTTGGAGTTTTAGCACTTCTTGGAAGAAGAATTCCATCAAGCCTTAAAATATTTGTTTTAACTCTAGCCATAATGGATGACTTGTGCGCTATTGTTATAATTGCACTTTTTTATACAGGGGATTTAAGCTTTTTATACCTTTTACTTTCTTTTGTGCTAGTTGGAGTTTTAATTTTTATAAATAGAATTGGAGTTAGCAGCAAAACACCGTATGTAGTTCTTTCACTAATCCTTTGGTTTTTTGTCTTAAACTCAGGCATTCACGCAAGTATTGCAGGCGTTGTAGCAGCATTTACCATACCTCTTTATACAAAAAAAGGTAACTCAATGTCAAAAGAAATGGAGCAAATCTTAGGACTACCAGTAAATTACATAATACTTCCTCTTTTTGCTTTTGTAAATGCTGGAGTTAGCATGCACGGACTTGATGCAAGTCATATTTTTGGAACAGTTCCTATGGGAATTTTCCTAGGACTTTTTGTAGGAAAACAGATAGGAATATTTTTATTTAGTTTTATTATTATAAAAGCAGGCTTTGCCTATATGCCTGAAAAAGCAAACTGGAAACAACTCTATGCTATAGCCATAATTTGTGGTATTGGCTTTACAATGAGCTTATTTGTTGATGGACTAGCATACGGAGAAAATTCAATTCTTCTTTACCACGGAACTGACAAGTTGGCTATTTTATGTGGCTCTTTAGTCTCAGGTGTAGTTGGATATTTTGCTGCCAAAATAGTTGGCAACAACCCAGACGGAAGTCCAAAAAAAGCAAAAAATTAAATTTGAGTGTTATCAGTACACTCAAATTTTAACTATTTTTTTTAGTTAAAATAAGCAAAGATAGATTTTAAAGTTCAAATTTATAATAACTTGATATAATCTTGGCTTAAAATTTATGGTCTCGTAGCTCAGTTGGTAGAGCACCACCTTGACATGGTGGTGGTCGTTGGTTCAAGTCCAATCGAGGCCACCACTACCTATCCTTAATTATCCATATTGTTTTAATTTAAAGAAAAAAATTTAAAGCTAAAAAATTAGCTGCAAATTAAAAGCGCCAAGCATAAAATAATGAACTTATAAGGAAACTTATTTATAAAAAATGTGATGCTTTTTGAAATTTTAAAATATGATATCTACATTTTAGTGATTTTAAAGCATCCTTGGAAAGAAAAATATTAAAATTTTCATTACTACAATAACCAAGCAAGGTACCAAAAGGTACCTTGAAAAATTTTATTTTATCTCCAAACAACAACTTCATCTAAACTTTGTCTAATTTTTGGAGTACTTTTTTCATCGCTTAAACCTAAAGCTACAACAATACAAGGCCTAAGCTCATTTGGTAAATTTAAAAATTTAGTTAATTTTTCTTTGTCAAATCCGCCTATTATGCAACTTTTAACTCTTTTTGAATAAGCAATATTTACCAAATTTGCCAAAGCCATATAGCACTGAAGTGATGCATAATTAAAAAGTTCATCCTTAGTCATTAAATCAGTTTTTGATGAAACCATTTTTAAAAATTTAATTGCCTTATCCTCGCCTTTATTTTTGCTATAAACAATGTGTTTTAAATACTCATCTTTGCTTTGCAAATCAGTCCTAGCAGTTATGACAACTACATGGGAGCAACTTGATACTTGTGGCTGGTTAAGACAAATTTCACCCATTTTTTTAATATCATCATCTTTTGATATAACTACAAATTTCCACGGCTCAAGTGCCAAAGAGCTTGGAGTTAGACGAGTAAGGTCTAAAATTTCATTTATAACTCCATCTTTTATCTTTTCATCTTTAAAATTTCTGCATGAATATCTATTTTGCATAATATTTTCTATATATTCCATATTTTCTCCTTTTTACGAATTTTACTATTTTCATTTATTTTTTTAAATTTACAATAAACCTACTTTTTTATCGCTATCAAAAGCTGAAATTTGTTCTTTTTTAATCTCATCAATAAAATCTCTCAAGGTAAAAACATCATCGTCTCTAACAGCCACCTTTAATGCCGTATTTTTTAAAACAAGAGTTATTTGCGCACCACTTAGTTCAAATTTAGCAAGCTCATTAAAGCTAAAATTTTCTTCAAAATTTGCATTTTCTGGCATTATTTTTTGCCAAATTATAAGCCTTTCATTAAAATTTGGTTTTTTAAATTCTATTTTGAAATCAAATCTTCTTGAAAAAGCACTATCTAAGCTTTGTAAGAAATTTGTTGTAGCTATTAAAACACCTTCAAATCTCTCAATTTGCTCTAAAAAAATATTTTGCATTTGATTGTGCATTTTATCAGCACTACTTGTTCCACTTTCCATTCTACTTGATAAAAACTGGTCCGCTTCATTTAGCAAAAGCACAGGCTCAATTTTCGCCTCTTTACAAATGCTTTTGTAAGTATCAAAAATTTTCCTTACATTTTGCTCGCTTTCGCCAACATATTTTGATAAAATTTTTGAACAATCAAAACTTAAAACTTGCTTTTTTAAGCTTTTTGCTAAACTTAAAGCACTCATTGTTTTGCCAGTTCCAGCAGGTCCGTAAAAAATAATTTTAGCATCGATTCCTTTTTTTGTCTTTATGCCCCAACTACTAAGTTTATTTATAACATCTTTATCAAGTTGTTTTAAAATAGAATTTAAAACTTCTTTAATTTTTGGATTTAAAACAACATCATCGATGTCAGTATTTGGCTCGATAAGCTCAAAAATTTCGCTTTCTTTTACTATATTTTCAAGCATTGCTTTTTTTGTTTTTTTATCATTTTTTTGTGGATGCATTATGCTATAAAGCACATCTTCACAAATAAAATAGCTTTTATTTATAGAAGTAGCTCCTAAAATTTCATCATAATCTATCAGTCCCAAACTCATTAATTTTGCATTTTCTTCTAACAAGGTTCTATTTTTTAACTTGTGCATCTCATCTTTGCTAATCATTGAAATAAGAGTATTAGAATCTCTTAATATTTCATCCTCGTTTGAATATTCCTCTTTTAAAAGCACTAAAAATATGATTTTTTCTTCTTGGCTTAATGAATATTTTTTAAAAAGCTGTTCAACGCTTAAATTTATCTTAGTTAAATTTACTCTTTGAGTGATTATATTTGTAAGTTTTTCTATTTTTTCATCAAGTTTTGTTCTTATGTCTTTACTTTGTGAATTTAACTTTTTTTTATATAAATTCACGAGTAAAAACTGATCTTCTAAATATTTAAGCTCATCATCGTATTTGGTTATTTCAGGGAGTGTTGTTTTAGTTATGCCACACTCTAAAACAGACAAAAAATATTCGCTTAATTCGATTTCACTATGCAAAAGTGATAGTTTTGTGTTTTGTTTGCTTTTTGAAAATATATTAATATTTTGTGTGATATATCCTAAATTTAATAAATTTTTTATATCATCAAGATATATTAAAAAACCATAACCACTTTCCTCAAAGGCAGTTGATAAGACACTAAAAACACTATTTATCGGCGAGCCTTCAATATAGCTTTTTGTCAAAAACTGAAGTATCCTTGCCTCATTTTCATTAAGCTTTAATAAAGAATAAATCTGAGTTTTTGAAGCAGGTTTTTGCAAAAAATCCATTAAATATTTCAAATTTTTCCTTTTATTTGTTTGAATTTAAATTTTAGCACATTTGTCTTAAAAGTTTTATTTCATCAGCCCAAATTTCAGGATTTATAGTCTCTAAAATAAGAGGAATTTCATCTATGTTTTCATCTCTCATGATATTTTCAAATGCCTCAAGCCCCAAAGTACCTTTTCCAATACTTTCATGACGATCTTTTTTTACACCAAGACTATTTTTACTATCATTTAAATGCATGCCGCTTAGATACTTATATCCAACCAGCCTATCGAACTCACTCATTGTTTTTTTATAATTTTCTTTTGAACGAATATCATACCCGCCAGCAAAGAAATGACAAGTATCAATACAAACGCCAATTCTTTGTTTGTTTTGTGTTTTATCTATTAAATACGCTAGGTGTTCGAGCTTATATCCCAAATTTGAACCCTGCCCAGCTGTATTTTCAATGACTAGCTTAACATCGCTTGTATTTGCAATAATAAAATTTATAGAATTTGAAATATTTTCTAAACATTCATTTTCTGAAATTTCTCTTAAGTGTGAGCCTGGATGAAAATTTATCATCTTTAATCCAAGTAAATTTGCTCTACTAATCTCATCTATAAAAGCATTAATTGATTTTTTTCTTTTTTCAGCATCTGGATGACCCAAATTTATAAGATAGCTATTATGTGGTAAAATATGTTCTTTTTTAATATTTGCAAGTTTTAAATTCTCATCAAATTTATTTATACTTTCAACCTCAAGGGCTTTTGCACTCCATTGTCTTTGATTTTTTACAAATAAGGCAAAGGCATCAGCTCCTATAGTAAGAGCATTTAAAGGTGCATTTTCTACTCCACCAGCTGCACTTACGTGAGCTCCTATTTTTTTCAATTAATCTCCTTAATTACTATTTTTACGCCTTTTTGGTTTTTAAAATAGACTTTATTATCACAAATTTGATAAGTTATATTACTTAAATTTTGATCAAATCCACAATCTGTTTTAACCAAATCTCTTCCATTATAAATAGGTTTTTTGCCTAAAATTTCAGCAAAAAAGCCTTTATAATACGGCATTTTTAAAAAACTTTTGTTAAATTCTATCTCATCTTTACAAACGCCGTTATAACAAATTTTATCTTTTATATTAATTTTTAATATATTAACACCACTGCTGTAAATTTGAAACTCAGTCGATTTATTGCTAGTTTTGATAAAACCTGCATCGCTAAATTTAAAATCTGGACTAACCATAGTAAAAAAAACGCCGTTTTGTTTAATGAAATTTTTTGTGACACATCCACCAAACACAATAATGTAAATTAGAAAAAATATTTTTAAAATTTTATTCATTTTTAAGTAGCCTTTAAGTTAAACTAAAGTATAATCATATTTCATTTATTTTAAAGCGTGGCCCCTTCGTCTAGCGGTTAGGACATCGCCCTTTCACGGCGGTAACACGAGTTCAATTCTCGTAGGGGTCACCATTTAATCCCAACTTATCAAAATATTTAAAAATTAAAATACTCTAAGAAATTCCATACAATTAATAATAATCATATTTTTATAAAAACATATACCAAACCCTAAAAAAATAAACAATATAAAGTAGCTTTTAGCATCATATTATTTATTGTGTAAAGATAAAAATAAGCCTTTTTTAAAGGCTTATTTTTTAGGAACAACAAGCATATTTACGTATCTTCCTTCAAATTTTGGCTCGCTGTCTTTATCACAAACATCGCTTATTGAGTTGTAAACATCGTTTAAAAGCTCAACACCAACTTCAGGGTTTGCCATCTCTCGTCCTTTTAAAAATACGCGAAATCTAACATGCTTTCCACCCTCTAAAAAGTTCATAGCGTGCTTTATCTTATAGTTTATATCATTTTGTGCTATTTTAGCCGATAGTTTTATCTCTTTAATCTCAATAACTTTTTGCCTTTTCTTAGCTTCTTTTTGCTTTTTTTCTTGCTGGTATCTAAATTTACCATAATCCATAATCTTACAAACTGGCGGTTTTGCATCAGGAGCTATTAGCACTAAATCGAGACCTTGTTTGTTTGCTAAGTCTAAAGCCTCATCTTTTGATATGACTCCGTAATTCTCGCCATCATCTCCAACACATCTAACCTCTTTTGCACGAATATCCTCATTTAGATAAACCATCTTTTCCTTACTCAAAAGTGCACCTCATCAAGTTTTTCCTTTATAAATTTAATAAACTCATCAAAGCTTAAATTGCTTTGAGTTCTAGCTCTTCTATCTCTAAGAGCAACACTATTTTTTTCAACTTCTTCATCGCCTATTACTAAAATATAAGGAATGTGAGCCTTCTCAGCTGTTCTTATTCTTTTATTTAAAGTTTCATTTTTACTTAAAATTTCACTATCAACTTCAAGTTTTCTAAGCTCTAAAGCTATTTTTTTCGCATAATCAAAATGCTTATCACTTATAGGAACTATTGCCACGCCAGTTGGTGCTATAAAAAATGGAAGCTCACCTGCAGTATGCTCAATTAAAATTCCTATAAATCTTTCAAAGCTTCCTAAAATTGCCCTATGAAGCATTACAGGGCGCTTTTTTTCATTATTTTCATCAATATATGCTAAATCAAATCTTTCAGGCAAATTAAAATCAACTTGAATTGTTCCGCACTGCCATTTTCTTTTTAAAGCATCGGTTATTTTAATATCAATTTTTGGTCCATAAAATGCACCACCACCTTCATCTATGCCGTATTTATAGCCATTTTCATCAAGTGCTTCTTTTAATGCGTTTGTTGCTACTTCCCATACTTTTTCATCACCTATTGCCTTATCTGGCCTAGTTGAGATTTCCATTTCATAATCAAAATTGAAAGTTTTCATTATATTTTCAACAAAATTTAAAATTTCAAGCACATTTTCTTTTATTTGATTTGGAGCACAAAATATATGAGCATCATCTTGAGTAAATTCTCTAACTCTAAAAAGTCCATGCATAACGCCACTTTTTTCATGCCTATGAACTACTCCGTATTCAAAAAATTTAAGTGGTAAATCACGATAAGACCTAATTTCACTTTGATAAACTTTGATATGTCCTACGCAATTCATAGGCTTTATCCCATATTCTTGTTCATCAATTTTAGTAAAATACATATTTTCTCTATAGTTATCGTAATGACCTGAGGTTTTCCAAGCATCAGCTTTTAAAATTTCTGGTCCTCTAACTGGCTCATAGCCCCTATCTCTATGAATTTTAAACAAAGCTTTTTCAAGTTTTGAGCGCATTCTTGCACCATTTGGAAGCCATATAGCAAGCCCAGCTCCAACCTCTTCATCGAATGTGAAAAGCTTCATTTCATTGCCAAGTTTTCTATGATCTCTCTTTTTTGCTTCTTCAAGCATTTTTAAATGCTCATTTAAGCTTTCTTTATCGGCAAATGCAACCCCATAAATTCTTGTAAGCATTTCACGTTTTTCATCACCACCCAAATATGCACCAGCAACTCTGGTTAGTTTAAAAAATCTTAAATATTTTGTATTTGGAACATGTGGTCCTCTACAAATATCTTCAAATTTGCCTTGTGAATAAATACTTACAACGCCATCAGGTATTCTTTTTAAAACTTCTTGTTTTAAATCATCACCTTTAAATTTAGCGCTAACCTCAGTTTTTGTTGAGTTTGTTTTTATAAAATCAGCCTTTTTTTCGATAAGGCTTTTCATCTTTTTTTCTATTTCTTTTAAATCAGCTTCACCAATTTTGCTACCATCTTCTTTAAAAGCTCTAAAATCATAGTAAAATCCATCTTCAATAGCTGGTCCTACAAAAAATTTTGCATCTGGATAAAGCTCTAAAATGGCTTCTGCCATAAGATGAGCACAGGAGTGTCTAATAACCTCTAATGCTTCTGTTGAGTTGTCAAAATATATTGGCTCTAAGCCTTTTTCGTTTTCATCCACACTAAGAGTGTCTATAATATTTCCATTTAATTTATATGCGATAATATCGCTCATTTTTCTTCCTTTTAAATTTACCGATTTGTCTTTTTTACGATAAAAGAACAACTATTATTCTAGCTTATTATGATTTAAGTTTAACTTAAAGTTGTTATTTAAACTCCTACATTTTTACCTTTTGTTAATCATTTAATTTTTTCGTAACTTTTTTATGCCACAAATTTAGAGTTTTTTCAAAACCAATGTCATTTGCGAAGTAAAATTTAAGTGGAATTTCTAGATAGTCTTGCTCCACAAATCCACCAAAATCATGCGGATATAGATAGTTCTTTATAGCTGGATCTGTGTTTATAAGATATCTTGGAACATTTAATTTGGGGTTGTTTTTAATATATTTTAAAGCTTCATTTATCGCTTTATAGCTTGAGTTTGACTTTGGAGAACTAGCCAAATATACAACACATTGAGATAAAATTATCCTAGCCTCAGGATATCCTATCTTTGAAACAGCTAAAAGCGTATTTGTGGCCAAATTTAATGCACTTGGATTTGCATTTGATATATCTTCACTTGCAAAAATAACAAGGCGTCTTGCGATAAAATCAGCACTTTCACCACCATCAATAAGCCTTGCAAGATAGTAAATACTAGCATCAATATCACTCCCCCTTAAGCTTTTTATCAAAGCACTTGCTAGATTATAGTGCGTATCATCACTACTAACGCCATCTTTTAATGGAAAAGCTCTTAACTCTTTTAATGTTTTTAAGGTGATATTTTTTGAAATTTCTAACGCAAAATCAAGCAAATTAAGCATTGCTCTTGCATCTCCTCCACTTGAGTTTAAGAGATAAGTTTTTGCATCATTTTCAATACTAAATTTAAGTTTATTTTGCACTCTTTGCAAAAGTTCATCTAAATCACTACTTGTTAGGGGTTTAAATTCAAAAAGCATAGACCTAGATCTAATTCCACTGCTTAGCACAAAGTATGGGTTTTCTGTACTGGCACCAATTATTGTTGCTTCACTGTTTTCCATTGGTATAAGCAAGATTTCTTGCTGTGTTTTAGAAAGGCGATGAACCTCATCTATAAAAATAATTGGTTTAATAAGTGAGTTTTTATGCAAATTTAATATTTTTCTAATATCTTCAACTTTTAAACTACTTCCATCAAGTTCATAAAAACTTGTATCAAGCTCATTTGCTATAACTTTTGCAAGAGTTGTTTTTCCACTTCCTGCTGGTCCAAACAACATAATATGCGGAATTTTACCAGATTTTATCAAAGCATAAAGAGCTTTATCTTTGGCTATTATATGTTTTTGTCCGCAAATTTCATCTATGTTTTTTGGCCTAAAATCAAGTGCTAAGTTCATAAAATTCCTAAATTCAGATATGTTTTATTATATCAAATTTGAAATTTATACTTTCTTAGCATTTTAAGATATTGCAATTTTTAAATTTTTTGGCTGCTATGATGATAATTTTAAATAAATACGAAATTTTAGGAAAATTAAAGTTTTAATTGTGTATAATTACAATTCTTTATTTTACAAGTGGGTTCATAGCTCAGTTGGTTAGAGCATCCGGCTCATAACCGGATGGTCCTAGGTTCGAGTCCTAGTGAACCCACCATTTCTTATTCTTAAACATTCATATCAATTCATTTCTACTTTATTAACCACGATTTTTAGGTATTTTAAGAAAATATTAAGCAGTATTAGTTTAAAATTATTTAACTTAATTAATGAAATTTAGTTACCAAAAAAGTTACCTAAAATATAATTTCCTATAAAATAATAAAACCGGTAACTTTTTAACTACACATTCAAACAAAGGAGGTGCTTAGCATGAAAGATAGACCAGATATTTATATAAAAAAACTGAAATCCAAGGATAAGGAGTATTCTGAAAGATTAAGCAACAATCTCTACATTAGAGTTTATCCAACAGGATCAAAGAAATTTTACTATATTTATAGAAACTCTGACAATAAGCAAAGAAAAATTGTTATTGGTAAATATGACGAGGTAACTTTGGCTGATGCAAGACAAAAAGTTACTGAGTTTAATGCTCTTAGACAAAACGGCATAGATGACATAAAAACTTATTTGGATAATGAAGCATCTCTTATAAAAGAAGAGCTTAACAACACTTTTGAAAAAATTTACAATGAATTTGTCAATGAAAAATGGGAAGTAGGCAAAAATATCGATGCGTCAACAGCTAATAGATACAAAAAAGAAATAGAAGAATGGGTGCTTTATGCGATAGGAAACAAACCTATGAGTTCTATTGGGAAGAAAGACATATCTACACTGATATTAAAAAGAGCAAAATCTAGCCCTGTGTGGGCACGTAGATTACACGGATTACTAAATCGAATTTTTAGATATGCTTTATCTTTGGGTTATATAGAAGCAAATGTTGTTTCTAGTATAGAAATGAACGATATCGTAAAAAGACCAGTGACTGTAAATTTCCAAGCTATAACAACAGAGCCATACTTTACAAATTTATGTAAAGCTATTTATAAAAATAGTAATTTAACTACAAAAAATATTCTAAAATTTATGCTTCACATCCCACTTAGATCAAAAAATGCTATATCTTTAAAATGGAACTATGTTGATTTTAATGAAAAACTGCTAATCATACCAAGAGATGAGATGAAAGTAAATAATGTAAATTTAAACGATTTTGTCTTACCACTTAGTGATGAGGTTATTAAAATTCTTAAAAATCAAGAAAAACTTTGTAAAGACTTTGGACTTTTTGGAGATTATGTATTTCCAAGCCTTAAAAACTCAGAATCTGAAAATTCAGAATCTGAAAACTCAAAACCAAAACACATCGCAGCAAATACTATAAATGAAAAATTAAGAGAGATGGGATTTAATAAAGACTTAAACTATCAAAGATCTCATGGCTTTAGAAAAACATATAGCACAATTATTAAAAATGAAAAAGCCTCTAAATTTAGCTTTGAAGCAAGAGAGCTATTTTTAGATCATAGGGTTGGAAATCAAATCTCACTAGCATATAGCTCAGGAGCTATGATGCTAAAGGAACTCAAAGAGATCGCTTCTTGGTGGAGTGGTTTTATCTTAGAGCGAGTTGAAAATCAACTTTAAGGCTATAGTGTTGTTTTAAAAAATTTGTTTGTTTTTTTTAATATTTTTTGTTGTTGGTATTTTTTATAAAAAATTATTTAATATTTACAAATACAAATTTCCCAAATTTTTCTAGATAAACTCATTATTTATGTCTTATATATGATTTTTTTAATTCTAAATTCATTATCTATATATTTTATTCTCAAACCTACAAATAAAACTTATCATAATCCTCTTAAAATCGTATTTTAAGACTTTTTTCAAAATTTATTTTATTATTATTCATCGCTTTTTGACAAAAACAATAAAATGATTAAAAGCTGGTAATATAGGACTTTCATCGTATTTTATAAAACTAAGCTAGCTTAAATTTTTCTATATTTAGTTCATAATTATGTTTATAAATTCTCATTTTACTATAAACCTCACATGTAATTTAATGTTTATGCAGCAAATAAACTAATTTTATTTTTCATATTACTATTTGTAAATTTATGCGTCAAAGCACGCTATATGCCTTATTTACGATTATTTTATTTTTTCATTTTTTGAAATTTTCATCATTAAATTTGTATATATCAACGAAATCAAGTTTTTTATTTTAAACAATGTTTGTCCAAATAAATTCATATCGGCTCAAATAAACTTTTTTAAACATAAAACATCTCCAACTAAAAAGAAAAAAGTTTTTGAAACGCATAAGTTTTAAAAATATTCTTCTTCTTAGAAATACATTATAAAAGGGAGACGACATGATTGTTGAAAATCCTGTATATATAAGAGTTGGCGATGTCGCAAAACTTTGTTCAATATGCAAAACTACCGTTTGGAAGCTAGTAAAAGAAGAAAAATTAAAAACCTACAAGCTTACAGGCGGAATAACACTTTTTAAAAGAGATGAGGTTTTGGAGTATTTTAACTCTCTTACTAGCTGTTCTAAAACTAATGGGTGAATGTATAAAAACTCACAGTCTAGCAAAAAATTTGTAAGCCATATCGTAGCTTCAAATTTATAAATAGTAAATATGAATGGCGTTATTTATGCCGTATATGCTCATTAAAGCCATAAGACGGCACAGTTCATATATACTTGAGTTAGGCTAAATCATATTGCCAAGTTTTTAAAAATTTAACAATCATACTTGGCAAAAAAATATGATAAAAGGAGGTAAAATAATTAAAAATTTCAATAATGCTAGATATATAATTAGTATAAATAACAATAAAAATACTATAAAATTATAAACTGGCTATAAAAAACAAATAAATTTATAGCAATAAATATTTCAGTTAAGCTTTTTAATATTTGCAAAAAACTCTTTACTACTTTTTAAAATTTACTACAATTAAGATTTAGTTTCTTTAGATTTTTTAAAATTTGTATCATACGGACTATCAAACTCATCTTCTTCTACGAAGTTAATTTCTATTTTATGATTAAGAAAAGAACTTGGTGCCAATACTTCTGGTAAAACAAAAAACTCTCTTATATCCACTCCAAAAAGTTTACTAAGTTTAAAAAGATGGATGGTATTAAATCTCTTATCTTTAGAGCAGTTTTCCATGTTTGCATAAGAGCCTTGAGATGCCATTCCTATGCCAAGAGCTGCTTCAAGTTGAGTAATGCCTTTGCTTGATCTAATTTCTTTTACATTTTTAGCAACAGTTGATAGAAACATCTCCTCTTCTTGTTTTGTTGTGATTTGCGGTAGTTGAAGCATTTATTATTTCCTACGGTAAAGTTTTTTATAAGAGTATTTATATTACAATTACGCCTTGTTATCAATCTACTAAAACAATATTTACCAAAAGAAATACTACATCTATATCTCTGGCTTAATGCATTTTTTATAAATTTATAGTATTGATGTTTCAAAAGACAAGCAAATATAATCAAAAAAACTTGATTAAACGCAAAAAATTGTACAAAGATAGTTATTATTATAGACAAATTAAATGCTCTAAATTTCCACGCATATTAATGCCAAACACTATAAAATTTATCATAAGTAGTATTATATGAGAGACTATATACCTTTATTTATCTTTGTATTTTTTAAATCTAGCTTTATAGAGATTTTTGGCGAGAGTTTTTTAAAACTCCAATGCAAATTTAGTTGAGTTTGGAATGCTTACTTCAAAAGGCAATATTTATTAAATTTCTTACATTTTAAAAATTGACATAAATTTTTTGTGTCAAATTTTAGCTGACTTAGCCGCTAATTTACTTTTATCAAATTGCAACATATAATAACACAAAGATTTGTAGCTTTTTATAAATTTCTCTTAAAAGTCACTACCATGCATTTTAACTATACACTATATCAAAACAACTACTTTTTTAAATTTCTATCAATGATTTATAGTGTTACCAAGATATTTTTTATTTTTTAGCATATAACAAAAATATAAATTTTACCAGCCACTATTTGGCGATAAGGATAAAAATATTGCAAAGATTTCTATTTTGCTTCATTTAAAGCTAGAAATGCTTAATAAAAACTCTAGTTCCCTTTTAGGGAAATTAACAAAGAAAAAATCATAGTACATAGCATTAAATATATTGTTTTGTTCTATGGATTAAATAGTTGTATAAAATCTTATTTTAGATGATAAGATAAATACTAACAAAAGAGTCATAACACTTTTAAAACTATAGGTGTTATAACATTTAAAACATTAAAAAGGATGAGATATGAAATCATATCACAACAATGAGCAAATAAAAACTTTGCCTATAGAAAATTTCGGTGCGGCGTTGAATAAAATTACGCCTACTAATAAAGAGTTTAAGCTTGAATTATTTACAGATGATAATTTTAGCAATATGATTATTATTCCAATGCTTTATAACACTGTAGTTACACCCATAACGCCAATAAATCAGCTCTTATCCATAACAACAAGGCACGATAATATTGCAGATTTTAAAATCCCTAACAATCAAAAGCAAACTGACAAATTAAGTGCTAATTTTACAGTAAAGAAAAGGCACTTTAATGTCAAGGATAAAGATGGCAATAATAAAAAAATAGTACTTTATACACCAGAATGGCTAAATAAAAAACAAATTACCATGATAAATTCTTTTTTTAAAGAAGCGTTTTATCGCTTTGAAAATGAGCTAGGGATTAAGAATCCACTAGAAAAAATAAAAGATAAAGCAAAATCGCTAAGCCAGTCTTGTAAGGCTGGAGATTTATCTAGTTTATTTGCAATATATGAATATAAGATCCTAGACAATCAAGTAATAAAGTGGATAAAAGCTTACAAAATAAATGATTATAAACGTTTTATGGCTGTAATAAACAGGCTATAAAGCTTATACTATACAATTTAAGAGTGTGCTTTGCATACTCTTAAATTTATATTTATTTACCTTAACTGCATTAATTTTTTAATAAATTTAAACCAAAAAACACAAATTCTAAAATTAAAAAGAATATCTACCATAGTAAAAGTTAATCATAAGAATAGTTATTGTAAAATTGCTAATCAATATAAATATCTTACTAAATTTTCATTTGGTTAGCTAATAAAATAGCAAAAAGACAAAATTTGGACTTTGAAATTTATATAATTTCTTAGTTAAATCTTAATTAAGTTACAAAAAAAGGAGGAACTGTGACTGAGTATTCAAAACAAATTTTAAGCGATCCTAAGCTTTTAAGAGAAAAGCTATCTATTTATTTAAACGGTTCAAAAAGTGTAGAGAGCTATGCAAAGGCTTGCGAGAAGTTTTTTGAGGCCGGAAAAGGTGAGAAGCTTAAAGAGAAAATGACTTGGAGTTGGACAGCATTTTTATCTAGTTTTTTAGGACCACAGTGGTTTTTACTATATAGAGGAGCTATTAAAAGCTTTTGTTATGTTGTTCTTTTTCTAGTGTGGATAGGTTACAAAGGAACTAATCCTGGAAATGAAACCGATTTTATACTTTTTTGGATACTTTTAAGTTTTATGATCTTTCCAATATGGTATGGAGGTCGTGCTAAATTTGTAGTATGCAAAAGCTTTGTTGAAAAACTAAATTTAGAAAATGATGAAGCCTTAAAGCCAAACAGAAGCTTTCTATATCTCTTTATCGCAGCAAACATAGTTCTACTTTGCGTAGCTGGTTATGATGCTTTCACAGGCGGAGCAAGCAATTATGACGAGTTTGTATCAGTCGTAGAAAATAGTGATAGTTTCAATGCTTTTTCGTTTATATTAACTGCAATACCATTTTTCCTTATAGGTGCATTTTTTGCCCTTATAGGTGGTATATTTTTTTAAAAGGAAAACGATATGAAAAGTATTTTAGAGTTTATATTTAGTGCTGTTGTTATAGCGGCTATTTATTTTGGTTATCAATTTTTTACTGGGAAGATGACTTTTGAAGAAATTAAATTTTATTTGAAAAATTTATCAGTAGAAAGCGTCTTATCAAAGCCTTATGACTGCGATACTGACTACGCTCAAATTTCAGCTTTGTGTTTAGCATTTAAAGGAAATAGTTGTGATGAAAATAGTATTGGCTCATTTCAAAGTGAGTTTTTACCAAAACTTGGCGATGTGGCAACCATAAAAAGATCTCTTTTTAAACTAGACTCATCTTCAAAAAGTTCAGTTTGTAGTATAGACTTTGATTATGATTTGAGTGCAAACTCACTCGATGAAGCTAAGAAAAAATTTGAGTCTTATAACTATGTTGGTGAGAACATTACAAATTATGGCATGAGAATATTTTTCAATATGAATAATATGCTTGATTTTGATAACAAAAACCCCAAAAGTTTTGATGATAGATTTAAAACCTTAGATGATTATAATAAATTTTTAGAGCAACGAGAAGCTTCACAAAACATGATGGCTATGTTTGGAGGCGTGAATTTAAACAAAATTTATTATAAAATTTTTGATAATGGAAGGGGTGAAATTTGGACTCAGACATCTTTTAATTTAGAAGATTTAAGATAAACCTTTAAAACCAAAGGAGAAAAAATGAAAAAATTTATTTCAAAAAAAATTATTTCAATGTTTGGCTTAGCAATATTAAGCTTTATTTTAGTTGGTTGTTTTCAGCCTAAAACCCCAGAACAAATCATAGCTGAGTCAAAAAATCCATCTTTAGCAAAAAGCTATTTAGCTATAAGGGATTTGCCTCATAGATATGTTGAGTTTAATGAAGATTTTATAAGAGTGCAAGACTACATATCAGGCATTAAAGGCAGCATTGATGATAGTGTAAGAAGTGCACAAAGTGCTTATTTAGGAAATTTTGATAGCTCAGACGATGACATAGCAAAAACTTTTATAAACAATGCAAAAGCTAACGGCAATAGCGTAAAAATGTATAAAAGAGATGTAAATGCCATTATGTCAGCCTCTCTTCCAAAAACTTGGGAATTAGCAAATTTAGATAGTGCATATAACCTTGATAATGCCTTTATAGAGTATGATAAAGATGGCAGAATGGTAGCTGTGCTTGTTAGAATGCACTACTACGGCAGATCGCTTGGATACTCAAACACTAGGATAAGTTTTGTAGGATTTAAATACTGGGCTAGACAAGTTGAAAACCAAGTAGGCAACGCTTATCTTACAAATGGTTTTATAACTGAATTTAAGTAAAAAAGAGAAAAAATGAAAAAAGTTATTTTAGGAATTTTGGTTTTGGTTTTCGGCAATGGACTTTTAGCAAACAATATTGATTTTTTAAAGAAAGAATGCGAAGATGGGAATATTGATAATTGTTTTGTAGTTGGTCAAATTTATGGCAGTGGGCAAGGCGTAAAAATTGATTACGAAAAAGCTTTTAAGTATTTAAAAAAAGCTGCCGATGGTGGACATATACTGGGATGCGCTCTTGTTGGTAGCTCGTATCAACTTGGATATGGAGTAGATATAGATTATAAAAAAGCTTTTGATTATTTTAAAATAGCTTGTGATGGCGGAGTGCCTCTTGCTTGTGGCTCTATTGGTTCGCTATATGATAATGCTTTAGGTGTAAAACAAGATTATAAAATAGCTTTAGAGTATTATCAAAAAGCTTGTGAAATGGAAGATGGTATGTCATGCGATAGTGCTGGTACAATATATGCAGAAGGTGAGCATGTAGAGAAAAATAGTAAAAAGGCTTTTGAGTATTTTACTATAGCTTGCAATAAAAATGTTGCTAGTGGCTGCTATAACCTTGGATATATGTATGAGATAGGCGACGGTATCAATCAAGACAACATTAAGGCCTTATCATACTACAATAAAGCTTGCAGCCTTGGGCATGAAAACAGTTGTAAATACTATGCGGGATTAAAAAAGCTTACAGGTGGAAAAAATGCTGACAATTATTATATCCAAACAATAACCAAAGCTACAGGGTTGAAAAACAAAAAGGAAGTTTGGGAGTATATAAAAAATTTATCTTCAAATGGCAATATGGTTGCCAATAGTTATATCTTGGGAACATTAATGAGAACAGTTCCGCAAGATTATAAAGAAATAGTTAAGGAATCTGAAAAAATTTGTGCCGGCGGTTATGCTTATGGATGTAATTTGATAGGCTTTTTATATAGTGATGGAAAAAAGGTTGAAAAAGATATTAGGCTTTCAAAAGAGTATTTTAATAAATCATGCAAACTAGGTAATAATATAGGTTGTCAAAACTATAAAGCTATAACAAAATAAATCATAAAGAATTTTTAAAACTTCTTACTTGAGTATGAAGCTTAAATTTATTTATTTTATTTACGTGATGAGGCAGTATAAAAGGAAAAATATGAATGGATTTATAAAAACTTACCTTGATAGCGGTGGCTTTATAAGTGGCAGTGATGAAAACGACTACTACTTTTCTAAAAAAGATTTTAGCGATGAGTTTCAAGTGGGCGATTTTGTTAAATTTGAGCCTAGACTTAGTAAAAAGGGCTACTATGCAAAAGAAGTGAAGCTAAAAGCTAGTTTTATGTATAAAACCTCTGATGAAATAGTGATATCTATCGATAAAGATGAGATTGATGACTATAAAATGGTTGATGTCTTAAATTTCATCAAGTTAGGCGAGGAAAATCTGGTTTTATGAAACTTCAAGATAGACATTTTGTTTAAGGGTTAAATTTTAAAAAGGAGAAAAGATGAAAAAAGTTATTTTAGGAATTTTAGTTTTGGTTTTTGGTAATGTGTTAAATGCAGATGATTCTAATTTGGAAATCATTAAAAAAGAGTGCGAGAAAGGAACTTCCTCACTATTTTGTGCCTTATATTACAGTATGAAATTTGAGATAGAAAAACCTAATATTGATAAATTAGAAAAAGAGTGCAAAAAAGGAAATATGGATAGTTGTTTTGAACTTAGTTTTGCTTATTTATCTGGTTCTGGTGTAGAAAAAGACAAGAAAAAAATGAATGAATATTTAAATATGTGTTGCCAAAAAGACAATCTAATAGCATGCGATTTTATCGCATATGTTTATGAGATGGAGCAAAATTATAGCAAAGCAGTAGAGCATTATGAAGCAAATTGCAATAAAGGTTATGTTGATAGTTGTTTTAGTCTTGGAGGTTTATATAATGATGGTAATAAAATAACACAAGACTATAAAAAAGCCAATGACTATTTTAGTAAAGCTTGTGATGGTGGTGAAGCTAGAGGATGCTTTAATCTTGGTGTTGCATATAGAGATGGTAAAGGGGTAAAACAAGACACACATAAAGCACTTAAATATTTTGATATTGCTTGCAATGGCGAAGTTGCTAAGGGGTGCACAAGTGTCGGGGGTTTTTACTATATGGGCAAAGGTGTAGAAAAAGACTATAAAAAAGCTTTTGATAATTTTAAAAAGGCTTGCGACTTAGAGGATGGATCTGGGTGTTATTTTCTTAGTGGCCTATTTGCTAGAGGTGAAGGTGTTGCTGCAAATTCTACTAAGGCTTTGGAATATTTAGACAAAGCTTGCGATTTAGACTATGAGGATGCTTGCCTTAATAAATTAAAGAAATAAAAAACCACTTCTTATTGAAATCATCGCTTTTATGATATTAGTAAGCTATTTTAAGCTTCAAATTCAGAGCAAAAGTTTTGATTTCTTTGGGAGGTGCTTTGTTTATTTTTAAAAAAACTATAAGCTGTTATAATACCTAGATTAAAATAATAAATTTGGCTTTACTGTAAAGGAAAAATATGAATGGAGTTATAAAAACTCACCTTGATAGCGGTGGCTATGGATTTATAAGTGGCACGGATGAAAACGACTACTACTTTTCTAAAAAAGATTTTAGTGGCGAGTTTCAAGTGGGCGATTTTGTTAAATTTGAGCCTGGACTTAGTAAAAAGGGCTACTATGCAAAGGATATTACGCTAGAGACTAACTTTTTTTATGAAATTCCAAATGAGGTGATATCTACTGAAAAAGATAATATTAATGGCTATGAGATGGTGGATTTATCAAATTTTATCGTCTGTGTTGCAGACAGAGGAGATCCAAACATCGCAAAAGAAAACATTAAAATATATGCTAAAATTTTAGGCGCAAATGCTCTTCTTGGTAGGAGATATTTCCAAACAACAGGGAGTGAGCACTCAAATGCAGGCAGTGGAACTCATCACTTTACCATACATAATTTTGAAGCAAGACTTGCCTTTATAGCAAAAAAATCCCTTGATAAAACTACTCTAACCAAAGAGCAGTTAGAAAAAAAGGCAAAAATAGATAGTATCGCAAGAGTAGTCAAAAAAGAACTTAGTCAAAAAAGTAGCTCAAATACCTTTGGAACTATACTTTTTTGGGCCGTTTTTATACTGCTTATTTTAACTATGTTCTCTAAAGGCGAAAGCTACATTGTGGCTCTTATACCTTTGGTAATCTCACTTTATATCTTTGATCTTAGTATAGATTTTGATAGTTGGCTAAGGGAGATATAATGGAAAATTTAGATCATTTTTTTAAATTTCTATACGCCAAAATAGCTCATTTTCATCTCTTATTTAGTAATTTTGTCGGAAGTTATTTTATAGATAAAGAAATTTGCCACATTGTGATTTTTAGTGTGTATTTGTTGGCGTTTTATCTATTTTATCTTTTTTGTGTAAGTGGAAAAGTGTTTCACAAATTTGCTAAGATTTATCTAAGTTATGCTTCGATAGTAGGGCTTTACTCCATTTGCGTTTATAAGGGTGAGATTATCATAAATGTAGTTTGTGCAATCATATCTTTAATTATTTTTGTTCGGTTTTCTCGCTCGTTTTCTAGCTTTTTACTCCAATATGAAACTGCAAAAGCTATCAAAAAAGCATATGAAATTTACGGATATAAAAATGAAACAATAACACCAAAAAGGAAACAAAATGAAATAATTTAAAAAAAGATAAACAAGAGTCTAGCCAGAGACAATGGCTTAAACTATATAACAAAATACAACAAACATTATAAATTAAATAAGTCAATGACTTAAGGAGGAAAATATGAAAAATATAATTAAACTTACAATAATATCAGCCACAACAGCAATCTTTTTTAGTGGATGTATAATGCACACTCTTGGCACAACAACTGTTGGAATTGTTTCAGGCAAAAAAGTTGCTAAGGATTTGTGGTATTGGGGCAATGGACAAAAACCAAAAGGATTATTAGATCATGATGGTTGGTGTCAAAAAAATGAAGTACAAATGAATGAAATAATAGCAAAAAATATAGAAAGGGCTAAAAAAAGAGTTGCACAAGGAAAAAGCAATGTATCTGGACCAACAAAAGAACATCCATATATTCATATTACAGACACCTATGCTTACTATGATGATTTTAGAACAGGTGTTTATATACAACCTTACGCAATTAGGATGGATTCTTATAAATGTGATGTAAACAATAAAAAATTATATAATTTCTTATCTACAAATCCAAGCGATATGGATAGTTTTTATACAAATTTATCAACAAAAAAAGAAAGAAGACTTGCCTTTGTTAATGACCTTTATAAAGGGATGTTAAAATCAATGTGCTTAGCAAAGGCTTCTCATTATGCTATGGATGAGGGTGGATATGAAATAATAAAATATCTCAACAATATAAATACTGGAAAACCTGTAGCAATAATGAAATATAACTACGATGACTGTTATGAATATCTTTATAGTAATGATTATTACATGTTTGACGATCCAAAGAAAATGGAAGAGATTAAACAAAGAAAAGCTCAGTTAAAAGAACCTAGAATACAGATTTTTGAAGAAAATTTATTTGTAGGATTAGAATAAAGAATAAAAAACTTAAAAGGTTTTTGCGGTCAAGTTTTTCGTCCTTTGACCGCTTTTTTATTTCAACTAAAAATCTCAATCACATTATAGACTGTTTTGATGTTGCTTTTTTAAAAAGCAGTATATTTTATTAGCATTTAACAAAAACCTAGAAAATAAAAGGCAATAATAGCAAAGGCTAATTCGTTAACCTTTGCTAATTTACTTTTGCATTATTATTTAAAAGCTTCCCAATTTCTTAATTAAAATTGGGAAAGTATTTTCAATTAAATTAAAAAGATCCACCTGCACCAGGATTAATTATCCCAGCATCCATACCTTGAAAGCTTAAATCATTCCAGAACATTTCAAAATCACCCATTGATATATCTGTGCCAATAGTAGCTTGTAAATACTCTATAAACTCTCTCATATCAACACATTTATTTTTATATTGATAAGAATCTTTTGGGTTATGATTACTTCCTTCGGCTGCACCATCGATTCCAGTTTTCATTTCTGCAACACTACATTGCCTTAAAGAAACATAGTTTAAATCTCTTAATGTAATGCCCGTACAATGAGTATAATCTCGTCCTAATTGTGCTTTTAGCTGAACTACTAAGATTCTAGTTAATATTTGGTCATAGCAACAATACCAATATCCGGTTAAGGTACAACCCCCTCCACTAAATAAAGCTGCTAAAAAGTTATTATCAACACACTCCTCTTTTACAAAATGACATAAATTAAATTTAAGAGCTTTTTGTGTTTTTTCATGTCTTTTACCTGCTTCTTTTGCATCGTCTTCATCATGGCAAGTGTCTATACTTTCAAAAGATGTTATAGCGTAAGGATTTGCAACACTTGTTTAGAAGAGATTAAATATTGCAAATAAAATTGATAAAAAGTTTTCTTGTTTATCTAAGAAAAATTTAGTTTATTAAATTTCTAGTCATAAAAAACAAAAAAACATGTTGAAAAAAATGTTCAACAGTACTATACAACAAATAACCTGGATAAAAATGACAACAATTAGCTGCATAATAGTTGTTACTTATCCGTGCTATTATTTTTTAACTTATCTAATTTTCACTTAACTTTTGCTATTTTATAATTAAGTGCACATGTGTTATACTTTTTCATATAATTCATTTCTTTTATTAAATTCTTTTAATTTTATGTAATATAATCCATCTTTTTTATGATATAATTGTATCGCATTACATAAAAAGGATAAAAAATGTTAGATGAGCTGTTTATAAAAAGCAATGCCCTAATAAAACTAAATAATCAAAAATTTAAAAGATACTTTATACAAACTACTGATTTAACTCACAGGTTAAGCATAGTCTTAGGAAGTCGTGGCATTGGTAAAACAACTACTCTTGCACAGCTTGCAAACAAAAACCAAGGAAGTCTTTATTTAAGCCTTGATGATATAGAAATTTCAAATGACATTACAGAGATTATTAAAGAGTTTGTATTAAATGGTGGAAAATATCTCTACCTTGATGAAATTCATAAAAACAAAGATATTTCTGGGGTTTTAAAATTTGCTTATGATAATTTTAAAGATTTAAATATTGTAGCGACTGGCTCATCAGCTCTTGAGATTTTAAAAAGTTCACATGATTTAAGTAGAAGAGCAATTATTTATAAAATGTATGGGATGAGTTTTAGGGAGTATTTAGGACTTTTTTATGACATTGATTTTAAAACTTTTGATTTAGATACTATTTTAACTACCCATCAAGATATTGCTAGTGGCGTTATAGAAAACTTAAAAGAAAAGGATTTATACATCATCAAACTTTTTAAAGAGTATTTGAAATTTGGATATTATCCATATTACAAAGAGTTGCCAAATGAGATAGTGTTTTTTCAAACTCTAAGACAAAGCATAGAAACAACTATTGATAGTGATTTGCTTAGTGTATATCCAAATTTGAGTGGAAATACAGCTAGAAAGTTAAAGTTACTACTTCACGCAATTAGTGGAAATGTTCCCTACTCTCCAAACTATACTGATTTAAAAAAGATGATAGATGTAAAAGATGATAGAACTTTAAAAGAATATCTTACAATGTTAGAAAATGCTGGACTCATAAGGCTTCTTATGAGAAATGAGCTCTCTTTAAAAAATATGGATAAAGCTGATAAAATCTACCTTGAAAATACAAATTTAATGTATTTAAATAGACCAGAAGTCGGAAATTTAAGAGAAACATTTTTTGTAAATCAACTTGGAAATGTTGGTGAAATTTATTTTAGCAAAAATGGGGATTTTAGAGTTGGTGAGTTTGTTTTTGAAATAGGCGGAGCTAAAAAAAGTTTTAATCAAATAAAAGATGATAAAAACTCATTTGTAGCCTCTGATAATTTAGAGATTGGATTTGGAAGTAAAATACCAATTTGGCTTTTTGGGCTAATGTATTAAAATAAGCTGCATAAAACAATAAAGGAATCAAACAATGAATTGGAATAATATAATACCTGTGAACAATTCGCAAAATAATGCATTTGAAGAGCTAGTTTGCCAGTTAGCATACAAAGAAAATTTTAAAAATAAGGATAATTTTATAAGAGTTGGTAATCCAGATGCTGGAGTAGAATGCTATATTGTATTAGAAAATGGTGATGAAATAGGCTTTCAAGCAAAATATTTTACAAACGCTGTAGGCAAATCCCAGTGGGAGCAACTTGACATCTCTTTAAAGACTGCTTTGGAAAAGCATCCAAAGTTAACTAAATACTATGTCGCCATACCACAAGATAGACCTGATCCAAGAAATGGTAGAAAATATTTTATGGATAAATGGAATGAATGGGTGGAAAAATGGCAAAATGAAGCACAAAAAAAGTATGATAAATATTTAGAAATTGCATACTGGGGAAGCCATGAGCTGATTACAATGTTAGGAAAAGATAGAAATTCTGGTATGAAAAAATTCTTTTTTAACGAAATAGACTTATCGGACAAATGGTTCAAAAATCAAAATAAAAACTCTATATTAAATTTAGGTGTTAGGTATTCTCCGGCGATAAATGTTAATATAGAGTATTTAAACACATATTTTGAAGCTTTAAATTTAAACTCTACCGTTATAAAAGAATTAAAAATAAAGTTTTATGAAATTTATCATAAGTTCAATAAGACTTTCAGTATTTTAAAAGATATACCAGATAGTCTAAATTGTCTGGTTGATGATTTTAAAGATACTATATCAAAAGAGATTGATTTTAACAAAATAGTTAATATACTTAATAAGATGCAAGATGAAATATTTAATAATAATTTGGTGAGGATAATTTCCACTACTGATGGTTCTAATATGGATAAATTTCAAGACACTATATATGAATTTTTTAATTTTATTCGAGAAAATAAAAAATTTTTGAATGTTCATAAAAATCCATTTATAATTCTAAAAGGCAAGGCAGGTGTAGGCAAATCCCATCTCCTAGCTGATGTTGTTAACAATAGAAATGCAAATTCTTTATTTTTATTGGGACAACATTTTAAAGAGGCAAGAGAGCCTTGGAATCAAATTTTAGAGTTGCTTCATATTAAAAATTGCAATAAGGATGAGTTCCTAGATGCTTTAAATTCTAAAGCAATGACAGATAATGAGAGAATTATTATATTTATAGATGCTATTAATGAAGGAAGAGGTAAGGATTTTTGGAATGATTATTTAATTGGCTTTATAGAAGATATTAAAAAATATGAGTATTTAGGATTAGTTCTTAGTATAAGAAGCGAATATTATGAGTATATTATTCCGGAAGTATTTGTAAATGGCAATAAAATTAAAACTATAGAACATAACGGATTTGATAGATATGATGCATCTGAGATATTTTTTAAACACTATAATATAAGACCAAATATTCCAATTTTAGCTGAAGAGTTTTTAAATCCTTTATTTCTAAAAATGTTTTGCGAAGGGTTTAGTCAAGATAAATCTTATGTCAATAAATTAAATTTTCAATTTATCATAAAATTCTACATAGAAGATCTTGAAAATAGGTTGCGTAAAAAATATCCGAAATATCCACGCAATATAAGTCTTATAGATGAGGGTATAAGCGCTCTGATGCCGATGTTTATAAAAGAAAATTCTAAGTTAATAAAATATAAAGATGCTTTTGTTGTATTAAAAAATGAACTCTTAAAATATATTGACTCTTTAGATGAAAGCTTTTTGGATATTTTTGTAAGCGAGGGTATTTTTTCAAAAACTATGCTAGAGAGCAAAAGTGATGAATATATCTACTTTTCTTATGAAAAATTATACGATTATTTTGTCTCAATTTATATCCTAAAACCATTTAAAACCAAAGATGATTTGCACAAAGATTTTAATAGCAAAGTATTTTTGCCATTTATCAATGGAGAAAATAGATATCGAAACAAGGGAATAATACAAATTTTAAGTATTATAATTCCTGAACAATTTGACGGAGTTGAACTATTTGAGCTAGTAGAAACAATAGAGCAGATAAAATCCAAAGAAGTCATACTTGATTGTTTTCTAGAAGGCCTAATGTGGAGAAATTCTAGTAGTATAAAAGAAAAGACGATTCAAAGAGTATTAAAAAATATTTCTAACTTTGCTTTTCAAGAAGCTATTTTTCAAATGCTTTTTTCATGTGCCACTATTTTAGAGCATCCATTTAATGCAAATTTTTTATTTGATTATTTATCTAAATTTTCAATGAAAGAGCGAGATAAATTTTTTATACCACTACTAAACAAAATTTATTTAGCTGGCGATTTTAACTTTATAGAAAGGCTTATAAATTGGGCATGGTTAGATAGAGATAAAAGTCATATTAACAAAGATGTTTTATTTTTAACATCTATAACTCTTTCATGGTGCTTAACTTCATCAAATAGAGAGCTAAGAGATAAGGCTACAAAAGCTACTATTTCTTTACTAGATGAAAATGCTCAACTGGTTTTAAAATTACTTTATAAATTTAAAGAAATTGATGATTTATATATACATGAGAGACTTTTTGCAATTGCTTACGGAGTTGTGATTAGATCTCAAAGTAATATTTACTTTAAAAAACTTGGTGAATATGTTTATGATGTTGTCTTTAAAAAAGATGAAACTTATCCTCATGTTTTAATAAGAGATTATGCTAAAAATTTAATAGAGCATATATTAAATATTGGAATACAATTAGATATAAATAAAAATGATATAAATCCACCATATAAAAGTTATTTTCCAGATATAAGTAGCTTACCTAAAGATAACTATGTGGAACAATACGAAGAAAAAAGCATATACAATACCTTTATTATTTCATCTATGACTACAAATGTAGGAAGCCAAAAAGTTCGTTATGGAGATTTTGGAAGATATATTTTTGAGAGTGCTTTATATGATTTTGAATGTTATGAATACGCACAGCTTATAAGCAATTATGCTGCAAAACAAATTTTTGAAAAATATAAATATGATGGAGAGTATTTTAATGAAGCTGAAAAAAGTATAACCAATATACAAAAAGCAAATAGGTATGATTTAGATAGATATTCTCATAAAATAGAGAGAATAGGCAAAAAATACCAATGGATAGCTTTCTATGAAACTATGGCTAGAATAACAGATAATTTCCAAATGAAAAACAGTGCTAAATACAATGGTGCTTTTGAGCCGTTTATGCGAAATATAGACCCAACAGTTTTATTGACAAATTATAAAAAACATCAACTACATGATAGTTGGTGGAGTTTAAAAAGAGATATAAAATGGGATGAGGATAATAAAAAATGGCTAGAACAAAAAGAGGATGATTGGTTGAAATTTGACGAATATCTAAATAGGATAGATAATAATGGTAATGAATGGCTAGCTTTATATATAGGTGAAAAATTAAAAAAATCAACTAAAAAAGGAGAAGAAAAAGAAATCATCTATTTCATAAGAAGTTATTTGATAAAAAATGATAGTTTTAATAAATTTAAAAATGCTTTTGAAAGTGCTAACGATGTGATATCCGCTTTTCCTAATGACCATTTACATTGTTATAAGATTTACGACAAGGAGTGTTATAGCTCTACAGCTTACAATCTTTTAAAAGATGAATATGAATTTGAAGAAATAAAGCTAAGAGGAGTAAATTTAAAAGTATATCCTACAACGATTGAATATTTTTGGGAAAGTGAATTTGATGCTTCAAAAGAAGGCGCAATCCAAATTTTAAAGCCTTCTAAGCTAATTTATGATGGATTACATATGAAATATTCCAAAAAAGATTTTTATTTTATAGACGAAAATAATGATTTTGTATGTTTTGATCCAAGTTCTGGCTACGAAACCGATTCTTCTTTATTGATAAGAAAAGATAAAATTGCTGAGTTTTTAAATAAAAATAACTTGAAACTTATCTATGTTTTTCATTGTGAAAAAAATATTTATTTACCGCATGAGTATATACTCCTTGGGAAAATAGATTATTTTGGTTATGGTTCGGTAGAAGATAATGGGAGTTTTAAAATTGAAATGATGAATAAAAATGATGGTTGAATTTTATAACATTATTACATATCAATAGGAAGTAAAGGACTTTTATGAATTTTGAAGAAACTTTAACAAACAAATATAAAAATAGTTAGAAAAGTATGAAAAATTACTAAAAGTTAAAAAATTGTTTTTAAATATGTTTTATTTACTAAAAACTATGAGGTGGCTTTATTTTTTGAATTTAATCTTATGATATATCTTATTATTTTGCAGCAATGTTTCTTTTATTTTTGAGCAAGAATTTATCATTATAGTTACTAACATTATTTTTTATATAGATTTTTGATATTATATCTTAGTAAATTTTTCTTATTCTTTTTAAAATAAAATTTCACTCTTATGCTAGAAGCAGTGTATTTTACAGTATAGGTGGGTTTTTTATTATTTATTTTTTAGTTTATTATTATTAGCTAAATATGAAAATTTTTTCTATTAATATTAGTTTTGAGTGTTATTTATCTTCTTATCTTGCTTATAGGGCTAGACAATATTAATTTGTACTTTTTTATTCTTGCTATTTTTGTAGATATTGTATTTTTAAAGACACAGATAAAAAATTTTGTTTATATTTCAGCCATAAGCCCAATTGGCATTTTAAAAATAAAAAAAGTCAAACTTTAACAATGCGGAGCACATTAAACCGTAAATGTTCATAATCATTTGCATTTTAAAGGATAAAAATGTTAAAAACTATAGAGCAATACTAAGAAAAATTTCTTAAAAGCTTTAACACTACATATAAAAGATATCTCTATGATGAAATAAATTTGGATGAAAAACTTATAGGTATAGTTGGAGCAAGAGGCGTAGGTAAAACTACTATACTTTTTCAAAAACTGTTAGAATTAAAAAGTCTTGGTAAAAAAGCTCTTTATATATAAGTCTTGATTATCCATTTTTAAGCTCTGTGAATTTAAATGAGTTAGCAAATGATTTAAATGACTTTAAAAACTATCTAAATTTGGATATTATTAATTTTATTTTAGTAAAAAACTCATATTTTGAAAACTTATTAAACACTATAAATTTAAAGCATTAACATAGATTTAACTTCTATTGGCTTGATTGAGCAAAGATTTACTTACAAACTTAAAAGCTTCTTGAAGCAATATGTGCTAGTGAGCCATTTGAGGCTAACTACACAAAGAGAAATTAGCAGAGTAAAACTATATGATTATATAACTTACTTAAATGATGCAAAGTTAATAAGCATAGTAGATGAACAAAGTAGTGGATTAAGCAAGCTTGTAAAACCACCTAAAAATTTATATGAATAATACAAATCTGATTTATACTTATGGCAATAGCTATAAAGTTGAAATTATAAGAGAAACATTTTTTGCTAATCAACTAAAACAATCTCATAAAGTAAATATCCCAAAACAAGGTGATTTCATCGTAGATGATAAATTTACATTTGAAATCGGTGGTGCTAAAAATGATTCGAACAAATTAAAAACATTTCAAATTCTTTTGTTGTAGCCGATGAAATCAAAACAGAAAGTGGCAATAAAATACCACTTTGGCTTTTTGGGCTAATGTATTGATTTATAAATTTTAATAAAACAATTATTTGTATGTATAAAAAATGATAAAAGTTTGTTAGACAATATAACATTGGCCAAACAAAAAACTTTTAAACTTAATTAAGTTAAATTTAAATACAATTACAAATAAGTGAAAGTTGTCACATATATCTAAAAATTTGTATGCTTTTAACAATAGTTACCGAAAAAGTTACCTATTAATTAAAACAGAGTTTTCTTAATCGGAGATAAAGCCCATACAATAGTAGTTTTATACTTTTTGATATTGGTTAAAGTGAACCCACCACTTACTATTTTTTAATGTTTTTTATAATTCAAGCCATACAGCTAAAAATATAAAAATTTAAGAAGCCTGAAATTAATCCAAGCCTCCAATATATCTTTTTCTTTTTGCTTCTTTTATCTTGTCTGTTTGAACCAAAATAAATCCATCAGCGCAATCTTCAAAATCTGTATCTATACCAAAATCTAAAAACTCAACACCGCCTTCATCGCAAAGTTCGCTATATTGTTTATATAAAGTTGGAACCGATAAATCAAAATTTGCCAAACTTTCTTTTAGGATTTTAAAATCTTCTTCATAGCTTTGTCCGCAAAACAAAATATCTAACTCCTCTTTTTCAGCTTGGGAAATAAAATATCTGTTTTTAGAAACTACTATTTCTTTTTTAGAAGTAAAATGTTTTTTATAAAAATAAATCATCATATCTCTTGCGGTTTTTGGGTAGTTTGCACTTATGCTAACAGGTCCAAACATATATTTTGTCTCTGGGAATTTTTTAATATAAGCACCAATTCCATACCATAAATAATCTAACGCCCTTGTACCCCAAAATTTTGGCTGAACAAAACTTCTGCCAAGCTCAATTGAGTCTTTTAGTAAAAATTTGGCTTCATTTTTAAAACTAAATAGGGTTTGAGTGTAAAGTTTTTTACTATCTAAAGTAGGATTTATTTCATTTGCAACGCCGATTCTATAGGCTCCAACTATCTCTTTTATCTCTGTGTCAAATAAAACTAAATGCTCATAGTATAAATCAAACTCATCAACATCACACTCTTTTCCAGTTCCCTCACCAACTCTTCTAAAAGTAAGCTCTCTAAGCCTTCCAATTTCTGTAAGAAGTGCTGATTTATTCGGAGTTTTGCAAAGATAAATTTCCTTGCCATCTCTTGTTTTTCCTAAATTTAAACCTTTTAAAACCTCTTCATAGACTTCATTTGAATCAACCTTATCAACCAAACATCTTTGAGTTTTAAAAATAGTTTTTCTGTTTTTTCCAATATTATAAAGATGCCTTTGAATGAGTTTTAATGTGTTATCTGGAGATTTTATCTCAGGTAAAATTAAATTTTTATAAGGTATCATCTCGCCTATTTTTATAGTTATGCTTTTATTTTTTTTATTCATAACCTCATGACCTAGTAAAAGCCCAGCAAGTGGCTTATAAATAGCTGAAATTGCGTAAAATAAAGAAGAATTTCTAGCACTTACAAATATCGGAACAATCGGAGCTTGAGCCCTTTTGGCAAATTTTAAAAATCCACCCTTCCAATTTAAGTCTTTTATGCCAAAAACTTTTGCACGAGATACTTCTCCAGCTGGAAATATAATAATTGCGCCTTCGTTTTTAAGATGCTCATCAACTGATTTTATAGCTTTACGAGAGCTTTGATTTGAGATATTATCAATTGGAATTAGCATATCGCTAATTGGATCAAGTTTCATTAAAAACTCATTTGCTAAAATTTTCACATCTTTTCTAACGCCACTTATTAAATGCATCAAAGATAACGCATCAAGTCCGCCAAGTGGATGATTTGAGATAAATATCACTCGACCGCTTTTTGGGATATTTTGAAGTGAGATATTGTCTATTTTATAAGTAAAATTTATGGATTTTAAAAATCTATCAATTATTTCTTTATTTTTTGCATCTTTGTTTTGTGCTAAAAAATTATTAATCCTATCTTCATAAAAAAGTTTTTTCAATAAGCTTATAAGCAAATTTGAAATAAATTTAGGATATTTTGTGAAAAGTTTTGGGTATTTATCATTTAGTGCTTTTTCTAAGTCTACTATCTTTTTTTCTTGCAAATTTAATTCTCCAAAATATGTAATTATACAAGGACTAATTATAGCTAAATTTTAGTTTATAAATTTAAGAACTTTTAGTTTAAAACAAATTTGCAAAACTAAGCTAGAAAATTTTATAAACCAAATTAGTCTTTTATATAATCGTATAGTTCTTTAATCAATTTTGGATGCTTCATCTTTTTTATAGCTTGATCTTGGATTTGTCTAACACGCTCTCTTGTTATATTTCCAAGGACAATGCCGATTTCTTCCAGGGTATAAGAGTTAGAATCAGAGCTTGGTTTTATTTTGTTTTCTTTTAAGATTTCTTTTATTTTTTTAGCTTCTAAATCTTTTATTTGGCAATAAATGTCAAATTTTAGCACTTTAAGATCAAAAACTTCCTTGTCCGAAGCAGTTTTTAAAAGCTCGTTTACTTCATCTAATTGAGAATTTGCTTCAAAAAGTAACTCGTTGATTTTTTGCAAATTAGTGGAAGGCATTTATTATCTCCTAGAATAAACATAAAGCAAATGCATAAAAAACTAACGCGAGAATGGTGGTTAGAGGCAGAATCGAACTGCCGACACGCAGATTTTCAGTCTGCTGCTCTACCGACTGAGCTATCCAACCACTGAAAAAAGAATTATAATTATATATAAATCAATCTTAAAATAAGGTTAAATTTTATCAAATTATTGAAAATTTATAGTTCTTGAACAAATTTTTTAAATAAATTTCCCCTCTCTTCGTATGAGCTAAACTGATCTAAACTCGCGCAAGCTGGACTCAAAAGTGCAACTTCATCATTTTTTAAATTTATATCTATGTTTTTTACAGCATCTTGTAAAAACTCACACTTATATGCTTTAATGTTAAATTTCAAAGCCAAATTTAAAATTTTTAAAGTATTTGAGCCAATCGCATAAATTTCTAAATTATAGCCTTTAAAATTTTCAAACAAAGGTGTTAAATCAACACCTTTATCATCCCCACCCAAAATTAAATGAATTTTTTTATCTCTATATCTTTTTAGAGCCTGAATTACAGCATCTAAATTTGTAGCTTTTGTATCATTAACCCAAAGTCTATTTTTACTATCTTTAAACTCTTCAACCCTATTTTTATCAATTTTAAATGTGTTTAAAAGATCTAAATTTAAACTATTTGTAGCAAATTTTTCTATGCACAAGGCAAGCAATGCATCCATTAAAAATGGCACTTTAAAATTAATATCTTTTAAATTTGCACCGCAAATTTTAGCTAGGTCACTTTCATCTTCATAAAAATAAATTTTTGCTTTTGATTTAATGTCATTGTATTTTTTAGGAATAATGGCAACTGAGTCTTTGCTCATCATACTCAATGGTTTTAATTTTGTCTTTTCATACTCTTCAAAGCTTCCATGCCAGCTTATATGATCTGGAGTTATTGGCAGTAGAGCATAAATTTGTGGAGTTGCAAATTTGGTATAGTAAATTGTAAAAGAACTTGTTTCAAGTATCCAAAATTTAGCTAATTTATCTAAATTTGCCAAAGGCTCACCAACATTTCCACCAATTACTGCACCGTTATTTTTTAAAACAAGTCCAGCCATTTGCGTGGTTGTAGTTTTACCATTTGTTCCACTTATCCAAATTTTAATAGGTGTTGTATCTTTAAAATAATCGTACTCGCTTATTAAATTCTTAGCTTTTTTTACTAATTCGTGAGTCCTTGGAAAGCCTGGGCTTGGGATTTCAAGAGTGCTTTTAAACGGATCAAACTCACTTGTTGGAAGCAAATTATTTCCAAACTCATCTTTTGAAATTTCACTAAATTTATCATCATAAATATCCCAAACGCCATCAAATTTGACATTTTTAGCAATTGCCTTAGTTGTTTTTCCATAACCAAAAAGTGATTTTTTCATAACACTACCTTAATTTTATAGAGGCTAGGGCAATAATATTTGCAATTAATGCAATTATCCAAAACCTTATAATTATTTTGTTTTCAACCCAGCCTTTTAACTCAAAATGATGGTGTAAAGGCGCCATCAAAAAAACTCTTTTTTTAAAAATTTTAAAACTTCCAACTTGTAAAATTACGCTTAATGTCTCAGCAACAAATATAAATCCAACCAACAAAAGTAAAAATTCATTTTTACTTATAATTGCGCTATATCCGATAAAAGCTCCAACGCTTAAACTTCCACTATCTCCCATAAAAATTTCAGCTGGGTGGCAATTGTACCACAAAAACCCTAGCATTGAGCCAATTAGTGCAGCACAAACAACCACAACTTCGCCAACTAAGCTTACCTTTGGCAAAAACAGATATTCGCTAAAAAGTGCATGTCCACTAAGATAGATAAAAACACCCAATGTAAGCACAGCAAAAACTGAAGGAATAGTAGCTAGACCATCAAGTCCATCAGTTAAATTTACAGAATTTGAGCTAGCCGTAATAACTAAAACCCAAAAAAGTATAACGCCATACTTTAAATCAATTATAGAATTTTTATAAAATGGGATAAAAATCTCACTAGAAAGCCCTGAAAACATAAATAAAATTAGAGCAATTACTAAAGAAAATAAAATTTGAAGCCTAAATTTTGTTTTAGCCTTTAAGCCTGCTTCATTTTTTTTACCAGCAATTTTAGAAAAATCATCCTTAAAGCCAATATATGAAAAAAACACAAGCGTCATAAGGGCTGATAACACATAAATATTTGTAAGTTTTGCACATAAAAATGATGCGATAATAGAACTTCCCACAAAAACTATTCCACCCATTGTTGGAGTATGATTTTTTGACTTGTGAGATTTTGGAGCAAGATCGTAAATTGGCTGATTTGCCTTTTTTATTTTTGCCCATCTTATAAATTTGGGCATTAAAAAAATAGTCATAAAAAATGATATAAAAAATGCAAGTCCGGCTCTTGCAGTGATATAGCTAAATATATTAATATTAAAAAATTCATATAAAAAATAAAACATCAAACACCTTTTGGTAGCTTTTAAAAATTTAAAAGGGTAATTTTACTATAATATTGCTTAGATAATTATTTTAAAGAGAGTTTTGATGAAGCAAAAAGTAGTTTTAGTTATAACCGATGGGATTGGATTTAATAAAAGCGATGAATTTAATGCATTTAGCAATGCAAAAAAACCAAATTATGAGTGGCTGTTTGAAAACAGTGCAAATTCACTTTTAAAAACTTCTGGTGAGGCTGTAGGTCTTCCAAAAGGACAAATGGGAAATAGTGAAGTTGGACATATGAGCATTGGAAGTGGGCGGATTTTATACCAAAACCTAGTTAAAATAGACAAAGCTATAAAAAACGGCTCACTAGAACAAAATAAGGCTTTATTAAATTTATTAGAAAAACATAAAAGAATACACATTATTGGACTTTATAGCGATGGCGGGGTACATTCTCACCTAAATCATTTTGATTTTATGTGTAAATTTGCAAAGGAAAATGGTTGCGAAGTTTTTGCTCACGCAATAACTGATGGACGCGATGTGGCACCAACAAGCGGAATAAATTTTATAAAAAAACTTGAAAAAAATGTAAATTTAGTAAGTATTAGTGGTAGATTTTATGCCATGGATAGAGATAATAGATGGGATAGAATAAAGGCTTTTTATGAGGTTGTGGCAGAAAATAAAAACAAATTTGAAATTTCACCTTCAAAATATTTAGAAAACTCTTATAATGAAGGCATTACAGATGAGTTTATAAAACCTGCGAGCTTTAAAGATTTTGGTGGCATTAAAGAAAACGATGGTGTGATTATAATAAATTTTAGAAGTGACCGTGCAAGAGAGATGTGTATGGCATTTGGTAATGAGAGTTTTAATGAATTTAAAAGAGATCATAATATAAAAAACATCATAACCATGACCTCTTATGATGATAATTTTAATTTTGAGGTTCTTTTTAAAAATGAGGAAATTAAAAATACTTTGAGTCAAACTATTGCAGATGCTGGCTTAAGACAGCTTCACACTGCTGAAACTGAAAAATATGCACATGTGACATTTTTCTTTAATGGAGGAATTGAAGAACCATGCCTAAATGAAACTAGAATTTTAGTACCAAGTCCAAAAGTAAAAACTTATGATGAAAAGCCAGAAATGAGTGCTTATGATGTTTGCAAAAATGTAATAAAAGGAATCGATGATGGGTTTGATTTTATTGTAGTAAATTTTGCAAATGGTGATATGGTCGGACATACTGGAAATTATGAGGCATCTATCAAGGCTGTTGAAGCTGTTGATGAATGCGTAGGAAAGATACTAAAGGCTGCAAAAAAGCAAAATTATGCTTATATTCAAATTTCAGACCATGGAAACTGTGAAGCAATGCGGGATAAAAAAGGCGAAATTTTAACAAATCATACCACTTTTGATGTATTTTGCTTTGTAATGGCAAATGAAGTTAGTAAAATCAAAAACGGTGGATTAAATAATGTCGCACCGACAATTTTGAAAATAATGGGACTTGATATTCCAAAGCAGATGGATGAAGCGTTATTTTAACAACCTTAAGGAAAATATTTGAAAATAAATGAAAAAAATAAAAGAGTAAAATACTTAAGAGCTCTTGATAGATTTGTAAAATCAGCCATTAATATTTTAAAAAGAGAAGATTTTGATGATGAAATTTTTAGAAAAAGAGTTGAAAAAAATACACAAATATTAGAAAAAGTAGAGCCGGTCTTATTAAATGATCCATACACAAAAGCTTTAGAGAATTTCGCTAACTCAGTGATACAAAATAAAAATAAAGATGAACTTTTAAAGGAAGCAAATTTACTCGATAAGCTTAAAAATTCAAAAAACTATAAAAAAGAAAAGCATAAAAAATTTGATGAATGTTAATAAATAATCATTTTAATTGTATATTCTTATGCCTTTAAAGATGCTTTTATAGTTGTACGTACAAATTTAAGTGTCTTTAAAAATAAAATAATATTTGCAACAACAGTTTTTTATTTATTCACATAATAGCTGAATCTAATAAGCAAACAACATGAATACTATAATTCCACCATAATGAATTATACAAAAAATACTAGTTTTTTAATTTTTTTGCTAAAAACTACTTTATTTTATTAATATTGCTATTATTAGCAATATTGCAACATTAGAAAAACAAAGTCTAAAATTCATAAAAATCGCAATAAAACAATAAATATCACATCTAGCTATTTTAGATTATTGCAAAACAAACGCACCCTTATATTAAATATTAAAGTGCTTAAAATAATATAAGTATAACTCTTAAAATTCGAACCTATACTATTTTCATGTAGTTGCCGAACCAAAGATTCGGCAATATTTAAACGCATGCTTTATAACAATGCTAGTTAATATCAAAGCATATTTTGATATTTATGTGGCTTATTCCATTTAGCTTTATAATCTCTATCAACGAAAAAGACTTTTATATCAGCCTTATTTTCGCTGCTAACCCAAGCAATAGTTGAGGTGGCCCCAGACTCTTTGTCTTGCATATACCAAAGCGCATCACCTTTTGCTTTATAATCTCTATCAACAACAAAAACCAATAAATCCGCTTTATAATCTCTATCTACTTTAAAAACCTTAAATTTTGCTTTATTTTCAGAAACTACACAAAGTTTTGCCATTGCTCCCTCCTTAAAATGATATACCTTGATAGCGGGATTGTATCTCTTTAAGCTTAAAAAAAGCATAAATATTAATTTAAAAAATAATGGCAGATAGGTGGTGATCTACTTAAAAGAATCTTATTAAAATTATATTTATAACAAAATTTTTATTAAATTATATGGCAATATAAAGCAAAATATATAAGCTTTGACTTTTAAAAATTTTTATATATTTTAAAACTCAACTATATCATAGATACAATTTCTAAAAAACCATAGACACCCTAACACTATATTAGAGTGTCTATACAGTTTAAAGCCTATAGAAGTAATATTATCTAATAAAAATAATATTTCTAAAGTTATTTCTTGCTATCTTTAACCTCAATATCTTCTTTTATTGATTCAAACTTCTTATCACCTATGCCTTTTACATTTTTAATGTCTTCTATTTTTGTAAATTTATTCTCTTTTCTATATTCTATTATAGCTTCTGCTGTAGCCTCTCCAATACCTTTAAGGCTCATAAGCTCCTCTTTAGATGCAGTGTTTATATTTACAGCACCAAACAACAAACTAAAACTAAAAACAAATAATAACAGTAGTCTTTTCATAAATATATCCTTTAAAAATAATATAAATTTAGTATATAAAAGAGTTATTAATATATTCTAAACTAGCATATATTATTTAACATATTTGCTAGCACTATAAAGCAAAAAGAATATAATTAAATGAAAAATTAATTAAATTGAGACTAAAGATGACTTGTATGATACACCTAAATGATAAATTTTTTTAGACATAGAAAAATAACTTAAAGGAATATTCTCTTATTAATTTTAATAAAATAAAATATATGCTCAGCACAAGCCTAGAAGTAATCAATTCCACTTATACAGTTTTTACAGATTATAAACTCATTCTTGTAAAATTTTATTCTAAAATGTTCTTTATCTCTATAATCCAACTAAACCATTATAAAGCTTTCCAGTTATTAGAATAAATTTAACAAGCAAATAACTATTTGATAAAGCAGTTTTAACGATTTAAGTAAAAATATCCATCTGTTTTAACACTCCAGACAGATTGTTTTTTTGCCTGCTCCCCCACCTCTTTTAGCTCTTTCTACTTGCAATTATGAGCTTTAGTAAAATAAAAAATAGATTTTAACTCTTTTCATTTAAGATTTAATCAATATTGTATATTTAAAAAATAACTTAGATTTATTATCTTTAAAAAATAAACCACCGTTATCTAAATAAACACATAAACAAGATAAGATAAACAAGCAAATAAATAAAAGTCTTTAAGATTTAATTTTACTAGATAGATTTTTTAAAATAAACATTGTAATAAATACTGGATAAATTAATAATTAAAAATATATAGTTAGTATAAAAACAAAGTCCGCAGTGACCTACTTTCCCAACATCCCAGTAAGGGAGAGTATCATCAGCCACGATGTGCTTAGCTTCTTGGTTCGGGATGGAGCAAGGCGTTTCCACATCTGTATAACCACGGACAGTGTTAAATAAAAATATTTAAATAAATATTCTTATTAAACACTGTTAGTTAAATTGTTAAAAGTCTAAGTTTTAATATTTAAAACTATAAAACTTGTTTAAAGAATAATTTATCCTTAACAAGGAAGTGATGCTTAACTCTACTTATTATATTAAGTAGATAAAAATAAGATAAGCAAACGAGCTATTAGTACTGGTCAGCTAAATGACTTACATCACTTACACACCCAGCCTATCAAACTTATAGTCTATAAGAGCTCTTAAAAGAAGATTAATCTTGGAGTTGGCTTCGAGCTTAGATGCTTTCAGCTCTTATCACATCCCAACTTAGCTACTAAGCGGTGCCCTTGGCAGGACAACTTATACACCAGTGGTTGGTTCAACCCGGTCCTCTCGTACTAGGGTCAACTCTCCTCAATCTTCTTACGCCCACGGCAGATAGGGACCGAACTGTCTCACGACGTTCTGAACCCAGCTCGCGTACCGCTTTAAATGGCGAACAGCCATACCCTTGGGACCTGCTCCAGCCCCAGGATGCGATGAGCCGACATCGAGGTGCCAAACCTCCCCGTCGATGTGAGCTCTTGGGGGAGATCAGCCTGTTATCCCCGGGGTACCTTTTATCCTTTGAGCGATGGCCCTTCCACACAGAACCACCGGATCACTAAGACCGACTTTCGTCTCTGCTCCACTTGTCGGTGTCGCAGTTAAGCTGGTTTTTGCCTTTATACTCTATAAACGATTTCCAACCGTTTTGAACCAACCTTTGTAAGCCTCCGTTATTATTTGGGAGGCGACCGCCCCAGTCAAACTACCCACCAGACATTGTCCTACCTAAGGATAACTTAGGCTAGTTAGCTACCCGAATAAAGAAGAGTGGTATCTCAAGGATGACTCCTTATAGACTAGCATCTATAGATCATAATCTCCCACCTATCCTGCACATCTTTATCCAAGTAGCAGTGTCAAGCTATAGTAAAGGTCCACGGGGTCTTTCCGTCTTGCCGCGGGTAGGAGGAATTTTCACCTCCACTACAATTTCACTGGATCCCTCTTTGAGACAGCTCCCATCTCGTTACGCCATTCATGCAGGTCGGTATTTAACCGACAAGGAATTTCGCTACCTTAGGACCGTTATAGTTACGGCCGCCGTTTACTCGGGCTTCGATCAAGAGCTTTGCTAATGCTAACTCCATCAATTAACCTTCGAGCACCGGGCAGGCGTCACACCCTATACATCCACTTACGTGTTAGCAGAGTGCTGTGTTTTTGGTAAACAGTCGGGAGGGACTCTTTGTTGTAACCTCTAGGGCTTGCACCCTGGTAGGCACACCTTATACCGAAGATACGGTGCTATTTTGCAGAGTTCCTTAAAGAGAGTTCTTCCACGCGCCTTAGAATACTCATCCCACCCACCTGTGTCGGTTTACGGTACGGGCAATTATTACTAAACTTAGAAACTTTTCTTGGCTCGATAGTATCATGGATTCTTACGCTACTCCGAAGAGTTTTGTAAGCCTTTAAGATTTTGGATAAAGAGTTACGGATTTGCCTATAACTCAACCTACGTCCTTAGACTAACTATTCCATCAGTTAGCTCCACTAACTTTAAGCGTCCTTCCATCGCACATAATAATTGGTATTGGAATATTAACCAATTTTCCATCGCATACCCCTTTCGGACTTTGCTTAGGACCCGACTAACCCTACGATGACGAGCATCGCGTAGGAAACCTTGGGTTTTCGGCGATCAGGATTCTCACCTGATTTAACGCTACTCATGCCTGCATGCTCACTTGTATTTGCTCCAACGCTCCTTACCGGTACATCTTCAACGCTAAATACAACGCTCTCCTACCACTTAGTAAAACTAAGTCTACGACTTCGGTACTTATTTTAGCCCCGTTATATTTTCCGCGCAAAATCACTAGACCAGTGAGCTATTACGCTATCTTTAAAGGATGGCTGCTTCTAAGCCAACCTCCTGGTTGTTTAAGTAACTTCACATCGTTTTCCACTTAAATAAGATTTTGGGACCTTAGTCGGTAGTCTGGGTTGTTCCCCTCTTGACGACGGATTTTATCACTCGCCGCCTGACTGCTATGATTACATTAAAGGTATTCGGAGTTTGATAGGGTTTGGTACATTGGTGTATGCCCTAGCCCATTCAGTGCTCTACCCCCTCTAATTACTACATAACGCTATACCTAAATATATTTCGGAGAGAACCAGCTATCACGAAGTTTGATTGGCCTTTCACCCCTATCCACAAGTCATCCCAAGACTTTTCAACGTCAGCGGGTTCGGTCCTCCGCCGGCTCTTACACCGGTTTCAACCTGCTCATGGATAGATCACTTCGTTTCGGGTCTGCAATATCTGACTAAACGCCCTATTAAGACTTGCTTTCGCTACGGCTCCGGATTTCCTTAACCTTGCCAGATATCACAACTCGCAGGCTCATTATGCAAAAGGCAGTCCATCACACGTCATAAAGAATCGTGCTCTGAATGATTGTAAGCAAATGGTTTCAGGTTCTATTTCACTCGGGTCACCCCCGTTCTTTTCACCTTTCCCTCACGGTACTTGTTCACTATCGGTTTGGTAGTAGTATTTAGGGTTGGAAAGTGGTCTTCCCAGATTCAGACAAGGTTTCACGTGCCTCGCCTTACTCAGGATACTGTTAAGTAAAAAAGAGTTTTCATATACGGGAGTATCACCCTCTATGCTTAAACTTTCCAGATTATTCTATTAACTCTTTTTAGTCTATGTTACAGTCCTACAACCCCACTAGTAAACTAGTGGTTTGCCCTTTTACGATTTCGCTCGCCGCTACTTTCGTAATCTCATTTGATTTCTTTTCCTGTGGGTACTAAGATGTTTCAATTCCCCACGTTTGCTCCATATAGGTAGTATATATCACTATATACTGGGTTTCCCCATTCAGAAATTCCCGGATCAAAGTTCCTTGACAACTCCCCGAGACTTATCGCAGTCTAGCACGTCTTTCATCGCCTCTACCAACCAAGGCATCCACCATTCGCTCTTAGTAGCTTACCTTTTTTGACTTCTCATAAGAGCAAAGCTCTTATTGCGGCAAGGAGTGTAAACACTCCTTTGAACCACCTAAAGCACAAAGTTGCTAAAGCAACTTCGTATTACTTTTAAATAGATGTTATCGCTTAATGAAAAGTCTTATTAGAATTATTTATTATGTTGATATTCTAATTCGCATCACTTCCTTGTTAAAGATAAAATT